>NZ_JBSFPC010000001.1:457695-929864 GCF_053587995.1 Gordonia sp. NPDC003504
CAGCACCACCGGCCACACACGCCACACGTTGCCCAACCGTCGGGGTATCCACCCCGACAGCCCACATATAACCGGGACGAATACGCCCACCCACGACAATTATTGACGCGAGACCCCTGAGCCATCCCGGTTGTATCGGCGTGCGGCCGACCGCGACGTCAACATCCCTCGAAATCGGGATCGTCCCAGTACTCATCGCCGCCGATGTCACCCTCGTCATCCCCGTTGGGCGTGTCATCGACATCCGGATCACCGTCGACTGCGGCGTCGATCTCTGCGACGAGTTCGCGTGGACCGGCAAGGGCCTTGAGGTGCTCGCGGCGGCGAACCAGATCAGTGATCGTCTCGGCGGCGTCCTTCCACTCGAACATCACGCGGTTGTAGGACATGCGCAGCGGAATGTAACCGAGCCGATGGGCGATCTCGTCACGCAGACGATCCGCCTCGCGTTGCTCGGGCGACTTGTCGTGAAACTCGATGCTGTCGATCTCGACGATCAGACGGTCGCCGATGAGGAAGTCAACGTGCCCCAGACCGACGATCTTCACTTGTATATCGAACCTGAGGCCCATCGCCCGGAAACGAAGCCGAACGATGCTCTCCGTACCCGATTGTGCTCGGCCGTCGCAGAGTTCGAGCAGGTCACGAATGTCGAGGGGCGCCGTGGCGAAGATCGCCACCAAGTCGGCCATGTCGAGAAGATCCTGGTTCAAGATGGAGTCGCACGCTGCCACGATCCCTTCGGCGTCGAGGCACCGCAGTGCGTGCCGAAGTGCCGTCGGGATGTCGTCGAGCGGGTAGATCTCGGGTTCGGGGCCACTGAACTGTTTGCAGAATCGTCGTCCACCGGCGTTGTGCGCCGCCTTCCGGGCGCGCACGTGCGCGCGGTTTCCTCGTGCGACGACCCAGATGCCGTGCAGATCCAAGGCGGTCACACACGAGCACACCCCGCCCGCCGACACCGCCTGGACCACCAGCGGATGCGCGTATCCGGTGGCGTACCACCCGCGCCGGAGCAGGTGCAGATCACCACCTCGGACCATGCGCGCGACCTGCGCCTGACTGAATCCCCGACGCGACAGTTCCGTCCACGAAAACACTCCGCGCCAGTGATCTTGTGCGAGTTCGAGATTGGCAAGACTCATGGCGGTGAGTGTGCCGCTCCGGACGACATCACCGCGGCGTCACAGCTCCCGCACGGGCGAATCTGTGGATCGATTGCCCTCTGTGGACAACGCCTCCGGTCACCGGCCGATAACCGACATGACCCGATCGGCAAGCGCCTGCTGTCCGGTGGCGTTGGGGTGCAGGGTGATCCGTGCGGAGCTTCCCTGCTGGGGTTCGATCCACCGATCGGCCCCGGCGCAGGCGTCGTGTCCCTCGGAGGCCGGCGCCATGTCGACGAAGGTGGCACCGGTGTCGTCGGCGGCGTGGCGGACGGCGTCATTGAGGGTCGCCTGCAGGTCGCGCAGGTATCCGACGTCACCGGCGGCGACCTGCATCGTCGGGTAGCAGCCGTCGGCGGCGGGAAGAATCCACGGGTAGCCGACGATGACGACCCGCGCGTTCGGTGCCTGCTCACGGATCTGGCGCAGCACGTCGGTGAGGGCCGGGCGGATCTCGTCGTCGATGGGTGCGGTCAACTCGTCGCCGTAGCGGTTGCGGCATGGTGATCCGACGCCGCCGGTCGCGCGGCCGAGGTCGCTGCACTTGCTGACGGCGCCGCCGTAGGTGTTCTCGTCGTTGCCGCCGAGCATCATCGTCACCAGTCGGGTGTCGGGGCCGAGGGCGTCGAGTTGTGGGCCGATGCCGTAGTACTGGTCGGTGGTGAGGTCGGCGGTCGTCGCGCCCGCGCAACTCACGTCGTCTATCGCGAGGTCGCGTCGCTGCGCGATCAGGTGGCCGAAGTTGAGCGCGGAGCGCTGACACAGGAAGGGCGATCCGCCGACCACCGGGAGCACGCCGGTGCCCGCGGCGTAGCTGTCGCCGAGGTGGACGTAGGCGGCGCCCGGGTCGGCCGGCGCGGTGCTCGAGGACGCGGCACTCGGGGCCGTCATACCCGATGACGTCGATGGTGTTGCGGTGCTTCCGGTTTCGCGGGCGCAGCCGACGATCCCGAGCAGCGCGACCGCGAGGAGGGTGAGCGAGCGCAGCCACCTCATGCGTCGGCACCCAGCATCATCAGCAGCAGTTCGGCGCGGGTCCGAGCGTCGGTGAGGTCGATGCCGAGCATGTCCTCGATCCGCTCGACCCGGCTGCGCAGAGTATGCCGATGCACACCGATCGTCGTCGCGGCCGCGCCCCAGTTGCCGTTGGCCTCGAGGAACGCCAGCAGGCTCGCCTCCAGCCCGGCGCCCTGTTCGCGATCATGCTCGATGATCGGGCGCAGGCGGTGGCTTCGACTGTCGGCCAGCACATCTCGGATCTCGGGGATGCCGAGCAGTGATCGGGCAGCCGCGAGATCGACGAGCTGGCCGGTGGCGGCGGAGCGCGCGGCGAGCCGTGCGTGGGCCACCGACTCGGCGATCGCGTCCGGGCGCGGGGCTCCGTCGGCGTCGGCGAGGGCGACGGCCGGTCCGATCCCACCCCGCAATAGTCCGTGCGCGACAAGGAGATTCAGCATTCCGACGGCGACGTCCACATGGTCGTCGCCGTCGAGGAGCACCACCACCTCGGCGCAGTCGCAGAAGACGAACACCGGTCGCCATCGGCTCTCGAGTTCGTCGGCGAGGCGGTCGGCACCACGGCGGGCGGACACGTCGTCGGCGAAGGTGTACACGACGGCGCGGACGCGGCCGTCGGGGGTGGCGACACGCTCGAGGATCGACAGCGCGGTGGCGCCGATGACGCCGTCGAGGGCATTGCCGAGGACGTCGGATTGCACGCGGGCGATGTCGCGGCGGACGTCGCGAGGCTTGGCGTATTCGATCGCCAGCAGTGACACGGCATGTCCGACGAGCATCCGTGCGACCTCGTCGAGCGTCGGTCCGACGACCCCGAGAAAGCCGAATGTGGTTGTCGACGAGCCTATCCGGGCGAGGGTGACGGTGGCATCATCGGTCACCACGACCGCGCCGGCCGACGCGGGGTCGCGGGCGGCGAGGGTGCGAACGTGGTCGAGGTCGGCGGGGGCCGCAGCGCCGCCGGGTGCGGCCGCCACCTCGGCGTGGGCGGCGTCGAGCAGGATCACGCGGCTCGCGACGGCGTCGGCGAGTTCGGAGATGACCGCGGCCGGGCCGCGTGCGACCGCCGCGCGGGTCATCCTCGGCTGGGCGCGGGTGGCCGCGACCAGGCGTGCCGAGCGTCCCGCGGCGATGTGGTCGAGCACGGCCCGGGTGATGGCGGAGAACGGGATGTGCCAGGGCACCTCGAACAACGGGAGACCCACGCGGTCGGCGGCGGCGCAGATCTCGGGCGGAATCTCCTCGTAGCCGAGGCCGACGCCGAATCCGATGGCGGCGATGCCTACTTCGGCGAGCGATTCCACGTATTGCTCGCGGAGCGGCGGGTCGTCGGGAAGGCGGAGGCCGGTGGTCAGCAGCACTTCCCCACCGACCATCCAGTCGGCGGCGGTGACCAACTCGGAGCTCACCGCGCAGTCCATCGGCCGGTCGAGGCCGTCGGCGCCACCCCGTAACTCGAGTTCCAGGCGGCGTTGAGCGAGAAGCCAGCGGACCGACGTCGACATCCCCCCACCGTACGCGAACTGGACAAAATGGCGTGCACTTCGCAGATCGTTCGACAAACCGTCAGGCGCATGCGGCGCGGGATTGGGCGAAGACTGGGCATACCGCGTTTGCGCTCCGCATATCCACCACAATCTCCACGAGGTGAGCCCCATGACCAGCACCACGACCGAGATCGCCTACCGCCTTCCGCAGGAGCGGCGGCTGGTGACCGAACTGCCCGGCCCGCGGTCGCGGGAGCTGGGCGCGCGGCGCGCGACGAGCGTCGCCGCCGGCGTGAGTTCGATCCTGCCGACCTATGCCGTCGACGGCGATGGCGGCGTTCTCGTCGACGTCGACGGCAACTCGCTGATCGACCTGGGGTCGGGCATCGCGGTGACCTCGGTCGGGTCGGCCAATCCGGCGGTGGCGGCGGCGGTCGCCGATCAGGCGGGGCACCTCATCCACACCTGCTTCATGGTCGCGCCGTACGAGGGGTACGTGGAGATCGCGGAGAAGCTCAACGCGCTGACGCCCGGTGACCACGACAAGCGCACCGCGCTGTTCAACTCGGGGGCCGAGGCGGTGGAGAACGCGGTGAAGATCGCGCGTCTGGCCACCGGCCGGAACGCGGTGGTCGCCTTCGATCACGCCTACCACGGGCGGACGAATCTGACGATGGCGTTGACCGCCAAGAACATGCCGTACAAGCAGGGTTTCGGGCCGTTCACCCCCGAGGTGTATCGGATGCCGATGAGTTATCCGCTGCGCGATCAGTTCGGCGACGACGGTGTAGCCGCGGCCGAGCACGTGATCTCGCTGATGTCGACGCAGATCGGTGCAGGCCAACTGGCCGCGGTGATCATCGAACCCATTCAGGGTGAGGGTGGATTCATCGTTCCCGCACCGGGTTTCCTGCCGACGCTGGTGGCGTGGTGCCGAGAGAACGGTGTGGTCTTCATCGCCGACGAGGTACAGGCCGGGTTCGCCCGCACCGGATCGTGGTTCGCGTGCGACGACGAGGCCATCGTCCCCGATCTGATGACGATGGCCAAGGGTATCGCCGGCGGCATGCCTCTCGCCGCAGTCACCGGCCGCGCCGAACTGATGGATGCGGTGCACCCCAGCGGCCTCGGTGGTACCTACGGCGGGAACCCGGTGGCGTGCGCGGCGGGCATCGCCGCGATCGATCAGATGCAGACCCTCGATCTCGCCGGGCGGGCCCGCCGGATCGAGGAGATCGTCCGCGAGACATTCTCGTCGCTGGCCGATGAGCTTGCTGCGCAGGGCAAGCCGGTGATCGGTGAGGTCCGTGGACGTGGTGCGATGATCGCGATCGAGCTGGTGACACCGGATGCGCCGCGCGCGTCGAACCACAATCCTGCGCTGACCAAGGCGGTGGCCGCCGCATGCCACGCCGCCGGCGTCGTGATCCTCACCTGCGGAACGTTCGGCAACGTGATCCGGCTGCTCCCGCCGCTGGTGATCGGCGAGGACCTGCTCCGTGAGGGATTGTCCGTACTGTGTGAGGCCATCAAGAACAACGCCTGAGGAGGCCGAGTCGATGTACCCGCTTGATCCGCTGTCATCCGACGAATTCCGCAGTGTCACCGCCCTGTTGGCGGCCGAACAGGGGGTCGGCGACGGATGGCGTTATGCCTCCATCGAATTGGCCGAACCGTCCAAGGCCGAGCTCGCCGCCTTCGACGCCGACGGCACGGTGCCGCCGCGGCGCGCGGTGGTGGTGTGCTTCAACACCGGGGACAACCTCACCTACAAGTCATTTGTCTCACTGTCGGATTCGGCGGTGGAGTCGTTCGACGCCATCCCCGGCGTCCAGGCGAATTTCACCGTCGACGAGTTCGAGGAATGCGACCGCGTGCTGCGCGCACATCCCGATGTCCAGGCGGCACTGGCCGCTCGTGGCATCACCGATCTGGATCGGGTGTTCATGGACACCTGGACCTACGGCGGGGCACTGATCCCCGAGGAGTACCGAGGCCGGCGGCTCGGCTGGTCGGACACCTGGGTCAAGGATGCCGAGGGCACCAACCCGTATGCGAATCCCGTTCCGGGACTTCACTGCGTGATCGACGTGAACACGATGGAGCTGCTGCGCATCGAGGACACCGGCGGATTCGAGACGCCGGAGGTGATGGGTGAGTATGTGCCGCGGCACATTCCGCAGCGCATCCGCGACACATTCGCGCGGCCGGAGCTGAAGCCCTTGGAGATCACCCAGCCCGACGGACCGTCGTTCGAGTTGGACGGCAACAAACTCACCTGGCAGAACTGGTCCCTGCGAGTGGGTTTCAACTATCGCGAGGGCATGACCCTGCATCAGGTGAGTTACCGCGACGGTGGCCGAGATCGGTCGGTGGCGCATCGACTGAGTTTCGCGGAGATGGTGGTGCCCTACCGGGATCACTGCGAAGACCATTACCGCCGTACCGCTTTCGACATCGGCGAATGGGGCCTCGGCTTCATGACGACGTCGCTGGAGTTGGGCTGCGACTGCCTTGGCGAGATCCGCTACCTCGATGCGGTGCTGCACAACAGCGCCGGTGAGCCGTACACCATCACCAACGCCATCTGCATTCACGAAGAGGACAACGCGGTCCTGTGGAAGCATGTCGACCACGACGCCGGCGCCGAGGTCCGTCGCATGCGTCGCCTGACGGTGAGTTTTCATGTAACCGTGGCCAATTACGAGTATCTGGTGTACTGGCGGTTCTATCAGGACGGCAACATCGAGTGTGAGGTACGGGCCACCGGGATCATGGTGACCACTCCGATGCCGCCGGGGGTGCTCTCCAATCCGCACGGCACGACCATCGACAACCGCACGTATGCGCCGTTCCACCAGCACTTCCTGGTGGCACGCATGGATCTCGACATCGACGGCACCGACAACACGGTGTTCGCATCCGAGACCGTCGCCGAACCGATGGGACCCGGGAATCCGCTGGGATTATCTCTGGTGCACACGAATACGGCACTGCGCACCGAACAGGACGGGATGCAGGACCCGGATTTCGCCACCCAGAAGAGCTGGAAGGTGGTCAACACCAACGTCACCACCGGCCTCGGCGCGCATCCGGCGTACAAGCTGACACCGACCGGCGCGTTCCCCGCGATGTTCGATCCGGCGTCACCGATCTTCCAGCGCGCCACCGTGATCGGACACACCCTGTGGGTGACACCGAACAGCGCCGACGAGCGTTGGCCGGCCGGGGAATTCGTCAACCAGTCCGACCGGGACACCGGGATGGCGGAGTGGACCAAGAACAATCGTCCGATCGAGAACACCGATGTGGTGCTGTGGTATGTCTTCGGCATCCATCACATCACCCGGCCGGAGGACTGGCCGGTGATGCCCGTCGACGTGGTGTCGTTCTGGCTCAAGCCGTTCGGGTTCTTCGACCGCAATCCCTCACTCGACGTCGCACCGAGTCCGTCGTCGCACTGCCATTCTGAAGGGACACACCATGACCACCACTGATGTGATCGACACCCAGGCCATTCTCGACGGCGTACCCACCGGTTTGTGGATCGGTGGCGAGGAGGTGCCCGCATCCGACGGCGGCACCTTCACCGTCTACGACCCCGCCACCGAGGAACCGTTGACGCAGGTCGCCGACGCGACGGTGGCCGACGCGGCCCGCGCCCTCGACAAGGCCGCCGCGGTGGCGGCCGACTGGGCGGCGACCCCGGCCCGCGAGCGCAGCGAGATCCTGCGTCGCGCTTTCGAATTGGTGGCCTCGCGAGCCGATGACCTCGCGATGCTGATGACCCTCGAACTCGGCCGCGCCCTCCCGGACAGCGTCTCCGAGGCCAAGTACGGCAACGAGTTTCTCCGCTGGTTCGCCGAGGAGGCGGTCCGCATCGACGGGCGGTTCACCCACTCGCCGGCCGGCACCGGCCGGATCCTGGTGACGCACGGGCCGGTTGGACCGTGCCTGGCGATCACGCCGTGGAATTTTCCGCTCGCCATGGGTACCCGCAAGATCGGTCCGGCACTCGCGGCCGGGAATGTGATGGTGGTGAAGCCCGCGCACGAGACGCCGTTGACGATGTTGGTCCTCGCCGAGATCTTCGCCGAGGCCGGCCTGCCGGCGGGGGTGTTGTCGGTGCTGCCGACGATGAATGCACGGGAGGTGTCCTCGGCGATCATCACCGACGACCGGATCCGCAAGATCAGCTTCACCGGATCGACCCCGGTGGGCCGAAACCTGTTGGGGCAGGCCGCCGAACGGGTGCAGCGCACCTCCATGGAACTCGGCGGCAACGCGCCGTTCCTGGTTTTCGACGACGCCGACATCGACAAGGCGGTCGAGGGTGCGTTCATGGCGAAGATGCGCAACGGCGGTGAGGCATGCACGGCTGCGAACCGGTTCCTGGTGCAGTCCGGGGTGGTCGAGGAGTTCACCGAGAAGCTGACCGAGAAGATGTCGGCGGTGCGGATGGGGCCCGGTTACCACGACGGGGTGACCCTGGGCCCGCTGGTCAGCGCCGCGCAGCGGGACAAGGTCGCCGAGGCGGTCGAGACCGCGGTCGCCCACGGTGGCCGGGTTCGGTTGGGCGGCAAGGCCCCCGACGGCAAGGGGTACTTCTACCCGGCGACCGTCATCGATCAGGTGGATGCCTACGCCCCGGTCACCCGCGGCGAGATCTTCGGCCCGGTGGCCGTCATCAGCTCCTTCGACTCCGAGGACGAGGCCATCCGTGCGGCCAACTCGACCGAGTACGGTTTGGCGGCCTACTTCTTCAGCCGCGACCTGGACCGCTGCATGCGGGTGGCGTCGGCGTTGGACTCCGGGATGGTGGGCGTCAATCGCGGCGTGATGTCGGATGTGGCAGCACCGTTCGGCGGTGTCAAGCAGTCGGGCATCGGACGTGAGGGTGCCGCCGAAGGCATCGACGAGTACCTGACGGTCAAGTACGTGGCCCTCACCCCCTAGGCGGCCGGCGAGTGGGCGCCCATTCCCATTGAGTGGGCGCCCTTTCTCGTCGAGTGGGTATCAGCTGTAGTAGCCGCCGCGCTGATGTATCGCCTCGGCGATCTCGGCGATGAGACCCATGGGGTCGCTGGTCATCCGCTTGTTGTTGGCGCGGATCACCTTCCACTGCAGCCGGTTTGATTCGGCATCTCGCGCCGCGTCCCTCGCCTGTTGCTCCGGCGACGAATGATAGTCCTCGCCGTCGTACTCGATTGCGATTTTCAGGTCGGGATACGCCCAGTCATGGCGAGCGACCAGGATTCCGTACTCGTTGAACACCTCGCACTGGGCCACCGGCGTCGGCAATCCGCAGTCGTGCATGAACAGCCCCGTCGAACTCTCGCGGGGCGATTCACGGAGGGGATTGACGAGTGGGACCAACCCCCTCACCTGTCGCACATGACGAGTTCGCTTCTGGGATTTGGCGTACTCCGCGAGCTCGTCCAGGTCGAACCCGGTGGCGGCGGCGAGCGTATCCAGGTGTCCGATCGCCCGCATTCGCGGCTGGATCCGTCCCACGTCGAAGGCGGTGCGGATCGGTGAGGTGACCGCGATTCCGTCGATCGTAACGATGTGTTCTGCCGGTAGGTCCAGTCGCCACGTGGTCGTCCCGAGAGCAGGGCGACCGGACGCGGTGATGCCGCGGATGAGAACGACCTCGAAGCCGGCGTCGAACCACTTCGCGCCGTGCATCACCATTGCCGCCTGCCCGGCAACGACCGGATTGCCCTGCGCCTGGGATGCGATCGCGACAATGCGTTCGCGAGCGGTCATCAGCTCCGCTCGACTGATGTGCGCGCCGCCACGCACGCGACGGAACTCGGCGGCGAAACGTTCCGCGGACATCCCGACGACGGACATGGCGTCCTGACGAGTGATCAGCGATGGCGGGGAGGTGGAATCTTCGATTGTCATGCCGAGTTGGACGCAGCGCGCGGCCATTCGGTTCCACCATTGGGTCAGATTCCGCCGAGCCAGGTACGTCAGCAGTTGTACGGCGAGCCCACTCGACGTCGAACGGCGCCCACTCGACGAAATACAGCGCCCACTCGACGAAATACGACGCACACTCGACGAAATACAGCGCCCACTCGACGAGAAACGGCGCCCACTCGACGAAAAGCGAGGGGCGCCGTTCGGCGTTGGAGCGCGTCAGGGTACGCGCGTAACGTCAGCGCAGCAGCGCGCGGCTCATGACGACGCGCTGAATCTGGTTGGTGCCCTCGTAGATCTGGGTGATCTTGGCATCACGCATCATGCGCTCGACCGGGAAGTCGCGGGTGTATCCGGCGCCGCCGAAGAGCTGCACGGCATCGGTGGTGACCTCCATGGCGACGTCGGAGGCGAAGCACTTCGACGCCGACGAGATGAAGCCGAGGTTCTTCTCGCCGCGCTCGGCGCGGGCGGCGGAGGTGTAAACCATCAGGCGGGCGGCCTCGACCTTCATCGCCATGTCGGCGATCATGAATTCGACACCCTGGAAGCTCGAGATCGGCTTGCCGAACTGCTTGCGCTCCTTGACATATGCGATGGCCTTGTCGAGCGCGCCCTGCGCGATGCCGACGGCCTGCGCGCCGATGGTCGGCCGGGTGTGGTCGAGGGTCTGCAGGGCGGTCTTGAAGCCGGTGCCCTCATCGCCGATGATGCGGTCCTCGGGGATCGTGCAGTCCTCGAAGTAGAGTTCGGCGGTGGGGCTGCCCTTGATGCCGAGCTTCTTCTCCAGCGGGCCGACGGTGAAGCCGGGATCGTCCTTGTGCACCATGAATGCGGAGATGCCGTTGGCCTTCTTCTCCGGATCGGTCACGGCCATGACGGTGTACCAGGATGACTTGCCGCCGTTGGTGATCCAGCACTTGGACCCGTTGAGTACCCAGTTGCTGCCGTCCTTGCGGGCGCGGGTCTTCATGCCTGCGGCGTCGGAGCCGGCCTCACGTTCGGACAGTGCATAGGAGGCCATCGCCTCGCCGGAGGCGATGGACGGCAGAACCTGCTTCTTGAGCTCGTCGGAGCCGTTGAGGATCAGGCCCATGGTGCCGAGCTTGTTGACGGCGGGGATCAGCGACGACGACGCACACACGCGGGCGACCTCTTCGATCACGATGCACGCGGCCACCGAGTCGGCGCCCTGACCGTCGTACTCCTCGGGAACGTGGATGGCGTTGAATCCGGAGGCGACGAGCGCGTCGAGGGCCTCCTGCGGGAACCGCGCCTCTTCGTCGACGACGGCGGCGTAGGGCTCGATCTCCTTCTCCGACAGCGCGCGAATCGCCTCTCGCAGGGCGATGTGCTCCTCGGGGAGCTCGAAAACGTTGAACTCGGGATTACCAAAACCCATGTCGACCCTCCGGCCATGTCGGGCACTGCGTGCCAGTGATGTCACTTCGGTACAGTTCACCATGGCACGCAGTGCCATGTCAATGAACGGTCCCCACTATTGTCCCTGCTTGCGGTCAACGGCACGCAGTTGTCGACGAACCTGCTCGGCGACGACGTCCGGGTCGGCGCCGGCGGGATAGGTCACCACCGCGATCGCACCGGCGGCGGATCCAGCCGCATCGCGCGCCCGGTGATCGGCACCGAGTGCCGTGCGCACCTCGGCCAGTTCGGCACGCAACCGCTGCAGGGTCGCATCCGTGTCCCCGCGGATCATCGACCGCAGCAGAAAGTTGTGCACCGCGGTGACCGCGGAGGCGAACGCGACGATGTGAACCGCCGACGCGCCGGGGACCACGCGTCGCAGGTACTCCTCGAAAACGCGCTGGTAGCGGTAGGTGGTGACGAGCTCGCGGTCCCGCAGTGCCGGGACCCGTGAGACCACATGTAACCGGCGGACCGCGAGGTCGCGCGTCGCGAGGAAATGGGTGAAAACGATCTCGGCGGCCGCGCACACCACGGTCCACGGGTCGCCGGCATCGAGTGCCTCATCCGGAGCGAACTCGTCGGCCGACAACCGCTCGGTCACCTGCGCCAGCAACGCCTCGTGGTCGGCGAAGATCATGTCCTCTTTGGAGCGGAACTGCCGGAACAGGGTGCGGCGCGACACCCCGGCGGCCGCGGCGATCTGGTCGACGGTGGTCGACTCGTAACCGTTCTCGCTGAACAGCCGGATCGACTCGGCGACCACCAGGGTCCGCAGATCGTCCGGCTCGCCGATCGTGTCACTCGGTGCCATGGCATCACAGTGTGGCTCACCGAACGCCGCAGCGGTAGGGCGGCCGAATGAATCACGGCGTCGCGCGGTGCCTCCGCGCCCCGGAGATGATCAGATCGAGGGCGACACATCCCCATCGTCAGCAGGAGTCGGCACCGTGAGCGGTCCTGAAGTCACCGGCGCTACCCACGCACAGGGTCACCGACCGCACACCTCATTGAGCGATCGCCCTTCGCTGACCACCGCGCCTCCGACGATGATCCGTACCACCTCGACCGCCGCGGCCGATCTGGCATCGCGGGCCGCACGCGCGGTGGCCTTCGGCAATCCCGTACGCGCGGCGACACAGTTCGGCGTTCCGGTCGCCATCGGTGTCGCCACGGTGGCGAGTGGCGTACTGGTCGGCGAGACGACGAACTCCCTGCCGGCGGCCTTCCCGATCATCGTCATCGGAATCACGCTCATCTACCTCGGCGTCGCCAATGTGGCGCTTCCCTACCTGCAGACGCGCAACACCTGGAAGCGCTTCGCGCCCAGGACAACTCCCCTGATGGCCGAATTCGGTCCGGCGCACATCATGTTCATGGCGGGCGGGATCACCACCACCGTGGATCTGACCAGCGTTGCCACCGCATGCATTCGGCGCGACATGCTGTTCATCCGAACGACACAAGCGGTCTCCATGCTCATTCCACTGGACATGGTGCCCACCTCGGTATCACAGAAGTTGCTGTCGCGCAGCTGATGTCGCTATTGGGCGGCATCCTTGCGCAGCTCGAACTTGAGCACCTTGCCGGTGGAGGTGCGTGGCAGGTCGTCGGCGATGACGATGTCGCGGGGCACCTTGTAGCCGGCGAGCAGGGTCTTGGCATAGGCGATGAGGTCGTCGGTCGCCAGCGTCGCACCCGGTTTCAGCAGCACGTAGGCGCGGGGCCGTTCCCCCCACTTCTCGTCGGGCACACCGATGACCGCGACGTCGAGCACCGCGTCGTGACTGACGAGGACCTGCTCCACCTCGATGGTGGAGATGTTCTCACCACCGGAGATGATGATGTCCTTGGCCCGGTCGCGCAGCTGGATATAGCCGTCGGGGTGCATCACGCCGAGATCGCCGGTGTGAAACCAGCCGCCCGCGAACGCTTCTCGGGTGGCGTCGGGATCCTTGAAGTATCCGGCCATCACGTTGTTGCCGCGGAGCACGATCTCGCCCATCGTCTCGCCGTCGGCGGGCACGTCGGTCAGCGGCAGGGTGCCCTGCGCCACCACGCGCGCATCCTCGGCCTGCACCATGCCGACTCCCTGCCGCGACAACTTGGTGGCACGCTCGGCCGGTGCGAGATCGTCCCAGGCGTCCTGGTACTCGCAAATCGTGTACGGCCCATACACTTCGGTGAGTCCGTAGACGTGCACGACGGTAATGCCGAGCGCCTCGAGTTGACCGATGACCGTCGGACTCGGCGGCGCTCCGGCGGTGGTGATGTGCAGCGGCCGGTCCAGTCGATGGGCGCGAGGCGATCCGGCGATCGTGGTGCATACCGTTGGCGCGCCGCACATGTGGGTGACGCCCAGATCGTCGATCGCATCCCACACCGCGTCGGCCCGCACCGCACGCAGGCAGACGTGGGTGGCCGATGCCTGGGTGACCGCCCACGGTGTGCACCAGCCGTTGCAGTGGAACATCGGCAACGTCCAGAGGTAGCGGCTGTGGCCGGTGAACTCGTTGTGGAAGGTCTCACCGAAGGAGTTCAGATACGCCCCGCGGTGGGTGTACATGACGCCCTTGGGTTTTCCGGTGGTACCGGAGGTGTAGTTGATGGTGATGACGGTGTTCTCGTCGTCGACGGTCCACGGGATCGGCGTCGGATCGAGATCGTCGGCGCGCGTGAGGAAGTCGGGGTAGGACTCGAGTCCCGGGATTCCGGATGCCGCGACATCACCAGGGACGGTGCCGAATTCGGCGTCGACGATCTCGACGGTGGTGGTCAGCTCCGGCACCTGGTCGACGATCAGCGACACCGTGTGCCGGAACTCCGCGTCGAAGAACAGGGTCGTGACGCCGGCGTGGTTGAGGATGTAGACCAGCTCGGGTCCGGCCAGCCGGGAGTTCAGGGCGACGAGCACCCCACCGGCCAGCGGCACCGCGTAATGCGCGACCAGCATCTCGGGGACGTTCGGGGTGAGGTAGGCGATCCGCTCCCCCGGCCCGATCCGGTCGGCCAGGATACGGGCCAGTCGCTGCACCTCGTCGGCGAACTCGGCGTAGGTGGCGCTGCGCTGTCCGTAAATGACGGCGGTGCGGTCGGGGAACACCTGGGCCGACCGTTCCAGGAACCGCAGAGGTGTCATCTCGGAACGGTTGGCGGTGCCACTGTCGATGCGGCCGAACTCGGCGTCGAGGTCGGTGGTGGGTGGGGCGGTCACATCCGGCACGGACATCGGTTTCTCCTGGTCGGGTCGCGGTGCGGCGGGCCGGTGATGCCCGCGACGTTTTGTCGCCTTCCACGGTATGGATCACACTGGAGGTTGCACCACCCCCGGAAGTGGGTGGTTTTGCCCGCAGGAGGTGACCACATGGCCGCAGCGATCAGATCCGGGACGATCGACACCCGCCGACCCGACGACACCGACGCCGTGCGCGCGTCACTGCGTGCCGCGGGCCGCGCCACCGTCCTGCCGGTGCTGTTCGGCGGCGTCGTCGATGACCGCGGGGCGGTGCTGTCCGGGTTCGTCGGTACGCGCAGCGTCATCCTGCGGGATCTGCTGATCTCGGCCGACTGCGGCCTGGGTGGGCGGACCATCGCCGAACGACGCGCCGGCGCGGTATCGGACTACTTCACCTCCACCGAGATCACCCACGATTACGACCGTGAGGTGTCCGGGGAGGGCATCGAGTCGTTGATCGCGGCACCGGCGGTGGTCGACGGCAGGACGCGGGCGGTGCTCTACGGCGGCCTGCGCAGTCCCGAACGGATCGGCGATCGGGTAATCGCCAGGATGGTCGGCACCGCGCGGCAACTCGCTCACGAGATCGAGGTACGTGACGAGGTGGATCGCCGTGTGGCGCAGCTGAATCGGGTCGAACCGACCGAGCCGCAGGTCCCCGCCACGGTCGCCGACGCCATCGTGGAGAGCTATGTCGCGTTGCGGGAGATCGCCGCGACCACGACCGACGAGGCGCTGGCCCGCCGGTTGCGCGACGTCGAGGAGCGGTTGCGGGGCCTGGGTTCGCGGCCGACGTGTGCGGTGACGCTCTCGCCACGCGAACGCGATGTGCTCGCCCATCTCGCGTTGGGATGCGCCAACGCCGAGATCGCCGAGCGGCTGTCGTTGCGGCCGGAGACCATCAAGAGTTACGTCCGCAATCTGATGGGCAAGCTCGAGGTGCACAATCGGCGCGAAGCGGTCGTGACGGCGCGTCGGATGGGGTTGCTGCCGTAGCGTCGCGCCGGTGTTGGCCCGTGTCCGCGCCGCAGCGCAACGCCACGATCCATCGAAAGCGGCAAGCCACGGAGTCCGGATACGTACCGTGGAGGAATGTCCACACCCACGCAATCGCCCGCCAATCCCGACGACACCACCAGCACCACCACGACGGTCGCCGCGGGGGACGTGCCGTCACCGCACGACGACGACGCCATCAACGACGCCACCCGCGATCTGCTGGTCGAGGGTTTGCGCCGCACACTCGACGGCCGCTGGGCTGCGACCCGGGACATGGTGCGCGAGTTGTCCGACCGCTCCGATCTGCTACCCGATCCGTCGTTGACGCTCGACGAGGCACGTGAGCGGATTCTCGGTGAGATGCGGGAACTGGCGTCGCACGGCTTCGCCGGCGCGGGCTTCGCCGCCGACCACGGCGGCACCGGCGACATCGGTGCGTCGATCACCGCGATCGAGATGCTCGGCTACGCCGACCTGTCGTTGATGGTGAAATCCGGTGTGCAGTGGGGACTTTTCGGTGGTGCCGTCGAAAAACTCGGTACCGCAAGGCATCACGACCGCTACGTCGCCGACATCATCTCGCTGGATCTGCTGGGCTGCTTCGCGATGACCGAGACCGGTCACGGCTCCAATGTGCAGGCCCTGGAGACCAGCGCGACCTATGACCCGCAGACGCGGGAATTCGTGGTGACTTCGCCCACGCCGTCGTCGCGCAAGGATTACATCGGCGGCGCCGCCCAGCATGCGACGGTGGCGGCGGTATTCGCGCAGCTGATCACCGCCGGACCCGGGGAAGAGCCGGAAAGCCACGGGGTGCACTGCTTTGTGGTGCCCATTCGCGACGCCGACGGCAACGATCTGCCCGGCGTCACCACCAGCGACTGCGGATACAAGGGTGGCCTCGCGGGCGTCGACAACGGGCGCATCACCTTCGACGACGTGCGCATCCCGGCGGAGAACCTGCTCAACCGCTACGCCGACGTGGACGCCGACGGCACCTACCGCTCCCCTATCGAGAACTCCAACCGGCGCTTCTTCACCATGCTCGGCACCCTGATCCGCGGCCGGGTGTCGGTGGCCGCGACGGCGGGTGCCGCGGGCCGTAAGGCACTGGCGCTGGCGACCCGTTATGGCTTGGTACGCAAGCAGTTCGAGGCCCCCGACAGCGACTCGGAGATCACCGTCCTGGACTACCTGGGGCATCAGCGGAAGTTGTTGCCGCTCATCGCGAAGTCGTATGCGATCGCGTGCACGCAGAACGAGCTGACCGCCGAACTGCATGAGGTACAGTCGGCCGCGCCGGATGATTCCGACGCCGGGCGGCAACGTGAACTCGAGGGCGCCGCAGCCGGTTTGAAGGCGTACGCCACCTGGCACGCCTCCCACGCCATCAACGTCAGTCGCGAAGCATGCGGCGGTGCAGGCTATCTCGACGAGAATCAGATCGCGATCATCCGTGGCGACATCGACGTGTTCACCACCTTCGAGGGCGACAACACCGTCCTGACCCAGTTGGTGGCCAAGGAGTTGCTGTCGGCGTATGCCGATGACGTGCAAGGCCTTTCGGCGGGCGGATGGGTGCGGTTCATCGCCGGCATGGCGCGCGACGTCGTCGTCGAGAAGACCGCGGCCCGGCAGGTGGTGCAGACGCTGCTGGAGAGCTCCGACGAGGATCCGGAGAAGTCGAATCTGACCAACCGCGGCACCCAGATCCGCCTGTTCCGCAATCGTGAGGATCATCTGGTGCGGACCTGCGCGCAGCGTCTGCGGCGCGCGTTGGGTGACGACAACGACGCCTTCGAGGTGTTCAACAATGCACAGGATCATCTGCTGAAAGTGGGTCGGGCACATACCGAACGGGTGGTACTGGAGTCGTTCATCGAGGCCATCAACGACTGCGACTCCAAGTCGACCGCGGAACTCCTGGGCAAGGTCTGCGACCTGTTCGTCTACTCGGCGCTCGAGGAGGATCTGTCGTGGTTCCTGATGCACCGACACGTGTCGGTGGAGCGGGCCAAGGCGATCCGGCGCGGCGTCAACGAACTGTGCCTCGAACTGCGGCCGTATGCCGGGGTCCTGGTGGACGCCTTCGGGATCCCGGAGCAGTTGATGGTGGCGCCGATGATCGAGAACGGGTGACCTGTCACCTCGACGAAGCTCCACCGCTCACACGCCCGGGACCACCCGCCCAGGTGCGCTGACCGTCATCGAGGTCGCTCATCGCACCGGCCGGGTCGGTCGGACCCGCGGCGCAGCACGAACGGAAAAACCAGCCAGAACGCCGCGAACACCGCGAGGGTGCACCCACCCGCCACGAGCGCCGGAACCCGACCGACGGTCGCGTCGAACACCACGACCATGCTGCCGCTGAGTGCGACACCCAGGAAGAGCAGGCCGACATAGGCGATCCGGTGCGCCCACGGGACAAGAGTGGGCAGGCGATGCCTGCGGAACAGTGCCCGGTGCAATGCCACCGGGGTGACGAGCAGGACGGTGGACCCGACCGCGCACGCCACGACCGCAAGGTAGAAGATCCGCATGCCGTGGTCGAGGACGTCGAATCGGGACTGGAACGGCAGGGTCAGCAGGAATGCGGTGAGCACCTGAACGCCGGTCTGCGCCACCCGCAGTTCCTGCAGCAGCGACGACCAGTTGCGGTCGAGGCGTTGGGTGCCAGTCTCCGAGCGCTGCGTGCGATTCCAGTCGGAATCGGCCAACCCGTCGTCGGACCGGTCGTTCGCCGGAGGTTCCGGACGCACCCCTATGAGCCCGTCCCGCGCGGCGGCAAGCCGAGCTTGACCGCGAGGTGCGCCTCGGTGAGTTCGTTCCGGAAGCGTTCCACGTCGCGCGCCCACGCCTGAGCGAGGCTGCCGTCGGCGAGAGTGACTCCCACACCGGTCCGTCGCCGGGGGACACCGTGCAACTCGCCGAGCGCGGGGGCGCTTTCCCACTTCTGGTGTTCGGAACCGTTGTTGGCAGGGTGGATCTCATCGATGTCGGCCAGGGCGAGAATCTTGGTGCCCTGCTGCAGCGTCATCTCGGTGAGCTCGACGGTCACGTGCTTGCGGGCCGCGACGACCTGGATGACGGAGAATCCGACGATGATCAGGCCGAAGATGCCGATGACCAGCCAGTGCACCTGCCCCGGGCCGGCGATCTCCATGCCGAGGACCGCCGCGATGAGGACGGGACCAACGGCCACCACCCACCAGCTGCCGCCGGGCTCGTAGAACAGCACCTCGCCGGGGTTGTCGGGGATCGGGGTGGGTGTGGACGATTCGGTGTCGTCTGGGGAATCCGTGTCTTTTGCGGTGTCGGCGTCGTCCGGAGAATCGGCGTCGTCCGGAGAACCAGCGTCGTCCGGAGAACCAGCGTCGTCCGGAGAACCAGCGTCGTCCGGGTCACCCGACTCGTCGGGCTCCTGCGACCGGTCTGCGGTCACCGGGTCTTCTTCCCCCGCTTCTTGAGGTGTGCGCCCTTCTTCGCGGGCGCGGTGGTGACCGGTTGCTTACCGGTGAACCAGGCATCGCCGGCGGGCCGGTAGGCCAGCAGCGATCCCAGCAGGCCGAGGATCGCGGGGAGCAGGGCGATGGCCAGCCAGAACGACAGGAAGCTCAGGACCAGCAGCATGATCACGACGACCAGGGTCAACGCCGCCAGCGAGGAGCGCCAGCGTTCGTCGCCGGTGTAGGTCTTGGAGCCCAGCAGGATGTAGGCGACGCCAACCGCGGCCACCAGCACTCCGGCGCCGACCGGAACGAGGGTTTCGACGAACACGAAGATTCCCATGAGGATGTAGGCCGCACCGAGCGCAGCCAGCAGCCCGCCCGCAACCAGCCAGCAGCGGTAGGCCCAGACCACTACGTTCGGGCGCTGGGCGGGATCAGGTTTGGTCACGGGACTGATCTCCTTCGGTCTGGTCGACGGATGGGTTGGCGTCGGACGACGTGCTGCCGGGTGACTCCTTACTGAGTGAAGCACCCCCGCGCTCGTTCCGTGGGTCGTCTGCGGCGGAAGGCTGCTGCTGCTCCGGGGGACTCGGGGTCGGTGGCTGCGGCGGCTGACCGGGGTATGGCGGATATCCGGGGCCTGGGTTGCCGGTGGGTGGCGGCCCGTAGCCGGGTGGGGCGTAGCCGTAGGGCGGCGGATACGGACCCGATTGCGGGTATGCGCCGGGCTGGGGATACGCGCCCGGCTGCGGATACGCGCCCGCCTGCGGGTTGCCCTGGCCTGGAATGGGCGGATAGGGCGGCGCCGCCGAGATGCGCGGTGCGCGACGCCACTGCGCCATCTTCTTGCAGTAGGTGTCGGACTCGCGGCGAAGAAGCAACACCACCGCGCCGAGTGCGGCGACACCGCCGATCACGTTGGGCACCATCGCCCACGTCGGGTGGACATCGCCGAAGAGCGAGAAGAACGTGGTGATCACCAGGAACAGGCTCAACGCACCGAGCAGGAATCGCGCCCAGTTGTAGCCCTTGCGGGTCAGGAGGAGGAGAGTGACCGCAACCGCGATCTCGACGATCAACGTGATCACGATGGTGGTGATCACCAGACCCGACGACGTCACGAGGTTGTACTCCTCGGTGCCCTCACCGTAGCTGGACCTGGCGAAATCGACGTAGGCGTCCCGCGTCTGGCCATAGGTGGCGATCGTGGTGATGATGTGTCCGAGCAGCACCACGATCCACAGTTCGGACGCGATGACGATCGACTCGACGATCTTGGGTTTTCCGCCCTGCCGATCGTCGCTGCCCAGGCTGGAGCTGCCGCCCGGGTCGGTGGATGAAGACATACCTTCCAGGGTAATGAACGCGCTCGAGTCACCACTGACAGCGCCCGCCTCATTGCTGACAGCGCTCTCGCCTCCACGTTGACCGCGCTCTCATTGACGTTCACAGCGCTCACGTCATCGTTGACAGCGCTCACGTCGACGTTGACAGCGCTCATCGATTGCTGAAATCAGGGACAGATCCGACCACAGAGCGCTGTCAGTGCGTTCCAAAGCGCCGTCAACGAGCGCGAGAGCGCTGTCAACGTCGTAGCGGACGCCGTCAACGAGCGCGAAAGCGCTGTCAGTGCGGAGCAGAGCGCTGTCAGTGCGGAGCAGAGCGCTGTCAGCGCAGCGCGGCAGCGACCTCGGCAGCCCAGTAGGTCAGGATGATCTTCGCGCCGGCCCGCTTGATGGAGAGCAGCGATTCGGCGATGGCGGCGTCGCGGTCGATCCAGCCGCGTTCGGCGGCGGCGGTGATCATCGAGTACTCACCGGAGATCTGGTACGCGGCGACCGGCACGTCTGCCATCTCGGCGACGTCGCGGACGATGTCGAGGTAGCTCATCGCGGGTTTGACCATGACGATGTCGGCGCCCTCGTCGAGGTCCAGGCGCACCTCGCGCAGCGACTCGATGCGGTTGGCACCGTCCTGCTGATAGGTGCGCCGATCGCCCTGCAACGACGATCCGACGGCCTCGCGGAAGGGACCGTAGAACGCCGACGCGTACTTCGCCGCGTACGCGAGAATGCCGGTGTCGGTGAATCCTTCGGCGTCCAGGGCTGCGCGGATCGCGGCGACCTGACCGTCCATCATGCCGCTCGGACCGAGCAGGTGAGCGCCGGATCGGGCCTGCGCCAACGACATCGAGATGTAGCGATCGAGGGTCGCGTCGTTGTCGACGCGGCCGGCGTCGTCGAGGACGCCGCAATGGCCGTGATCGGTGAACTCGTCGAGGCAGGTGTCGGCCATCAGCACCGTCGAGTCACCGAGATCCGAATGCAGTACCGCCAGAGCACGATTGAGCACGCCGTCGGGATCATCGGCACCGGAACCGCACGCATCCTTCGCCGCCGCTGCGGGCACCCCGAAGAGCATCAGCCCGCCGACTCCGGCGCGGACCGCCTCGTCGGCGGCCTTGCGCAGGGAGTCGAGCGTGTGCTGATACACCCCGGGCATCGACGAGATCTCCCGCGGCGCGTCGATGCCGTCGGCGACGAACATCGGCAGCACCAGATCGCTGGGCGCGAGCACGGTTTCGGCGACGAGTCGCCGCATCGCGGCGCTCGTGCGCAGACGTCGGGGACGGATCACCGGAGCCATCACCGACCCCCTAGGACCGCGACCGCCGGGACTTCTTGCGCGGCGGCGGCAAGGCCCCCTCGGCCCGCAACCGGGCGGCGTGCTCGGCGAGCGCGTCGACGAGGTCGGGGATCGACGCGGATTCCGGCTGCACGTCCACGCGCAGCCCGAATTCCGTTGCGGTCTCCGCGGTCTTGGGCCCGATGCACGCAACAATGGTGCGCGCGTGCGGTTTTCCGGCGATACCGACGAGATTGCGGACGGTGGAACTCGAGGTGAAGCACACCGCGTCGAAGCCACCGGTCTTGATCATCTCGCGGGTCTCGGCGGGCGGCGGGGCCGCGCGCACGGTGCGATACGCGGTGACGTCGTCGATCTCCCAGCCCCGCTCACGCAGCCCCTCCGAGAGGGTTTCGGTGGCGATGTCGGCGCGCGGCAACAGGATTCGATCCACCGGGTCGAAGACGTCGTCGTACGGCGGGAAGTCTTCGAGCAGGCCGAGGGAGGACTGCTCACCCGAGGGCACCAGTTCCGGGTTGATCCCGAAGGCGCGCACCCGCTCGGCGGTCGCCTCGCCCACGCAGGCGATCTTGACGCCGGAGAAGGCTCGCGCGTCCAGACCGAACTCGGCGAACTTCTCCCACACCGCGCGCACCGCGTTGGTGGAGGTGAACACCACCCACTGGTACCGGCCGTCCACCAAACCCTTGACGGCCCTTTCCATCTGGGCCGGACTGCGGGGCGGCTCGACCGCGATGGTGGGCACCTCCTTGGGGATGGCACCGTGCGAAACGAGGCGATCGCTCATGTCGCCGGCCTGATCCTTGGTGCGGGGCACCAGCACGGTCCAGCCGTACAGCGACCGCGACTCCCACCAGGAGAGCTTGCCGCGCTGGGTCACCACCTTGCCGACGGTGAGGATCAACGGTCCGGACAACGCGTTACCCAACTCGTTGAGCGTGACCAGGGTGGCCTCGATGGTGCGCTGCCCGCAGGTGGTGCCGTTGACGGTGATGGCCACCGGTGTCTGCGGGGCGAGGCCGTGTTCGGTCAGTGCGCTCGCGGTCTCGGCCAGATGCCCGGACGTGGCGTGCAGCACCAGCGGGCCGGGGGCGGCGGCCAGCGCGGCCCAGTCCACGCCCTCGGCGCGCACGTCGGCCTGGGTGTGGCTCGAACCGAGCGGCATGCCGGCGTAGCTCGGCACCACCGATGCGGCCGGCAGACCCGGCAGCACCTCGAAGGTGATGGTGGTGCGTGCCACCGCGTGCACCTCGGTGAGCACCGAATCGGTGGTCAGCGGGTCACCGGAGACGACGCGCACCACGTCGTCGCCGGCCTTGGCGGCCGCGACCAGGGTCTTGGCGACCTCGCCGGGATCGCCGAGCGCAGGATGGACGACCTGCTCCTCGGTCTCCTCCGGCGTCGGCGCGACGTCGGTGGCCGGCGCGTCGTCGCCGGTCTCGTTCTTGGGTGTCTTGGCGGCGGCCCGGCGGCCGGAGTCGGCGGGTTCGGGACGGTGCGCCCCGCCGATCATCGCCACCACGGCGGCGGGGACATCCGGGTCGACGTAGGCCGTGGTCGCGGAGGCGATGACACTCCGCGCCCGCACGGTCAGCAGGTCTGGGTCCCCGGGCCCGGACCCCACGAAAAAGATCCGCCCCGGAGTGGCCTTCTTGGTCGTACGGCTCATGCGTTCGCACTCTCCTGCCCTCGTACGGTGAGGGCTGTGTGTTCCTTGCCGGAACTAGGGAGAGTCGACGAGTTCGCCTGCTCCCAGTTCCAGCAGTTCGGCCGCGAGATCCCTGCCCAGCTGGTCGGCACGTTCCACCGGACCCACCACCGAAGCGCGGATCACATCGGATCCGTCCTCGGCCGCCACCGCCGCACGCAGCGACAGTTCGACGAAGATGCGCCCGTCGTCATCGAGCGATTCGACCACCTCTGCGATCGCTCCGACCGGAGCGGTACACCCGGCCTCCAGGGCCGCGAGCACCGCACGTTCGGCGTCGACCGACGCACGGGTGGACGCGTCGTCCAACTCGGCGAGAGTTCTCACCAGTTGGGCATCGTCGCTGCGACACTCCACGGCCAACGCGCCCTGCGCCGGAGCCGGTAACAGGACCACCGGATCGAACGCCTCGGTGACCTCGTCGGCCCTTCCGATTCGTACGAGCCCGGCCCGCGCGACGACGACCGCATCGAGTTCGCCGCTGGCGACTTTGCCCAACCGAGAATCTAGGTTGCCTCGTAGGGGGCGGATTTCCAAACCGAGACCCAATGCTTTAAGCTGTGCCGCCCGTCGCGGGGCGGAGGTGCCGATCGTCGACCCGGGCGGGAGTTCACCGAGGACCTGCCCACCCTTGCTGACCAGCGCATCTCGGGGATCCTCGCGGGGTGGGACGGCCGCGATCACCAGCCCCGGATCGGGTGCGGTCGGCAGGTCCTTGTACGAGTGCACGGCGACGTCGATCTCGCGGTTGTGCAGCGCGTCGCGCAGCGCGGTGGTGAACACCCCGACGCCGATCTCGGCGACCGGTGCGGCCGAGGCGTCGCCCGCGGTCTTGATGATCACCGGCTCGGCCGGATGCCCGGCGGCGATCAGCGCGTCGACGATGGTCTGCGTCTGGGTGCGGGCCAGCAGGGAGCCCCGGGTGCCGACGCGGATGACGGCCCGGGTGTCGGTGTCGGTCACTGTTCTGCCTGCTCCGATGCGGTGATGCCCCGATCGCCGGACTCTGCGAGCCCGGACTCGGGGGCGCTGACGGCCTCGGCGGCACCCGGCTTGAGCTCGAAGAGCTCACGCAGCGCCTCGGCGTAGTGGTCACCGTTCGGGGTCGACGCGAGTTGCTTGACGCGCACCGTCGGCGCGTGCAGCAGCTTGTCGACGACGCGTCGCACCGCCTTGGCCACCTCGTCGCGTTGCGGATCGTCGAGTCCGGGAAGTTTGGTCTCCAGGCGCAGGATCTCGGCCTCCACCACGTCGGCTGCGCGCTGCCGCAGGGCCGCGACGGTCGGCGTGACCTCGGCCTGACGTTGTGCGGTCAGGTAGTCGGCGAGTTCACCCGCGACGATCGACCGGGCGGCGAGGGTGTCGTCCTCGGCGGCCTTGGCCTCGGTCATGCCACGCAGCCCGGCGATGTCCACGACATGCACACCGGGCAGCCGCGCGGCCGCCGGATCGACATTGCGTGGCAACCCGAGATCGCAGATGACCAGCGGTTTCCCGGCGTTTCCGGCGGTCCCGCGGGCGGCGAGCGCCGAATGCACGTCACCGACGCCGATCACCGAACCGACCGACCCGGTGCAGGCGACGACGACGTCGGCGTCGGCCATCACCGCGGGCAGGTCGTCGAATCCGACGCCGCGCACCTCGATGCCGTGGTTGGCGGTGATGTTGCCGGCGAGGTGTTCGGCGTTGGCAACGGTCCGGTTGACCACCACCATGCTGCGGACACCTTCGCGGGCCAGGTGTGCGGTCGCCAGGCCCCCCATCGCGCCGGCACCGACGACCACCGCCGAGCGCATGGCCGGCTCGTCGCTCGACCCGGATGCGCCGGCCAGCAGGTATTGGGCGCGATGCAGCGCCACCGACACCACCGACGCGCCCGCGCGATCGATGCCGGTCTCGGTGTGCACCCGCTTACCGACGCGCAGGGCCTGCTGCGCGAGTTCGTGCAGCACGCGTCCGGTGCTGTGGTTGGAGTCGGCGTCGAGGTAGGCGTTGCGGATCTGCCCGAGGATCTGCTGCTCACCGACGACAAGCGAGTCGAGGCCGGCGGCGACGGTGAAAAGATGCTCGACGGCCGCCTCGGAGTACCGGACGTAGGCGTGGCTGGTGAGGTCGTTGATGGTCATGCCGGAGTGCTCGCCGACGACGTTGCCGACGGCCTCGAGGGCGGGGTGGAAGGCGTCGACGACGGCGTAGATCTCGACGCGATTGCACGTCGAGACCAGCATCGCCTCACTGATCGCCCGCGAGCTCAGGAGCTCGTCGACGAGCTTGGGCCGTTCGTGGTCGGAGACCGCGATTCGCTCGAGCACCTCCACTGGTGCACTTCGATGCGAGACACCGAACAACAAGACACTCACGCCGCCACCGTTTTCATCGCCTATCGGTCCACCACTGCACGCAAATCCCGGCCCTGACGCTCCGCGACCGGGGTCCGTGACGCGGTGAAGGCCAGCACCTGTAGTTCCAAGGCTAGATCAACCTGCCGGACGACGACATCGGAGTCCACCACAAGGCTCACCGGCGTCACGTTCAGCAGCTGCCGGACACCGACGCGGGTGAACGCGTCGGCCACCGTCTGGGCCTGGTCGTCGGCGGTGGCCACCACCCCGATCTCCACCGGCCCGACCATCGGATCCGAACACACCTCGGCGATCGCCTCGAGGGCCTGGACCTGCGGTGTCGCATCGTCGAGAACGGTGCCGACGACGTCGGGATCGTCGTCGAAGAGGGCGCACACCTCGAATCCGCGGCCGAAGCCGGTGTGGGTGAGCAGGGCGCGCCCGAGGCGACCGGCGCCGGCGAGGGCGACCGTCACCGTGACGTCCGTGTGTAGCGCGTTCGATATCCGCGCGGTCAGTTTGCTCACGTCGTATCCGACGCCGCGCACCCCGTTGGCGCCGACGTGGGACAGATCCTTGCGCAGGATCGCCGGATTGACCCCCGCAGCGGTGGCCAGCTGGCCGCTGGAGGCGACGACGACGCCGCGTTGGGAGAAGGACCGCAGGACGTGCAGATAGGCGGCGAGACGGGCGACGGTGGGGTCGGGGATGTCACCGGATACCGAACCGACGCTCACTGCCGCACACCCGCTTCCGTCCGCCAGGCGGGCAGCCGTGGCGTGCCCGCGTCGAATGTCGATCAGCGTATACCGGACGGGGTACGCCCCCGCCACTACCCCGCCGAGGACGATTTCGCAACGCGGGCGGGCGACGTCACATCCGGTGGGAGCGCTGTCAGTGTGGACGAGAGCGCTGTCAATGCGGACGAGAGCGCTGTCAACGGAGCGGGGGACCCGGAACCCGGTCAGGCGTCTCAGGCGTCGTGACGCGCGGCCCGAGCGGTCAGGTCGGCGCGCAGGCGCGGTTCGTCGACCTCCCAGTAGCCGTGTTCCTCACCGTCGAGCAGGATCACCGGCAGCCGGTCACCGAATTCGGCGCGCAGACTCGGATCGCCCGCCTCGGCGGCGGCGTCGACGTCGACGACCTCGACCGGTTCACCGAAATCGGCGCAGATCCGTTCCAGGTCGGTACGTGCACCGACACACGCGGCACATCCGGCGCGGCTGAGCAGGGTGATCGGCATGGGGACCTCCGGTCGCGGCGAGGGTTCGGTGGGCGTCGGCACGCCCGGCTGCACGGTCCAGTCTGACAGCCCCGCTAGGCTGTAGGGGTCGAGCCCCAACCGCCCGCACAGGGCCGTCTCGGAGGTGTGAACTGTGGGTGTGTCCTCGGACGGTGACACGAATCCGGTCGGCGTCCCGGGCTCCGACGAGGCCTCGGACTCGGGGCCGTCGGAGTCACCGGTGTCCGCGCCCGTCGAGGCCGAGGGTGCCGAACCTTCGGCCGACGACTGGGAGGCACACGCCGACCGTGTCGACGGGGGTTCGACCGCCGCGGACGACGACCACGACGACGCCGACGAACCGCACGATCCCGACGAGGAGAGCAATCGGGTCACCGCGTGGCTGACCGAGCGGGCCAGCGCCGCCGGCGGACGGTTCCGGCAGACCGCACAGGAATTGCGGCAGTCGCTCGCCGGTGAGGCCAGCGCCAAGGCCGCCCTGGACACCCTGCGGACCCGGCCACCGGCCGACACCGAACCCGAGGTGCCACGCGATCTGACCGCGGCGGCATTCTTCGACGTCGACAACACCCTGGTCCAAGGCGCCTCCATCGTGCACTTCGCGCGTGGCCTCGCCGCCCGAAAGTACTTCTCCTACGGCGACATTCTCGATTTCGCGTGGACGCAGGCGAAGTTCCGGATCACCGGCAAGGAGAACGCCAACGACGTCGCAGAGGGCCGCGAGAAGGCGTTGAGTTTCATCGCCGGACGCCCCACCGCCGAGCTCGCCGAACTCGGCGAGGAGATCTTCGACGAGTACATCGCCGACAAGATCTGGCCGGGCACACGGGCTTTGGCGCAGCGGCACCTCGATGCCGGGCAGCAGGTGTGGCTGGTCACCGCCACCCCGGTGGAACTCGCCCAGACCATCGCCGATCACCTGGGCCTGACCGGTGCACTGGGCACGGTTGCCGAGAGCCGCAACGGTGTGTTCACCGGTCGCCTCGTCGGTGACATCCTGCACGGTCCCGGTAAGGCACATGCCGTGCGTGCGTTGGCGATTCGCGAGGGACTCAACCTCAAACGGTGCACCGCCTACTCCGACTCGCACAACGACGTGCCGATGCTGTCGCTGGTGGGCACGGCCGTCGCCATCAACCCCGATGCCGACCTGCGTGACGTCGCGAAGGTCCGCGGCTGGGAGATGTATGACTTCCGCACCGCCCGCAAGGCCGCAAAGTACGGCGCCGGAACGGCTTTGGTGATCGGCGCGGCCGGCGGCACCGCGGCAGCGGCGACGAAGCTGTTGCGTAAGCGCTGATCTGCCGAAACGCTACGAGAGCGCGCTGACCTCACTGGCCGGATCGATGAGGATCTTCGCATGCTGTTCGGCCGCACCGAGCACGTCGAAGGCCTCGGCCACTCCGTCGAGGCCGATGGTCGCGGTGATCAGTGGGCGGACGTCGACCTCGCGTTTGGCGATCATCTGCAGGGTGTCGTGGAATTCGGCCGGGTCGTAGCCGAACACGAAACGCAGGTCGAGTTCCTTGTTGATGGCCATCGCCGGCCGGATGCGGTCGGCCTGCATGCACACGCCGACGACGATGATCCTCGACCGCAACGGCGCGGCGGTGAGCACTTGCTCGATCATGCCGGGCACGCCGACACATTCGAAGATCGCCGGCCCCGTCGGCGTGGCCCCGAGGCGGTCGGCGAGGTGGAACACCGATGCCCACGGCACCAACGGAATCCGGCGTAGGGTACGCATCCCGTCGAAGGCCGCGTCGAACAGTTGGGGCACCGTCGAGACGTAGCGGCCCTTCTCGGCGGTGATGTCGAAGGGTGACTCGACGCCTGGGTCGACGACGACGTCGGCACCCACGCGGCGGGCGAGTTCGCGGCGTCCGGCGGTCAGGTCGCTGGCGATCACCGTGCGCACCCCGGTCGCCTTGAGCATCGCGATGACCGCGAGTCCGATGGGGCCGCAACCGATCACGGTGGCGACGTCGCGGCGTCCCACCTCCCCGCGTCGCACCGCGTGGTAGGCCACCGCCAGCGGTTCGGTGAGCGCCGCCTCGTCCAGCGAAAGATCGTGCGGCACATCCATCGTCATGTCCTCGGCGACGACGACGAAGTCGGCGAAGGCGCCGGGCGCGAGTTCATCGAGACCGGTGAGATGCGGCTGGCCGTCGTGCCGGCGCATCGGCAGCGACACCACCGCGGTCCCCGGCGCCCACTTCTTGCGGCATCCCGGTCCGTAGGAGACCACCTCACCGACGAATTCATGGCCCAGGATGACCGACTGTTCCGACCGCATGAAGCCGGGATAGCCGATCTCGGCGGCCAGGTCGGCGGTCTCGTCGCCATCGGATCGTGCGTGCAGATCAGAGCCGCAGATCCCGGCCCGCCGGACCCGCAGCAGCACCTCCCCCTTGCCGGGTTCGGGTGCGTCGACCTCCTGCACCGTCAGTTCGCCCTTGTGACAGATGACTGCACGCACATTGTCCTCCTGATCAGCCGAAGATAGACGAGATGTCGGCGAACTCGGCGTCGGTGACCACGCCGGCCGGTCGCAACGAGGTGAGGTCGTTCATCAGAGCCGTCGTGGGGGCGGCGGCGGCCGATTCGGCGGCCTGGACCGGCGCCGGCTGCGGCACCGCAGGCCGGGCCGGTGCCTGCTGCGCCGAGCGTTGCTGTTGGCGACGCTGAACCCGGTCGTGAACCGAGCTCGCGACGGCGGCGCGGGTGGCGGTGCGGATCAAACTCATGCTCGGTTCCCTTCGGCGGCGTCGAGCGCGCCGATCAGATCGTCGACCGGCACAGGTCCCTTGGTGATGATCGACCCGCCGTCGGCGGCCCATCGCCCCGATCACCGCAAGGAAGGTCAGATCCTCGTAGACGACGATCGCGGCGGCCTCAACGTCGGCGAGTTCTGTTGCGGCGGTGGCAATGCCGCCCTCATCGATCAGAGAACTGTCGGCTCCGGTGAGCGTCTCGAGGCCGACGGTGCCGGCGTCGAGCCGGATGGCCGCGCCGTCGGCGGAGCGGGAGACGAACTCGATGTCGAGGACGTTCACCCGGCCGGAGGAGACGCGATCGTCGAGCAGATCGAATCCCGACGCGGGAATCGGCAGGGTCGGGAATCGAACAACGACGACGTCGACGGGGCCGAGATCGGCGTCAAAACTCATGCCTGTCACAGTAGCGCGCACCGCGACGCTCGGGTCACGCGCTCAGCCGAAGTACACGCTTCCGCGCCGCGACAGCATCCGGAACAGCGTCTGCTGGATGTCCTCGCGGACGTGGTCGGTGAGGTCGAAGACCACCATCGGGTCTTCGGCCGAGGAGGCATCGTATCCGTCGGTTTCGATGGGACGCCCAAAGTGGATGTGCCACTTGGACGGCAGCGGGATGACGCCGAGCGGACCGAGCCACGGGAACAACGGGGTGATCGGCACGTACGGCAGTCCCAGCACCCGCGCAAGCGGCTTCAGGTCGCTGATCATCGGGTAGATCTCCTCGGATCCGACGATCGAGACCGGGACGATCGGGACGGCGTTGCGCAAAGCCGTCGTGACAAATCCGCCGCGCCCGAACCGCTGCAATTTGTAGCGGTCCTTGTACAGCTTGCCGATCCCCTTGTAGCCCTCCGGCCACACCGCGGTGAGTTCACCCTGCCGGAGCAGGCGGTCGGCGTCGCTGGTGCAGGCGAGGGTGGCGCCGATGCGGCGCGCGGCCTCACTGACACCGGGGGTGTCGAAAGCCATATCGGCGGCCAGAACTCGAAGATGGCGACCGGTCGGATGATTGTCGCGGACGGCCACCGAGGTCATGATCGCGTCGACCGGGATGGTGCCGGCGTGGTTGGCGACGAGCAGCGCACCACCCTCGACGGGCAGGTTCTCGATGCCGGTGACCTCGACGCGGAACCACTTCTGATACAGCTGGCGCACCGCAGGCAACCAGACCGCCTCGGTGAAGTGCGGATCGAATCCGAAATCGTCGATCTCGTAATCACCGGTCATCCGCTCGCGAATGAAACCTGCTGTGGCAGTGAGTGAATCGGCAACGGCACTGCGGATCCCACCGAGGCTGAACAGTGGCGACGAGCGCACCTGATGCTCGACGCCGAGGCCGTCGTCGACGACCACCTCGTCGCTGATGGGTGTCACCGAGGCCGGCGAACTGCCGAAGCCGTCGGTGTTGGGATGGGTGATCGGGCCGGGCTGCCGGGGATGGGCGACCTGCTGACTCGGGTGGCGTCCCTTGCCCGCGTCGAAACCTCGACCACCATGCCCCCCTGAGCTCGCGTAGAGCTGAATGACCTTCGCGGTGCGCGTATCGGGTACCGAACCACCGGCCACGCTCTCACCCCACTCTTCCATTTCAGAGAAAATTTTCATTCGACGCGACAATGCACCGGAAACGAGCCTTTCGACGCCCCGACACGTAGAGACCTCATGATACGGAACGCTGCAGCGTTTCGCAGCCGCGTCCCCGTATTGGCGAAGCCGACAACTCCTGCCACACAAGTCGATTCCCATCCCGCGGGTTGGCGACGAATCACCGAAGCGCCAGTGCGAGAGACACCGCGCGCCGTTCCAGTCCACGCCAACTCGCCGCGCTCACAACAGGATTCACCCCGCCACGGGCGATGAAATCATCCAGGGTCTCCATTGTGGTGAAACGCGGTGCAAACCCGAGTTCGGTCCGCATTCGGGTGGTGTCCAAAACCCGCCCGTAAGTCAAGAATTCAGTTTGGGAACTTCGAAGTTTGGCCGATCGAGGATCCTGCAAAACGCCGGTGATCGGTGCGAGCAGGCGGCCCGGCACCGGTAGCGGGACGTGGCCCACCCGGCGCACCGCCTGCGCGAGTGTCACGACGCCGTCACCGGCGACGTTGTAGGTGCCCGGCCGGCTCACCAGCGTCACATGCTCCATCGCCGCGAGCGCATCCTCCTCGTGGAGGAACTGCAGCCGCGGCGCGAACCCGAACACGGTGGGCACCACCGGCAGCGACAGATGCGAGCCCATCCGGGTGTTGATCCGCGGGCCCAGCATGGCCTGCAGCCGCAGGATGGTCACCTCGATGTCCTGGCGTCGACGGCCGAGCCCGCGCACGTACCCCTCCACGTCGAGGAGGTCACGACCGTAGCTGCGGGTGGGTTCGCGGCGTGCCCGGGTTTCCTCGGAGAAGTGCGAGGGATCGCTTGCACTCGCGCCGTAGACCATGGCCGTGGACCGCAGGATCAGCCGTTTCACCGACGGGCTGCGCTGCGCGGCCGCGCACACCTGCATCGCCCCGACCACGTTGAACTCCTTGATCGCGGTGGAGTGCGGCGCGGTGTCCATGATCGAGGTGGCCGCGTGGACGACGGTGTCGACCTCGTAGTTCGCGATCGCCTTGGCGATGGCCGGCCGTCGGATGTCTAGACGCAGGAACTCCGCCCGACCCATCCGGCGCATCAGGTCCTTACGGGGCACCCGCGAGTCCACCGCGATCACCCGCTCGATCTCGGGATTGGCGGCCAGCCGGGCCACCAGGTAGCCGCCGAGAAATGTCGACGCACCGGTCACGAGAACCGATCGGGGCAGCTGGTCTGGGGAGTCGGGCATGGGACCAGGCTAGCCGGGGCGCCCCGGGTCGGCTCGCCGCAGTGCCCGGCGGCAGGGTCACCGCCCCCATCGACGACAAGAACCCGCACGTGGGCGGGTTCTCGTGGCGGTCGTGCCCGCGCGGGGCCGGAGCCTATTTACCGAGCTTGCGACGCTGCACGCGGGTGCGGCGAAGCAGCTTGCGGTGCTTCTTCTTCGACATGCGCTTGCGGCGCTTCTTGATCACTGAGCCCATCGGGGTACTTCCTCACTTCACGTGCAACGTTCTTCCTACCCCGCAGGATGCTGCGGGCCGGCCACCGCACGCGGTGCACCCACAACGGTGCATCCACATGGCTGAGCACCCCGGTGACACCGGGAGCCTGCGGGCCGGATCGGGTAGCCGATTGTCCACACTACCGGCCCGACCCCACGGAACAGAAATCGCATCCCGACGGGTCACAGCGGAGGAGAACATGCCCGCCCGGGGCCACCGGGGTCGCCGGTGGCCCCGGGCCGGTCGGGCGGGATCGGTGTTATCCGGCGTCGAAGTAGGACGTTTCGAGGTAGTCGTGCACGGCCTTGGCGTGCACGCGAAACGAACGACCCACGCGAACCGCGGGCAGTTCACCGTTGTGCACCAGGCGGTACACGGTCATCTTGGACACACGCATCAGGGATGCGACCTCTGCGACGGTGAGGAACTGGGATCCGGCTCCGGCATTGCCGGCCGCCGACCTGTCTCCTGGAGTCTCTGCAGGCGTCATGAAATTCTCATACCTCCGGAGCACGCGTCGCGGCCGCCGGCTTCCCCTCCGGCGGACATCAGACACGCACGTGCTTAAAGGAGCTTAGCGTGGCAGATGTGAAAAAAGCGACGTGAGTGGCCAGGAAATTCCATTTCGGGCGTCCTCGCCCACAACATACTGGGGTTTCGGGCGCGACGACCACTAATTGTGGGAAACATGGCCCGGCATGGCAGCGCCAGCAACCCTCAATGTCAGCTCGACATTGCCGACAGAATTGCGCCGATAGTCGACAATTCCGGTCCCCGCTACACACCCTCACCGTCGACGCGGCGTCCGGACGCGCGGCTCACATCCGAGGCCGCTTTCGTGGCCGCGTACATCGCCGAACGCAGACCATGGGTCTCCAGCTCACGGATGGCGGCGGCGGTCGTGCCACCCGGCGAGGTCACCGCGGCACGCAGATCCACCGGCGACAGGCCGGAATCGCTGAGCAGCACCCCGGCACCGCGGATGGTCTGCACCACCAGTTCGGTGGACTGGGCGCGGGTCAGCCCCAGCGCCACACCCGAATCGATCATCGATTCGGCCAGCAGGAACACGTACGCGGGTCCGGACCCCGACACCGCGGTCACCGCGTCCATCAGTTTCTCCGGCAGCACCGTCACCCGGCCGACGCTGCCGAGCAGCGTGGTGACCGCGCGCAACTGCTCGGCGTCCACGTGCCGGCCCGCCGACACCGCCGACATCGCCTCGTTGACCAGCATCGGGGTGTTCGGCATGACCCGCACCACCGGCGATCCGGCCTGCAGGATCGTCTCGAACCTGGAGATCGGGACACCGGCCACCAACGACACCGTCACCCGTTCGGATTCGGCGTTGTCCTCGGCGGCGGCGAGTTTGCGCATGACCGGCTCGACGTCGTCGGGTTTGACGGCGAGGAACACATACTGGGCGCTCTCGGCGGCCACCGACACGTCCTCGGTCACGAGTACCCCGTACTCGTCGGCGATCTCGGCCGCGCGGTCGGCGACCCGCTCGACGACGACGAGGTCCTTGGCCGGTGTGCCGGCGGCGATCAGACCGGCCAGCAGGGCCTCGCCGATCTTGCCGCCGCCGATGATCGCGATACGTTCGCTCACTACTGGAAAGCCTTTCTGCAGATGCGATCTGCCCGTGGACGGGCGGATCGTCGGGTTGGTCGGAGGAGCGTGGGGCGGTGATCGGTGCAGGTCACCGCTGCCGTTGCGGGATGAGGGCGAGCTGACGCGACTGCGCCACCACCGCACCCGTCGAGTCCACCACGAGATGGTCTTCTTCGAACATGCCGGCACCGACCTCGACGGTGGTCGCGGCGAACCGCAGCCAGCCCGACGCCGGTTCCCGACGGATGTAGGTGGTCAACTGGACGGTCGGCGCCCACCCGAACAACGCCAGGTTCATCACCACCGGCGGCGAGATGTCACACACCAGCACCGAGAAGTACGAGTCGGGTGCGGCGTCACGGGGGCGGGCCCACCCCCGGATGACCGGGTCGCCCTTCTCCCCTCGGATCACCGGGAAGGTGGCCGGGTCCAGACCGAGGTCCAGGGCCTGCCCCAGATGCATCACGTCCGACAGCGGCGTCTCGCCCACGGAGATGGCGTCGGCGGCCGGTTCGACGGGCAGGTCGTCGAGCACCGTCGGCGACGAATGATGCGCCGTCCCGGTGTCCGGGCGGGCCAGCGTCACCGACGACGACACCATCACGCGGCCGTTCTGGGTGAGGTCGACGTGCACCAGGGTGACGGTGCGGCCCCGTTTGCGGACCGTCGCGGTCAGCTCGACCTGCGCCGGGTCGGGCGCGGCGAGGTAGTCACTGGAGATCGCCACCGGCACCACGTCGGCGGTGTGCAGTGCCGTGTCCGGGGCATCCGCGGGTGCGAGGTCGTCGAGGGCCAACCGGGCGGCGCGGGCGATGACCATCTGCATGCTGCCGCCGTGCACCTTCGGTCCGACGGTGAAGGCGTCGTCGATCGTGACGCCGTAGGTGATCGACGGACCGCTGCCGTCCCCACGATCGGCCGCGGGCCCGATCACCCGCAGATCCAGCAGTTCGGCCAGCTTGTCGGTCATGTCACCCTCTTCACCACCGCGGATCACCGCGTGCGGCTCGTCTCCCGTTTGAGATGTTGCCGGGCAAAATCTAGCGAACGGGCCAGCATCGCCTGACGCTCGGGTTTGGTCCGCGCCGACGACGTGGTGACCTCCAACACCACCGCGCCCGCGAAATCGCTGTCGGCGATGCGCCGGCACACGTCGGCACACGGCTGCGTCCCGTCGCCGGGGATCAGGTGTTCGTCGGTGGCCGCACCCGAACCGTCGGCCAGATGCAGATGCGACAGGTTGGTGCCCATGCGTTCGTAGAGGCCGACCGCGTCGGTGCCCGCCGTCGCGGTGTGTGAGAGGTCCAGGGTGTAGTGACCGTAACCGTCGTCGGTGGGATCGATGGATTTGCCGAAGGCCGAGACCGCCGGCCCGGGGGTGCCGCCGCGGCGGGCGAGGCGACGCGCCGACCGCGTTCCGGCGCCGAACGCGCGGTCCGCGCGCATCGGGAACATGTTCTCCACCGCGACCCCCACGCCGGAGGACTCCGACAACTCCCCCACCAGGTCGTCGAAGGCCGCGACGTAGGTGCGTTGCCACCGGAACGGTGGGTGCACGACCACCGTCGCCGCGCCGAGGACCTCCGCCGCCTCGGTCGACCGCGCCAACTTGGCGATCGGATCACGCCCCCACACCCGCTGCGAGATGAGCAGGCACGGGGCGTGCACCGACAGGACCGGTACCTGGTACTTGTTCGACAGATATTCGACGTGGCGGATGTCCTGGCTGACCGGATCGCCCCACACCATCAGCTCGATCCCGTCGTATCCGAGTTCGGCCGCGTAGGCGAAGGCGGCCTCGGTGTTCTGCGGATACACCGACGCCGTGGACAACCCGATGGCGATCTCCGGGCGAACCGGGTCGACGGGCGCGCGCCCCGACGCCTCGGTCACGTCGCCAGCAGCACGAGCGGCCCCATCGTGACGATGAGTCCGGCGGCGAGCGCGAGCAACGTCGTGACGAGGTCGTTGGTGCGCCGCACCAGATGGGTGAAGGTCACGATGCCGAAGATGACGATCACGGCCAGGATCAGTGCGAAGTACGGATTCCAGCGCCACAGCTCGGTGAAGCCCCAGAACAGGCCGACGCCGACGACGAGCCCCACGACGACCTCGGCGACGATGGCGAGCCACGACAGCGCCGGGGAGTGTCCGTCCGACTCGCTCTTCCCGGGCTTGCGCTTGTCCCGCTTCTTTTTCTTCGGCTGCTCGGCCTTCGCGGTGGCGTCGCCGGTCTTGCCGGTCGTGTCGCCGGTGCTCTTGGCGGTGTCGGTCTCGTCGGCTTCGTCGTCGCTGCGCAGTGCCCGACCGGCCGCGGCGGCGCCGGCCACCCCGGTCAGTCCGCCGGCTGCGAGGGCGGCGGTGCTCACCCCGGAGTCACCGTCCTCATCGTCGGCGAGGTCGTCGGATTCCGGCTCGAGCACGTCGGACTCAGACACACCGGCGGCGACGGTGTCGGCGGGTTCGCCGTTCCCCGTCTCGATCGCAGCGGCGTCGAGGTCTTCGGTGACGTCCACCGAGGTGGCCGGGGCGGTGTCGGGAAGCTCGGTGTCCGCGTCGTCGATATCCGGTGCCGCGGGGTCTGCGGCGTCGATCTCGGGGGAATCGATGATCTCGGCGAAGCGATCCTGCGGACCCGCGAGATCCACACCCTCGACGTCGTCGGTGTCGACCATCACGACGTCCTCGCCGATCTCCGGGCCGTCGACGATCGGGATGATGCCGGTGACCGCATCCGCGGCGACATCGTCGGGTTGATCCTTGGCGAGGGCATCGGGTTCCGACGCCGCAACACTGGTGTCCGCTGAATCCTGTTGTGCGGAACCAGTTTTCGCCGCTGCTGCTGCGGCGGCCACCCCGCCTGCTCCCGCCGCGGCGGCTGCGGCCGGCTTCGTGCGGCGGGAGAACCAGCGGCGCTTCTTGCCGCCGCCCGGAGCCTCGGCCTCGGGTTCCACGTCGGCGAACGACCGGTAGGCCTCGAAGTCGTCGTCGATGACCTCGGAGAATCTGCTGCTCGCGGGCGCCTTCTCGGACGATTCGGTGGCGCCGCCTCCGGTGTGGCCCTCGTCGACGATGTCCTCGTCGGCGCTCTCGACCACCGGGATGATCCCGGTCACCGCGTTGGACGGTTCGAACTCGTCATTGGCGGTGTTCTCGGCCGCTGCCGGCTTCGGAGCACCCTCGCTCGGAGACCCGGTGTCCGTCGACTCGGACCCGAGACGACCCGATACGGCACGGGAGCTGAAGTCGCGGGTCGGCGGTGGGGCGAATCCGGGCATCCCACTCGACGTGCGTGCCGTCGGTGCCGGTGTGCGGGATGCCTGATCGGGTGCGGGCACCGCATCGGGTCCGCGCCGGGCCAGCGGATTGGAGGCCCGCGGGAACGAGCGGGATTCCGGCGACGGTGACCACGGGGCGGTCGGCGGCCCGGCCGGCGATGCGGGAGCGGGCGCGGCGGGAGCCGGGGTCGACGCAGCGGCCGGTGCCGTACCGGTGCCCGACTGCGGGGTATCCGGCTGCGCGGTGTCGGACTTCGGGGTGTCGGACTTCGGGGTGTCGTAGGCGGCCGGGCCGGTCACCTTGGGGATCTCACCGGTGAGTTCGGACACCGAGACGGCACCGCTGCGGCCGGCTCGCCGTCGACCACGGCCGTCGCGCGACCGGCCGGTCGACGACGCGGACCCGGCGTCGGCGGCCTGCGTGCGGGCCAGCAACTCCGACACCGAGATCGGCCGCGAGTCCGTCGCATCGTCGCGTGGGCCCCCGTCCGAGGATCCGGGTTCGTTCGGTCGGGTGTCGTTCGCCATCGAGTGCGTTCTCCGTCCTTCAGCTCGGCGACCGGCTCCGGCGAGCCGATCACCCGCGACCGGTGTCGCATCTGTCAGCGGACGTCGCGGGCCTCGAGGCCGGAAGCAGCCGGATCGGATGCGTCCGTAGGCTCGGCATCGAGACGACGAAGGATGACCCCCTCGCGCAACGCCCATGGGCAGATTTCCAGTGTATCGACCCCGAGGCCACGCATAGCGGCCTCGGCCACAAGAGCGCCGGCGACGAGCTGACCTGCACGATCACTGCTGACCCCCTCGAGTTCGGCGCGGTCGTCGCGGGTCATCCGGGAGATGAAGGCGATGAGCTGGCGCAGACCACTGGCCGTCAGGCTGCGTTTGACCCGCGGTCCCGCACCCGACGGGGCGGCACCGGTGAGTCGCGCGAGGCTCCGGAAGGTCTTCGACGTCCCGACCGCGAGATCTGGTTTGCCGGGTTCGAGGAGTTCTTTGGCGACGGGCCGCATCTCGGCGTCGAGCCAGTCCCGCAGCACGCCGATCCGGCGGCGGTCCGGCGGGTCGTCGGGCAGCCACTCGCGGGTCACCCGGCCAGCGCCGAGCGGCAGCGACAGCGCCACGTCGGGTTCCTCGTCGACGCCATTGGACATCTCCAGCGACCCGCCACCGATGTCGAGGGCCAGGATCCGTCCGGCGCTCCAGCCGTACCAGCGACGTACCGCCAGCGAGGTGAGGCGGGCCTCGTCGCGTCCCGACAGGACCTCGACCGTGACGCCCGTCTTGGCGGCCACCCGGGCCAGCACCGCGTCGGAGTTGGTGGCGTCGCGCACCGCGGAGGTGGCGAACGCCATCATCTGCTGGCAGCCGGAACTCTTCGCGATGAGGGTGAACTCCTCGATCGAGTCGACGAGCCGTTCGGCGGCACCGTCGGCGAGGCGACCCTGGCCGTCGATGTGTTCGGCGAGACGCAGCACGGCCTTGGTGGAACTCATCGGGGTGGGATGCCCGCCGCGGTGGGCATCGACGACGAGCAGGTGGACCGTGTTGCTGCCCACATCGAGGACTCCTAAACGCACGGTTACACGATAAGAGGTGGGCCGCCTGCGTTTTACGCGCGGGTGGCCGATCGGTGTGCGGCGTCGGGATGTCGCGGGGACGTCACGCCGGGGCGGCGATTGCGCACTCCTGGCCACCCTGCGGTTACCGTTGTCTTCGTGGCCAAGTCCCTTCCCATCCAGCGGATCACCCCTGCTCCCGAGGTCGATCTCGATTTTCCGCGTGAGTGGTATGAGTTCAACGATCCGGTGAACGCCGAACACGTCATCAACGCCGACCTCACCTGGCTGTGTTCGCACTGGACCTGCGTGTTCGGCACCCCGGCGTGTCAGGGCATCGTCGACGGCCGGGAAAGCGACGGGTGCTGCACCCACGGCGCCTACCTGTCGGACAAGGACGACCGCAAACGTCTGGCCAAGGGGATGTCGCTGCTCACCGAAAAGGATTGGCAGTTCTACAAAAAGGGCTCTGGCAAGGACCCCCTCGGGCCGCGCGGCTATCTGATCGAGGACGAGATCGACGACGAACCCGCCCTCAAGACGCGACTTCACAAGGGCGCGTGCATCTTTCTGAACCGGCCGGATTTCGACCGCGGTCCGGGATGCGCCCTGCACGCCATGGCGCTGCGCCGCGGACTGGAGCCGCTGACCGTCAAACCCGATGTGTGCTGGCAACTTCCGGTTCGCCGGGTCCAGGACTGGGTGGATCGGCCCGACGGCACCCAGATCCTCAAGACCACCATCACCGAATACGACCGGCGCGGTTGGGGTGAGGGCGGCCACGACCTCAAGTGGTACTGCTCGGGTTCGCCCGACGCGCACATCGGTGCCACCCAGGTGTGGCAGTCGTATGAGCCGGAGCTCACCGAACTCATCGGTGCCGCCGCCTACGGTGTCCTCGCCGACGCCTGCCGCCGTCGCAACGAACTGGGGCTGGTCGCCGTGCATCCGGCCACCACCGCCGCGACCACCCGCCGCAGCAGCGACATCAAGTACGAATTGCTCGACATCGAACCCGCCTGACACGGGACCCATGTGAGTGGGGGGTGTCCCGCCATGCCGACAAGCGATATCAACGCGGTGTCAGCGGTCCCTCGCGTCGTATATCGACACGAGCGACCTCTCACACCGCGTTCATATCGGTCGATCAGGGTTCGAACTTGTAGCCCAGTCCGCGGACGGTCACCAGATGCTTCGGCGAGGCCGGATCGGGTTCGATCTTGGATCGCAGCCGCTTGACGTGCACGTCGAGGGTCTTGGTGTCGCCGACGTAGTCCGCACCCCACACCCGGTCGATCAGCTGACCGCGCGTGAGCACCCGCCCGGAGTTGCGCAGCAGATACTCGAGGAGGTCGAACTCCTTGAGCGGCAACGTGATCGACTCACCGTTGACGGCCACCGTGTGCCGTTCGACATCCATCCGCACCGGACCGGCCTCCAGCACCACCAAGGCCAGATCGTCGTCGGAGACGTCCCCGCCGCGGCGCAGCACCGCCCGGATGCGGGCGATGAGTTCGCGTGCCGAATACGGCTTGGTCACGTAGTCGTCGGCGCCGAGTTCGAGTCCGACGACCTTGTCGATCTCGCTGTCGCGGGCGGTCACCATGATCACCGGAACGCTGGACCGGGCGCGCAGCGCCTTGCAGACCTCGGTGCCGGGGACCCCGGGAAGCATGAGGTCGAGCAGCACGATGTCGGGGCTGATCCGGTCGAATACGGACAGCGCCTGCGCACCGTCGTTGACGACGCTGGCCTCGAAGCCTTCCTTGCGCAGCAGGAATGCCAACGGGTCGGCCAGCGACTCCTCGTCCTCGACGATCAGTACGTGCGTCACCAATTACTCCTCACTTGTTCGGGCTGACGGGTCATGCGATCTGATCCGCACGTCGTCTCACGGATTCGCCACCCGCGTCGGCGTCGTGGACGTCGGCGTCACTGCGGGGGTGGGACTGGGGGATGGACAGGGTGAAGGTCGAGCCGGTTCCGGGCTGACTCCACAGGTTGATGTTGCCGTCGTGGGTGGCGGCGACGTGTTTGACGATGGCCAGGCCCAGACCGGTTCCGCCGGTGAGGCGTGACCGGGCCTTGTCGACGCGGAAGAACCGCTCGAAGACTCGTTGCTGATCGGCGGGGCCGATGCCGATGCCGCGATCGGTGACCGCGATCGACACCATCGAGACCCCGTTCATCGTCGTCACCCGGCGACTGACCGAGACGGTCGTCTTGGCCGGCGAGTAGGCGATGGCGTTGACGATCAGATTGCTCAGCGCCGTCAGCAGCAGCATGCGGTCTCCGCGGACCGTCACGTGGATCGGGTCGTCGGAACGCAGTGAAATGCCGGCCGCCTCCGCGCTGATCGCGGCGTGGTCGAGTGCGGTACTGATCAGTTCGTCGACGTCGACGCGGGTGAACTCGGGGGTTTCGCCGCCCTCGAGTCGCGACAGGGCGATGAGCTCGGTGACCATGTTGCCCATCCGGTGGGCCTCGGCGACCACGCGGCGACCGAAGTGCTCCACCGATTCGGGGTCGTCGGCCGATTCCAGCATCGCCTCGGCGAGCAACCCGATCGCCCCCACCGGGGTCTTGAGTTCGTGGGACACGTTGGCGACGAAGTCGCGGCGAGTGGCCTCCACACGCAGGTTCTCAGTGTCGTCAGTGCCGTAGACCATCACGTAGCGCTCGTCGCCGTAGGCACCGACGCGGGCCAGGCACCGCACCGATTCCGCGGTCCGTTTGGCCGCGCGGCCGGTCGAGAGGAAACCCAGCGTCGAGGTGGGCGGCACGAAGTCGAATCGTTCGTCCTCGCCGGAACCCAGCGCCACCAGCGACGCCTGCCAGACCGGTTCGGCGAGCAGGTGCTCTGCGACCATGCCCAGTTCGACGGCCCGCTGGTTGTAGAGGACAACGTCGCGGAATTCGTCGACCACGGCGACGGCCACCTCGGAATGCCGCACGATCAGGCTGAGCAATCCGGCCTTGGTCATCCGGCCGTCGTCGGTGACGGTGGGGACGTCGAATTCCCGCAGGGCCGCCGACTCGGGCACCAGACGGGGTACCTCGGCCGCGGAATCACCGGGATCGTGTTCGGCGATGAGACTGCGCGACGACTCGGCGGGGGCACCGTCGGTGGGGTCGGTGGAGCGCGCGAAACGATCACGCCACGCTCGAGATCCACCTGTCCACCAGGCTCGAGAACCACCTGTCGACCAGTTGACGCGCCCGAGCACGAATCCGACGGTCACCGCGAGCACGATTGCCGCGACGACTCCGGCAATATATGCAGCGGTCACAGTCGCAGCTTACGGTCCCGCAAACACCACGAACATTCGCGACGGCACAATTCGACTGCCGTTCACGTGCTGTTCGACCATTTCGTGACCTGAGCCACCTACGTGGTGCATAACGGCTCGCCGACTCGCCTATTGCGGTACCGGCACCGCCATGTCGGCGTATTCGGGATGCTGCTCGATGAAATGCCGAACATACGAACAGACCGGCACCACTTGTTTGCCCGTCGGCCGGATGTCGTCGAGAACGGCCTTCACCAGCTTGCCGGCATAACCGCGACCGGAGTACGCGTCCGGGATCACGGTGTGGGTCAACACGACCTGATACGGCTCGGATACGTAATCCACGTATCCGACGGTGACCTCGTCACCGTCCGCGTCATTGCTCAGAACTGCCTCGTACCGCTCTCGCGCAGGTGAGTGTGCGATGCGCAGGTGCCCCGGATCTGCCATGCACCCAATGTAGCGCGCGTCACATGACAGACACCATGACGATTGTGTTACGGATCACACCAGCGGCTACTTCTGCCCCTGTGCTGCGACGGCCGCGGCCCCGGCGGCGGCGGCTTCCGGATCGAGATAGGTGCCGCCGGGATTGAGCGGCTTGAGGTTCTCGTCGAGGTCGTAGCGCAACGGATTGCCGGTCGGGATGTTCAGGCCCGCGATGTCGGCGTCGGAAATCCCGTCCAGATACTTCACCAGGGCGCGCAGCGAATTACCGTGCGCGGCAATGAGAACGGTCTTCCCCGCCTTCAGATCCGCGGCGATCGTCTCCTCGAAGTACGGCACCAGACGCACGACGACGTCCTTGAGGCATTCGGTGAGCGGCACCTCGGGCAGGTCGGCGTAGCGCGGATCGTGGGTCTGGCTGTACTCCGACTCGGGATCGATCGGCGGCGGCGGGGTGTCGTAGCTGCGACGCCACAGCATGAACTGCTCGTTGCCGTACTTCTCGAGGGTGTCGGCCTTGTTCAGCCCCTGCAGCGCCCCGTAGTGACGTTCGTTCAGACGCCAGTCCCGGATCACCGGGATCCAGTGCCGATCGGCAGCATCCAGCGCGATCTGGGCCGTGGAGATCGCCCGTCGCAGCAGCGAGGTGTACAGCAGGTCGGGCAGCACATCGTGCTCGACGAGCAGCTCGCCGGCCCGCACCGCCTCGGCCTTGCCCTTGTCGGTGAGCGCCACGTCGACCCAACCGGTGAACTGGTTGGACGCATTCCATTCGCTCTCGCCGTGCCGCATCAGGATCAGGGTGCCGTTGCTCATGGTCGATAGTCTCCCACAGACCGCCCCGGCGCTCTTCTCACATCGAGTGGGCGCCGATTCCCGTCGAGTGGGCACCGATTCCCGTCGAGTGGGCGCCGTTTCCCGTCGAGTGGGCGCCATGCCCGAGCGGTCACCCTCGTCGGGCCGGTGACCGCCGAACAGGTCCCCGTCCCTCGACTGTCCAGCCCGCGACCGCCCAGATCGTCAGATAGGCCAGACCGAAGAACGCGGCGACGGCCACCCCGACGCCCGTCGACTCGACGTGCGCGAATGGCGTTCGCACCCACCCGAGCGTGGTGTGGATGACGGCGTCGGGACGGGTCACCAGATCCCAGGAGTTCCACCGCTGGAATCGTCCGATGACGACGCCGATCGCACACAGCCCGACCGACGCAACCGCCGCGATCCACCCGACGATTGCTCCGAACTCCGCCTCCAGCCGACGATGCACCACCAACAACGACATGACGCCGAGCATGATGCCCGTCCACGCCGCGAATCCGTATTGCAGCACGTGCCGCCACAGGTCGTATCCCTCACGCAGGTGCACGAGATCGGTGACCAGGTACGGCGCATTCGGAAGGAACGCAAGCCATCCCAGTCCGAGGGGGATCAACCATCCGCGACCCGACACCGACGCGAACCCGGTGGCGAACACCATCGGAATCCACGCCAGGAACAGATTCCACACCAGAAACCGCGACGGATAGTACAGCGGCACAGCAGGATCGGTGACGCCGAGCCCCACTGTCAGTGCCGACGTGGCCAACAACGAGGCGGCCAGTACCGCAGACCTGAGCGTGATCACCGAAGCGATTGTGCACCACCATGCTCCGGGATGTCGGCCGGGTGAATGACCGGCGCCCACTCGACGCGAGACCACGCACGCTCGACGCGAAAGGGCGCCCACTCAACGCGAAAGGGCGCCCACTCGACGTGCTGACGAGAACCGACGAAGACCTTAGCGGCGCAGGTCCTTTCGGAGGATCTTGCCGGAGGCCGACTTCGGGATCGCCTCGATGAACTCCACCGCACGAACCTTCTTGTGCGGGGCGACCTTGGCGGCGACGAACTCGATGACCTCGGCCTCGTCGAGGTCGGCGTCGCCCTGTTTGACGACGAAGGCCTTCGGGATCTCTTCGCCGTCTTCGTCAGTGACGCCGATGACGGCGGTGTCGGCGATCTTCGGATGGGTCAGCAGCAGTGCCTCGAGTTCGGCCGGCGGCACCTGATAGCCCTTGTACTTGATCAGTTCCTTGAGGCGGTCGACGATGTAGACGCATCCGGTCGGGTCGACCTGCGCCATGTCGCCGGTGTGCAAGAATCCGTCGGCGTCGATGGTGTCGGCGGTAGCCTGCTCGTTGTTGAGGTACCCCAGCATCACGTTGGGGCCCTTGACCCACAGTTCACCGGGGGCCGAGAGTCCCTCGGTGGGCAGCGGGATCTCTTCTCCGGTACCGGGATCGACGATCTTGTTCTCGGTGTTCGGAATGGCCCATCCGGTGGACGACAGCGGCGGGTCCTCGCGCCCGAGGACCGCGGCGGTGTCGATCGGGATGAGGTGGCTGACCGGCGAGAGTTCGCTCATGCCGTATCCCTGCAACATGTGCAGGTCCAGCCGCTTCGCGACGGCCTTGCCGAGTTCGTCGTCGAGGGGTGCCGCGCCGGACATCATCGTCGTCAGCGAGGACAGGTCGTAGTTGTCGACGATGGGATGCTTGGCCAGCGCCACCGCCACCGGCGGTGCGATGTAGGCGCTGGTGACCTTGAAGTTCTGGATGTTCTCCAGGAATTCGACGAGGTCGAACCGCGGCATGACGACGAGTCGCCCCCGGTTGTAGAGCGCGGCGTTGAGAAGCACGGTCATGCCGTAGATGTGGAAGAACGGCAGCACCGCGATCACTACGTCGTCGGGGGTCATGCCCTGCAGCGGCTTGATCTGCACGACGTTGGCGACAAGGTTACGGTGGCTCAGCGCAACACCTTTGGGGTTGCCGGTGGTGCCGGAACTGTAAGGCAGCGCGGCGACGTGTGTGGCGGGATCGAAGCTGACGTCGGGTGCCGGCAGGTTGGGGGCGAGCAGGTCCGCGGCGTTGGGATGGCCGGTTACCTCCTGGCCCTCACCGTCGAGGATGAACAGCTGCTCGTCGGCGAAGCCCACCTGCTTGGCGGCCTCGATGGCCTGCGGGGCCAGCGCCGAGATGGTGATGAGCATCTTCGCCTGCGAGTTGGTCAGCTGCTTGGCGATCTCGTCAGCGGTGAACAGCGCATTGATCGTGGTGGCGGCGGCGCCCGCGCGCAGCACCCCATGGAACACCGTCGCGAAGGCGGGGATGTTCGGCGAAAGGATGCCGACGACGTCGCCCACGCCGATACCCCGGGCCGCCAGTGCACCGGCTGCGGCGTTGATCTGGCCGATCAGCTGCCGGTAGCTTGTCTCGGCCCCCGACTTCGGGTCGATCAGCGCGGTGCGATCGAGGTACTCCTCGGCGATGTCGCCGAAGAGGAGCTCATACAGGCTGACATTGGGGATCTCGACGTCGGGAAAGGGACTGGCGAAGCTCATGGCACCTCCGTTGGCGGGATGATCGGAGCAATCGTATCAACACTCATTGCCACGGTGTGATGCGCACCTCGGTCGGGTTTGTCCGATACCGGCCTCGCCGCGCCGCCCGCGCCCACCTCCACCCGAACTCAGGCGTGACCCTCGTACCCGTCCCCGTCGCCGCCACCCGCTTCGCGCTGCGCATCGTCGACGACGGACGCACCGCTCTCGCCGGGCACATACCGTCCCTCGAGCGGCTCACCGGGTTGCGGCAGCGCGTCCTTGTCGATGAGGTGCTCGAAGGCGAGCAGGTTGCGCAACGACTCGCCGCGCGACACCCGCCAGGCCCATTCGCGGCGGATGGAGGTGATGAATCCGATCTCGAGCAGAGTGTTGAAGTCGCCGTCGGCGGCCTCGAGGACCTGCCCGAGGACCCGGTCGATCTCGTCGGCGGTCAGTGCGTCACCGGAGATCCGGCCGATGAGGTAGATGTCGCCGGTGTTGTCGATCGTGTACGCCACGCCGTAGAGCCGCCGGTTGCGTTTGAGCAGGAACCGGTAGACACCCTCGTGATCTTCGTCGGGACGTCGGCACACGAAGGCCTCCAGCCGCACCCCGTAGTTGCTCGCGGTGAGCAGCACCGTGGTCTTGAGTTTACGTTCACCGGGCAGCTCGAGCACCACGTGCTCGGACTGCGCTCCGCCGGAACTCTTGCGGCTGAACGAGATTCCGTGCTCGGTGAGCACCTTCTCCAACAAGTCGATGTGATCGGTGTGGCTCATCTTCCGTCCCTCTCCCTCTCTGGTCACCGTCGATACCGCGGCGGGGTCACCGGGCGACGGCGTCCCCGAATGATGACGTCACCCAGTGATTCGGACCGATCGACGATCGAGATCACCGCGATCGGACATCACATGGTCATGCGCGACCGGCGACGCCGCCACCGGCGGGTGGCCCGCACCAGTGGTGTGGCGACGGTCGACGGCGACATGGTGTGCGCGAAGGATTCCATCGCGCGACCGTAACCGGCGACGAGCGCGTCGGTGGTGTGTTCCCAGGAGAACTGCTCGGCGTGGGCACGCGCCGCGATCCCCATCCGGGTGAGCTGGTCGGGGTCGCTGAGCATCTTCTCCAGCGCGTTCGTCCAGTCGCCGATCTGATGTCCGTCGACGAGCATCCCCGAGCGTCCGTCGGCGACGGCCACCCCGAGACCGCCGACGTCGGCGGCGAGGACCGGCGTTCCGCAGGCCTGCGCCTCGATGGCCACCAAGCCGAAGCTCTCCGAATAGCTGGGCACCGCAACGAGATCCGATGCCCGGTACACCTGCGCCAGGCGGGCCGCCGGTTGCGGCGGCAGGAAGGTCACGTCGTCGGCGATGCCGAGTTCGGCGGCCAAATCGATCAGCGCGGTCGGACGATCCAGCCCGCTGCCCGACGGCCCGCCGACGATGAGCACGCGGACCGGCCGGCGCCCGTCTTCGCGGGAACGTTCGATCAGCGGCGCCGCAGCGGCCAACAGCACGTCGGGCGCCTTGAGTGGCTGGATGCGGCCGACGAAGGTCACCACGGCGGCGGTCGGGTCGAGCCCGAGTTCGGCCCGCGCGGCCGCCGCCGAACCCGGTGTGTAGCAATCGAGATCGGCGCCGGGGGTCACCACGTCGATGCGCGCCGGGTCGGCGCCGTACATGGTGATCAACTCGGTGCGCTCGGTGTCGGTGTTGGCGATCAGCCGGTCGGCCTGGGCCACCACCTGCTGCTCCCCGATCACCCGCAGCCGCGGTTCGGCGGCGTCCCCCTTGGCCAGCGAGGCATTCTTCACTGCGGCGAGTGTGTGCGCGGTGTGCACCAGCGGCACGCCCCAGCGTTCGCGCGCCAACCAGCCGACCTGCCCGGAGAGCCAGTAGTGCGAGTGGATGACGTCGTAGTAGCCGGGCCGCTGCATCGCCTCGGCCCGCAGGACCCCGGCGCTGAAGGCGCACAACTGCGCGGGCAGGTCCCGCTTGTCGAGGCCCTCGAACGGGCCGGCGGCCACGTGACGCACGACGATGCCGTCGGCGGCGTCCACCGCGGGTGCGTCCATCGACGACGTCGCCCGGGTGAAGATCTCGACCTTGATCCCGCGGCGGGCGAGCCGACGGGCGGTCTGCCAGACGTAGACGTTCATGCCGCCGGCGTCGCCGGTACCCGGCTGCGCCAACGGCGAGGTGTGCACCGAGATCAGTGCGATACGCCGTGGCCGGGACGAAGTCATCCCACCAGCTTAAGGCGTGGCGGATGTGTCGACCGGGGCAGCGCCCGTCGGCCGCCCGGGCGTTGACACCTGATGGTGATGTGTCTCACCATCACAGGATGGTGGCAGATCTGTCGCGTGCACCCGCCTTTGCGCTGCGGTCCGGGTCGACGTGGCGTGATCCCTTCGCCATGTACGAGCGTCTGCGCCGAACATCGCCGGTGCATCACGTCACCGACGACGGCACCGGCGCGGCGGTGGATTACTGGGTCCTGACCCGTCATGCCGATGTCTCGGCCGCGGCCACCGATCCGTCGACGTTCTCTTCGGCTGCCGGGTTGACAGTGACCGACAACGAGATCGAGGCCATCGGCATGGCCGACAATCCGCCGCTGGTGATGCAGGACCCGCCCGAGCACACCCGGTTCCGGTCGCTGGTCGCGCGCGGTTTCACCCCTCGCCAGGTGGAGGCCATCGCCCCTCGCGTGCGGGATTTCGTCGCCCGGCGACTGGATCGGATCGATCGGCTCACCGGTCACGACGGGCCGGTCGACATCATCGAACTACTTCTCAAACCGCTGCCGAGCATGGTGGTGGCGCACTATCTGGGCGTTCCGGAACGGGATTGGCAGCGGTTCGACGTCTGGACCGAGGCCATCGTCGGCGCCGTGGGCGATCCCGGTTCGGCGGGCGCCGATGCGGGCGCGGCCACCGGCGAACTCCTCGGGTACTTCGCCGACCTGATCGCCGAGCGGCGGCGTGCGATAAACTGCGGCACCGGCATGGGCGAGGACACGGTCTCCGCGCTCGTCGCCGCGGGCCGGGCCGACGACGACGCGGGGCTGGTGTCGATCCTGGCATTCGTGTTCACGATGATCGCCGGCGGCAACGACACCACGACGGGACTGCTCGGCGGTTCCCTGGACCTGCTGGCGCGCCACCCCGATCAGCGGGCCCGCCTGGCCGACGATCCCGACCTCATCCCCGACGCGGTCTCCGAACTCCTGCGGCTGACCTCCCCCGTTCAGGGACTCTGCCGTCAGACCACCCGCACCGTGCACTACCCCGACACTCCCGAGGGACCGGTCGAGATCCCGGCCGGGCGCAAGGTGTTGCTGTGTTATGCCGCGGCCAACCGGGATCCGGCCGTCTTCGGCCCCGATGCCGACGAACTCGACATCGCTCGGCGTCCGCGGGCGATACTCACCTTCGGCCGTGGCGATCACCATTGCCTGGGTGCGGCGGCGGCCCGGATGGCGGCGCGGGAGACCCTCACGGCCATCCTGGCCCGGTTCCCCGACTACGAGGCCGGCGACATCGATTGGGCTGCAGGCAATTATGTTCGACGCCCGACGCGTATGGCGTTTCGACCGGGGGTCCACCGATAGCCGACCCAGGGCAGGTTGTGGCGCGGCGACGCCCCGGGCCCGCCGGCGTCACTCCTCCGGACCGCCCGGATTGCAGCGCGTAGCCACCATCTGCTGTTCGTCGACGACCGGCCGTTGCGGCTCGATGTTCCAACTCGGCTTGTCCGGTGCCACCAGGCGGGCGTAGGTCCAGTGACAGTCGAACTGCGCCCGCATACCCGGGGTGTCGGCGTCGGGGGCCAGCTTCAGGACCTCCGCCCAGGCGACGTCGGCGCCATCGTCGGAGTACGTCTTGCGTCCACTGACGGTCGGATGGATCTGCAGGCTCGGACCGACCGCGGTCGAGACCCACTCGACGTGGTCGACGTAGGGCGGGCGGTTGACCGGGTCGACGGCCGGGGTCGGCGGCGAGTAGGAGCCCAGGCCAGTCGCCGTCGGCACCGACACGCTCGAGCTCGGTGCATCCGATGTCGCCGACGACGACGCAGCGGCCGAGTCGGTCGAGGTCGACGTCGTCGACGATCCACCGCAACCCGTTGCGCTCCCGACGATCAGTGCGCACGCCGCCGCGCCGAGCACGATCCGGCCGCGGCCGGCCACCGGGAGCCGTCGATGAGTCACCCTCGCGAGACTAGCGGCCGGGGTACGCTCCGCGGTGTGGGGTCTTCGCGGCGGTGGTGCACATCGCCGACGATGCTGCCCGTTGCGCTGATCGCGGTACTGCTTCTGCTCACCGGCTGCGCTACGCACGATTCCACGTCGACGGCGGTCACCCACGACTTCGGTGGCCGCGTGGACACCACCACGAACTCACTGCTGCTCGACGGAAGCCCGTGGCAGCCAGTCGGATTCAACGCCTACCAACTGGGTACCGATTGGTCGGTCAACCGCGGATGCGGTGCCGAGGTCGATCTCGACAGGTATTTCTCGGCGCTGCCCGCGCGCAGCCTCACAAGGTTCAACCTCTATGCCTCCTTCGCGGTGACCGTCACGACCGGTGGCCTGGACTTCGCGCCACTGGACGCGGTGTTCGCCGCCGCGGAGCGCCATCACCAGATGGTCTTGCCGGTGCTCACCGGGTCCTCCGGCGCCTGTGAGGACAACCAGTTCAAGGACCGCCAGTGGTATGTCTACGGGTGGCGGACGACACCGCACGTCGGTGGACTCACCTATGCCCAGTGGCTGCCGATCGCGGTGAAACGCTGGGCCGGGCGGACGTCGCTGGCCGGGTGGGAGCTCGTCGGTGAGCCCGAGGCCAGTTCCTGTGGTGCCGGCGGGTGCGCGTGGCAGCAACGCCTGTGCGCCCCGGGGGCCGCGCAGGTGCTGCGGGACTTCTTCGACTCCGCGGGTGCACAGTTGCGTGAGATCGACGATCGCCATCCGATCTTCTCCGGCACCACCGGTGGCGACCAGTGTTCGCTCGCCGGCGACGACATCTTGACGGTCGGCGCTTCGCCCAACATCGATATCCTCGACTACCACGATTACCGGTACGACGACGGCGCCCCACCCGCCGGGAGCGACCTCCCGACCCGCTTGTCTCAGTCACGGCAGCTCGGAAAACCCCTGGTGGTCACCGAACTCGGCATGAAGGCCGGATCCTGTCGGACGTTGCAGGAGCGCTATGACACTCTGCGGGAGCAGACACTCACCGAACGACGGTCCGGGGTCGCAGCAATCCTGTTCTGGGCGTTCGTACCCGACCCACGACCAACCGAATGCACCTACGACATCGGCTTCGACGACCCGCTCTGGCAGGTGGTGTCCGACCTCAACCGCTGAGACCGCGCATCTGCCGGGTCGAGCTTGTCGAGGTCGAGACCACGTCCGCAACCCAACGACGAAATCTCGCCACCACCAACCGAACCCACGCGTGACATAGCCGACAGCGTTCACCCCCACCAGATTCCGCGCGGAGAAGTTTGTCGGTGCCCCTCGATATACTTGTCACAGTTCAGTTGATACGACCGAGCAGAGGTGGGTGAACATCATGGCCGACACCACAATTCGCACGACTACCGCGCCGGAACTGTCGATGACCGCCGACGACGCCGCCATGATCGATCACCTCCCCGCCGAGCAGGCCACCGCTCTGGCCCGATCGTTGCAACGCCAAGAACGACAACTGACCGCCCGAAAGGTGCTGTCGGCAGCGCGAATCGGGCATGCCGTGTACGACGAGATGCTGCTCTCGGGCCACATGACCAACGCGCACACCACCGGCGCCGTCGACAAAGCCGCCACCGGCAAGGTATCGACCGCGCTGGGAGTATCGGTGCCGCACGCCACCGCGTGGATGACGCTGAGTTTCCTGCTGTCGACACTCCCGACGGTAACCGCGGCGTTCCTGGCCGGTGACCAGTCACTGGAACGTATCCGCATCATCGCCGACGAGATCGTCGTCCTATCCGATGACGATGTGCGTGCGTTCGCCGAAACCCGTGCACTGCAACTCGCCGGACGTAATCAGGCGGATACGACCCTGCGGGATCAGGTCGCCGAGATGGTGATCGCCCTGGATCCCGACGGTGCCGCCGACCGCCGCGAGGAAGCCGCCGCGCGTGTCCAGAATGTGCGGGTCCGTCGGGACACCAACGGGCACTGCAGCATCTCCGTCTACGCACCCGGGGAGATGGGTGCGCATCTGTTAGCGCGGATCGCACAGATGATCAGTCAGCGGATCTGCCCGCGTGATCGGCGTCGCCGCGGTCAGGTGCAGGTCGCGGCGTTCGCCGAAATCCAAGGCCTGCCCGGCGCGTACCTGTCGTGTGAATGCGGGCGGGGTGACTGCTCGCGGGCGATCCCGTTGCCGGAAGAACCCAGTGGCCTGACCAACCGCGACATCGATGTAGACGGCGACGCGACGGATCTGTCTGACGATGTCGATGCGGACGCCGATGCGGACGCCGACGTGACCGACGATCCCCAGTCGGACGCTGATGTGACCGAGGATCCCGGGATGATCACCGACGGCGACGCTGATTGTGACGACGCTGACCGTGACGACGCTGACGGTGCGGCAACAGATACCGTCGAGGCGCACCCCGACACCGAACCCGACAGTGATTTGCAGTTGTCGCTGTCGTTGATCACCGATCCGTCCGGGCAGCGGGAAGCCCGACTGGAGTACTTCGGCGTGATTGACGACTCCCACGCCCGAACGCTGATCAATTCGGGACAGCTGGTCACCGTCAGCGAGTTTCCCACCCTGGACATACCCACCGTCAACACCGCCACCTCACTGGATCGGATACCGGCGGCGTGGCGTCGTCTCAACGATCCGTTCCCCGCAGCACCGATCGACCCGTCCGGGCACGGCGGCTATCTCCTCCCACCACCAGGTGCGTTGACGTATCGGATACCGGCCTGGTTGCGGGAGAAGATCATCGAGTTGGATGGCACCTGCCGATATCCGCAGTGCGGTCGGCCGGCCAGTGACTGCCAGATCGATCACCTGGTGAAATTCGTGCACCAGGATCCGATCACCGGTGGCTGGACGGTGGAATTCAACCTGATGCCGCTGTGCACCCCGGACCACCAACGAAAACACATGGGGCTGCTGATCCCCACCATGCTCGCCGATCGGGCGGTCATCTGGCGCGACCCCGCCACCGGGGAAACCATCACCACCTATCCGCGGTAGGCCACTGCGGTCGGATGCTGCTGCGCTGCAACCGGTTTCCGGAATCGGCGTTGCGTGGTCTCGACCTCGACCAACTCACCCCGCCTACCCCGTGACCCGATACACCCGCCAATCCGGGGAATTGGCCCCCTGATTACGGGCCTCGAGGACGCGCACCGAGATCTGTGCGCCGTTCTCATAGAGCGTCGGATAACGCTGATTGAGGGCGTCGGAGGTTCCCCGGCCGGTGTCGGGCACCGCGAGCAGGTACTGGACGCCGTGGCCCGCCGGATCGTTGAGGACCTCGGCAAAGTCCCCATCGGAGGGGATCACGAACTGTTTGGGTCGCCGCGACTGCACCACTACCGCGAAACCGTAGACGGTGTCGGTCAGTACCGCGCCGTCCGGAAGATTCAGGGAGTCAAGGTATTCGGCGAGCGTGCGTTCGGTGGAGAAGGTCCGTACCACCTCCTGTTCGTCGAGGTGACGCTGCGAGACCGACTCCGGGCGCGGCCAGACGATCGACCCGATCGCGAACTCCTGCGGCGCGAACTTCGGCGACGTCATCCCGTATGCGGTGGTCGGCAGCGCGACGGTCATCACGATGATCGCGAACACCGAGGCGAAGACGTACACGCCGCGCCGCGAACCCCGCCGACGTACCGGCGGTAGGGCGGCATGCAGTCCCTCCCGACGGAACGGCGGATGCCGGCGGGCGGGTACCGAGATCAGGGCGACGATGGCGCCGAGCACGATCACCGTCATGTAGAACCGCAGGAACCCGAAGGTGGATCCCCGTGCGTAACTGTAAACCTGGAAGAACAGCACCGCGCCGATCATCAGCAGCGGCGGCAACAACGGCTGGACGCGCCGCCGCGCCGCCCGGATGCCGATGACCAACGCCGCCAGCAACGGGAGCAGCGGTGCCAGGATCGCCAACTCCACCGTCGAGAACCACAGGGCCTCGCTGACCGTCGACGATCCGCTGCCGCCAGACTGCGCGATGATCGCCGCATTGCCGTATTCGGAGGTGAACTGCGCGAACGCGTTTCCGGTGATCAACCAGCTTGCGAAGGCCCAGCCGAGGAAGGCCAGCGCCGACGGAGCCACCACCAGCACCACATCGAGCATCACCCGGCTGATCCGTTTGTCGGTGTCGGTACGCCGATAGGTCACCCATGCGACGACGAACGCCGCGGCCAGCGAGGCCGCACCGCCGTCGTAGCGGGTGAGGTAGCCGAAGGCCAAGGCGATTCCGGCGACTGCGAGTTCGTGGACGTCGTCGGTGTCGACCCACCGCATCAGCCGGCGCGCCGCCCAGGCGAGGAAGAAAAGGTACGGGGCCTCACTCATCCCGTTGGCGCCGTACAACACGATCATCGGGTTGAACGCATAGCAGATGGTGATGAGGGTGGACGCCACCCTGTCCAGACCGCGGTCGCGGGCGATGCCGGACACTTGGATCACCGACCCGGCCATGAACGCCGCCGACATCACCACCGCCGACACCGCATCGGTGGTCATCTGCGGTATCCAGGGCGTGAGTGCGGTGAGCGGTAGTTGGACGATCGCGGTCATCGGGGTGAAGATGAAGCCGATCGCGGCCAGATGCGGTGAGCGACTGAACAACACGCTCTGCGCCGACTGCACTCGGGAGAGTGCATCACCGAAGTAGAAGTGCACGCCGACGGCCAGATAGAGACCGACACCGAGGTAGATCGCGAACACGGCGACGAAGAGCGCGATCACCCGATTGCGGGTCATGGTGCCGCCGCCGGGTCATCCGCCGCCTCGGAATCGGATTTCGAGGTGCCCGTCGACAATCCGTGAAAGGTCTTCTCCCAATAAGACGGATTGAACAGGATCTGCCACATCCCTTTGATCGCGGCCACACTCATCAAGAACCAGTACGCCGGCACCAGAAGCGCGGAGATCAGCAACTCGCTGCGCCCCTCCTCGCGGATGGCCATCAGATTCATGTACAGGGCGGCACCGTTGCCGAAGATCAACGAGATCAGCGACAGATAATAGATCGGGCCCCAGAACAGTTCACCGATGACCGGTGGCTGCCCGGCGATCCACATCACCAGGATCAGCCAGAACACCATGTTCATACATGCGATCAGCGGCGTCCCGGCGATGAGCAGGGTGAACCGCAGCCAGGCGATCGGCCCGAGGATGCGCCACAACTGCCGTGGCCGGCGCATGTGCACCAGCCAGGTCTGCATGTAGCCCTTGTACCACCGCGACCGCTGCCGAACCCAGTTGATCGCATCGACATTGGCCTCCTCCAAGGTCACCGAATCCAGTACCGCGGTGCGAAAACCACTGTCGGAGATCCGCACCCCGAGATCGGCGTCTTCGGTGACGTTGAACGGATCCCACGCGCCGATGGTGTCGAGTTCGTCGCGTTTGAAATGATTCGACGTGCCGCCCAACGGGATCGGGGCTCGACTGACCATCATGCCGGGCAGCAGGAATCCGAACCAGATGCCGTAGTCGGCGGTGAACCAGCGGGTCAGGATGTTGTCGGTGGCGTTGTGGAAACTCAGCTTTCCCTGCACACACACCACCGAATCGTCGTCGATGTTCTGGAAAACCCAGGCCGCCCTGCGCAATTGGAGGGGATCCGGTTTGTCCTCGGCGTCGAAGATGGTGACGATGTCGCCGGTGGCGAAGTGCATGCCGTAGTTGCAGGCCTTCGGTTTGGTCCGCGGCTGCGCCGGTGGAGTCAGCACCACGGTGACCACGCCGCGTTCGTCCTCCATGGCCCGCGCAGCCACGATGGTCGGTTCGTCGTCCTCCTCGAGCAGCAGTAGCACCTGCAGTTTGTCGCGGGGATACTCGATGGCCTCCACCGCCTCGATGAGATCGCCGACCACCTCCGGCTCACCGTAGGCGGGTACCAGGACGGTGTAAGCGGGCAGGTCGTCGTCGGCGATCGCCCGGGCTTGCTCGTCGGTGACCCGGATGGCGCCGTTGACCAGTCCCCGCCGGAAGATGATCAGCCGGTCGATCAGGGCGACCACGTAGACGAGGGTCGCCGCACCGACCACCGTGGCCAGCGTCGGCACCGGAAACAGGATGGTCAGGATCCCGATCAGCACGAGCGCCGCGATTCCGCCCCACTTCTGCGGCCTGCTGAACGCCACCGACGCCGACATCGTCGCATCGGCGTCGCGAAGGCGTTCGACGGCGTCGTGCAGCGCGTCGGCCCGATACGCCTCGTCGACCAGCAGTTCACGCACATCCCGTTGCGGCCGGGTGCACCGGGCGCGAGGATCCGGCGCCGGGTGCCCGTCAGCTGCCGCGCGCCCCGGCGCACCGGCGGTCATGCGCCCGTCTCCTGGCGTGCGAGGTCCACCTGCGCGTCGACGATGCCCCAGGCCAGCGACTGCAGGAGGCCACGATCCTTGAAGGTGGGCGTGGAATCCTCGATCGAGGCGTTGCCCCGCAGCAGGACGGTGAACATCGTGTTCAGGTTCTGCCCGATGGTGAACTGTGGCGTGATGAAATACGCGTCGTCCTCGTGGTCGTCGACCGCCCACAGGATCACCTGCTGCGCCTTGGACCCGTTGTTCCACCACCACGAGACCACCGTGTAGCTGAGGTAGCGGGCGTCGTCGACGATGGACCACATCCAGGCACGCACCCCGTGCGGCATCGGGATCTCCTGGGACTTGCTGGCCCGGTCACCCACGAGGTCATAACGGAAGATGTACGGATAGACCTGCATGGACAGGGGGCGAGCGGTGTCGACGCTGTCGACGGCGACGCGGCGCGGGCGTGATTGTTTGTCGAACTCGGGACTGCCATGCGCCTGAAGCACCATCTGCCGGTACATCACCGAGGCACTGCCGTAGAGCCGGGTGACCCAGGGGTAGCGCTGCGCGCTCTCCTGACGCCAGTCCGATGGGATGGCCAGAGGTCGCCCGAGCGGCATTCCCGGGATGGTCTGACTGGGCCAGACACCCACCTTGACCGGCACCGGCACGAAGGCGAGCAGCACCGACGTCGCGATCAGTACGAACGCCGGCCGACCCACGCGGGCCAGTGTCGGTGGTGCAACCCCGCGCCCCAACGGAGTCCATCCGAGGCGGTGCCGGACGCGATAGTCGACGTACATGGTGATCGAGGCGACCAGGGTGGAGCCGATCGCCGGGATCACCACCAGCCACGCACGACGGGTTCCGGGCAACAACGCATCACCGATGACCAGCAGGATCATTCCCACGACCAGCGCCATACCCGCACCGATTGCACCTCGGCGCCCGGAGCGCCCGACCGCGATCTGGGTGGCCGCCACGGCCAGCACCACCATCACCACGCCGGCGACCACCGGTCCGCCACCGAAGGTCAGGATCACCACCCGCACCGGTACCGGCCAGATCAGCAACGCCAGCAACCACACCCAGCGATACCGGGAGACCGGACGCAACCCGAACATCATGATCGAGGCCGCGAGGAAGAAGAGCCACAACGCGAGCAGGTCCATGTGGGTGGTGAGATAGGCCTGCCCGTACCGCGGGTTGACCATCACCTGAACCGCCACCGCGACCACCATGACGATCAGCCCGACAATGACATCGGTCTGCCGGTCATAGATCGGCGGCTCGGGAGCCCGGCGCCAGGATGTGCCTATCGCCGCGATGATCGCCAGCACTATCAGCACCGGCACGTAGATGATGATGGTCAGCGAGCGCATCTCGTCCACGACCGCGATGATGGTGCGCCAGAAGGCGATCGTGGTCAGCGCCAGCAGAGCCAGCCACCGCAGCGTGAGCACCCCCGGGTTGGTGCGTAGCCACGCGACCGGCGTCGCGCCCTGCGACGCCTCGGTGGGTGGTGCGGTCGCTGTCATGACGCGGCGATCACCGATCCGCGTCGGGCGTACCCGAATCCGGCGCGCCGCCCTCCGCCGTATCCGGTTCGGGCGCAACATCTTCCGACGGTCCAGCCCCTGGATCGTGTCGCGTCGCGCGCCGACGCCGGGCGATCTCCACCAGGATCACCGCCCCACCCAGGATCAAGGCAACGGCGACCACGGCGAGAACCAGCCCGATGGTCTTCTGGATGCTCGCGGCTTCGGCCGGCGGGGCCGGGGCGGCCTTGTCCGCATCGATGTAGAGCGGCTGCTGATCGCGCACCTTGACGATCGCGATCGCGTCCCCGGAGACAGACGTCCACCGGTTGTCGTCGGCCAACCAGTCCAGGAGGTCGTCGAGGTCTCTCGCGTCGCCGGTGGAACCGGCCACCAGCACCGTCCGGTCACCCGCCCGCGTCGCCTGCAGGACGCCGTAGCGCAGCGCCGGATCCAGTGTCACCGACGAGGTGGAACCCGACGACGACCGCACAGTGACCTCACCACCGTCGGCGCTGACCGGAAGATCGATGTCCGGTATGTCCTTACCCTCGGCGCTGATCAGGATCGCCGGCAGCTCCGAGGACAACGCCTCCGACACCGACACCACACGAAGCCCCAAGGGAACCACCGAAATCCGCTGCAGCCCGGCAGCGATCTCCACGCCGCGGGAGACGTCGGCGGCATCACCGGTTGTCCAGGCCATCTGCGTCCACGGCATCAGCGACTGCGGTACCGATCCGAGGCCCGACGGCTGCGGTGGATCGGCCACGTCGGAGGTGATCTGCCCGGTCGAACTGAGCGTGAGGTTGGCGCGGGTACCGTTGCCGCAGCCCTCGAGCAACCCACTGCGCTCCAGGGTCACGGTGACCTCGGTGTACCGCGCGGCGAGATCGTTCGGGATGTCGACCCAGCTGTTGTAGGTCCCCGACGAATCGGTCGGCAGCGTCGCGATCACGCGGTCGCCGATCCGTACCGAGATCACCGCGCTGTCGCCACCGGCGGGAGCGTAGGTGCCCATCAACTGCACCCGGATGTTCGTCGATGGGCGGCCCAGGCGCGTCTGGTCGACACCGAAGGTGAGACTAGGCCACGACGACGACGTCACACGCTGGTCGCTGACCCCCAGGTCGGCGAGTGTCTGGACGTCCGGCGTGAGTTGCGGAGCGTCATAAAGCGGTCCGGCCACCGCCGACGAGCTCAGCGCGATCGCGTCGAGATCGGTCGTCAGGAACTCACTCTGCGTCACCAACGCGTCGCCGGCGCCCCCGACGACGAGGTACTTCGACCCTTCCGGGCCGTCCCGCAACGTCAGGCCCGTCGGAGCCGACGAGTCGACGACGATCTGCCGTTCCAGCGGTCCGGGCGCATCGCTCGGCGCCAGATCCGAACGCGGCCGAACGACGGTGGTGATGCCGACTTGCGCGGTGCCGTAATGCGCGGTGACCGCGGCCGCGAGGTTCACCGCGGCGGCCCCCTCGGCCTGCTGCACATCGTCGGGGATGATGATCGCCAGATCGCGCAGGATCGGCGGGAGGAACTGCGCCACGGTGGTCGGAATCGCCTCGCGACCGGTGAACGTGACCGTGGCGCCGGAGATCCGGAACGCGTTGTCGGGATCGAACCTGCACAGTCCGTCCACCCTCAGATACGACCGCAGCGTGATCTCGGCGGCATTGCCGTCGACGGTCAGGCCACGCAGCGGCAACGTGATCGGCGAGTTCGGGGCCGGATCGACCGGCGTCCGGGAGATCAGTCGCTCCCCCTGATAGACGTCGACCTCACCACCGGTGACGAACGGCGGCACCGACGTCACACCGCGCAGCACATCGGGAGTGAGGTCCTGCGGGACCGGGATCGACATACTCACCTGTCCCTGCTGACCGGGGAAGGTGATCGCCGACGACGATCCGAGCGAGTCCAGCGACAGGGGCGGCGGTGGGTCACCCGGTGCCGCGGCAGCGACGCCGACGGCGGGCGCAGCCGCCATCGCCACGACGAGCAGACTCACAGCCAGAGCACGTAACAAAGGAGAACTTCGCAGGACGACGTTCATGCTTCCTTCGGATCAGGCCCCCCACCAACGGTGTGGGTTTACGCTATCGCGTAATGGTCGGCTCGCGTTGCTTGTACGGGCGCGCGGTGCGTCGGGTGTCACAGACCGAGGCGAGGTGATGCCATTTCGAGTCCGAATCGTTCTCGGTGAGACATTGCGGGTCCGGAGCATGGGCCTCATGCAAGCCCTCGTTCTGCCCGTTTTTCTGCTCGACCCCGCTGTCGCCGATGCCTGAGAATCGGTCGACGTCCTCGTCGATTGGCGCCACGCATGGCGTCGGCACCGCCCACACCATCCATGCCGGCGACACCGTCGACGGCGGCTCCTACGTCGACGTCGACGGAAACCTGTTGTGGCATTTCCGCGGCGGCGATCCCGCCGGAGCCCCGACGGTCCTGCTGCACGGCGCTTTTGCGTCGGCGGCCACGTGGGGTGCCCAGATCGCCGGGTTGAGCGACGTCGGATTACGGCTGCACGTCCCCGAATTGACCGGTCACGGCCACAGCCCGGACGTCGACGCGGACTGGTCGATGGAGGCGATGACCGCGCAGACCATCGCCTATCTGGAGTCGGTGGTGGGCCGACCGGCGCACCTCGTCGGGTGGAGCGACGGCGCGGTGCGCGCACTGCTGGTGGCCCGGGCCCGCCCCGACCTCGTCTCTCGCGTGGTACTGATGTGCCACTACATGAACTCCGACGGTCGGGCCGCGGCCGGCTTCTTCGACCGCCTCGCCGCACGCGATTCCGCCCTCGTCGAATTCCTCCGCGAGGGGTACAAGGCCGAAAGTCCGGACAGCCCAGAGCATTTCAACGAGATCTACCGCAAATCCGAAACCCTGCTGAGGGACGGGCCCGAGTACCCGCTGGCCGAATTCGCCACCGTCGCGGCGCCGACGTTGGTGCTCGCCGCCGACCGCGGTGTGGTGCGCCTCGAGCACAGCCTCGCGTTGGCACGCACTCTGCCGAACGGCAGGTTCGCGGTGCTGCCAGGGACTCACATCCTGCCGATCGAGGCCCCCGATCTCGTCAATCCGCTGGTGTCGTCGTTTCTGGCAGCAGAACCCCCGCGGGAGTGGAGTCCGTGAGATCGGCGGGCGCGCCGTCACCATCTCCGGTCAGCAGGACGAGGGCTCGACCACGATCCCAGGCCTCCCGGCGCGCCGCGTCCGGATCGGATTCGACGCGGACCCGGCGATCGAGGATCAGCACCTCGCGGTGTTCCTCGGTGTAGCGGGGCCACTCGCCCGGCTCCCCGCCACGGGCGAAATCGCCCCAGCGCGACTGCACCTCACCGACCATCGCGCCGGCCGCACGCCAATCGCCTGCGGCCAGTCCCGCGAATGTCGGTGTGCGGTACGCCCCGAACACGGCGAACAGTTCGGTGGCGTGGGTGGCGCCCACGCCGACCTTCGCCAGCGCCTTGGTGTGGAAGTCGAATCGGTAGACGTAAGTGGGGGCGATGGCGCGGTACGCGTCGGCAAAGCCGGTGACGGGCGCCCAGAAGATGCCGTCGGCGGCCAACCGGACACGATCGGCGGCACCGCCGGCGTAGCTGTTCATGATCGCGTCGCGCGCCGCGTTGTCCTGCACCGCGAGCAGGGTCTGCTCCGGTTCGGGCAGCATTTTCCAGAACTTGTCGAACAGCAGGCCCTCGTCCCGGTTGGTCCCGATGATCAGCGGCACCGCGGCGGTCTGGCCCTTACGGGCCGCCTCGACCGGCGTGTACGGCAACGACTCGCCCCCGTACACCGGGCCGAAGGGCACCGGTTCCAGGGGGGTGGGGGTGTTCCGCGCGAACTTCATCAACCGCATCCCCGCCTTGTGTAGCTGTGTCGGCGACGCCCCGTCGAGGAGCCGGGTGGCCTCGGTCGGCGTGATCGGCTCACGCTGCTCGTCGGCCGGGGGACGACGACGCGCCGGATCGGCGACCAACCTCAGGTACTCGTCGGCGAACACCGCCGCACTGTCCTTGGAGATGGTCAGATCGGCGGCCGGGCTCTCGGCGATGCCGCGGGCGAACAGTCCGCGCGCGGCGGGGGCGGCCAGCAGCATCAGCACCGACGAACCACCGGCGCTCTCCCCGAAGATCGTCACGTTGTCGGGGTCACCACCGAAGGCACCGATGTTGCGCTGCACCCAGTGCAGAGCGGCGATGTGGTCCTTGAGCCCGGGGTTCTCGTCAAAGTGCCGCTCCGACGTCGAATACCCGCTGAAGTCGAGCATCCCGAACGGTCCGAACCGGTACTGGATGGTGACGACGATGACGTCCTGCGACCGGGCGAGGTGCGTGCCGTCGTACAGCGGGGTGGCGGCGGTCCCGAGGATGTAGGCGCCGCCATGGATGAACACCATCACCGGGCGGGGCGTGCTGGGCTCGGTCTCCGGGGAGAAGACGTTGAGGGTCAGGCAATCCTCGCTGACCGGCTGGAACCGTCCCGGGCCGGTCGCCGTCAGCAGCTTGTCCTGGACGGCCGCGTCACCGAAGGCTGTGCACCAGCGCACCCCGTTCCACGGGGTCACCGGCTGCGGGGCGTCGAATCGGCCGCGACCCACCGGTGGGGCCGCGTACGGGATACCGCGCCAGCTGATGGTGCCGCGGCGAGTGCGGCGACCCCGGACGCCACCGACAACGCCGTCGGTAGTGGTCACCTTGGTGTCGATCAGAGCCATGCCCCGAATCTACCGCGCGGTCAGATGCGTACTTCGGCGGTGTGTGCGGAGCGGTGGTATGCGCCTGACCCGAGTCGCGACCTACACTGCGGCCGTGACCTCACACACCGCGGACGCGCCGTCGCGCATCGACCTCAACGCCGATCTCGGCGAGGGCGTCGGCGACGACGACGCGATGCTGGAGATCGTCACCAGCGCCAACGTCGCCTGCGGGTTCCACGCGGGCACCCCGGCCGAGCTGCTGGCGACGTGCCGGGCCGCCGCGGCGTCGGGGGTGCGGGTGGGTGCGCAGGTCTCCTATCCCGATCGCGCCGGATTCGGGCGTCGTTTCATGGACATCGCCCCTGCCGAGCTCATCGCCGACCTCGTCTATCAGATCGGTGCCCTCGACGCCATCGCCCGAGCGGCGGGCACGTCGGTCACCTACGTCAAACCTCATGGGGCGCTTTACAACACGATCGTGCATCACGAACGGCAGGCGGATGCGGTGATCGCCGCGCTGCGCGAATTCGGCGGCGATCTGCCGCTGATGGGCCTCGCCGACTCACCGGTGCTGCGCCGGGCCACCGATGCCGGGCTGCCGGTGATCGCCGAGGCCTTCGCCGATCGCGCCTACACCCCGGAGGGCACCCTGGTGTCACGTTCGGAACCGGGGGCAGTGCTCACCGACAGCACCGAGATCGCCGAACGGGTGCTGCGCCTGGTCGAGACGGGCTCCCTGGTGGCCGTCGACGGCGCGGTGGTCACGGTGTCGGCGGAATCCATCTGTCTGCACGGCGACACCCCCGGTGCCGTCGCGCACGCACGTCATGTGCGGGAGTCGTTACGGCGCTCGGGAATCGAGATCAGCGCCGGCTGAGCGGCTGCGCCGTTCTCCGTCGAGTGGGCGCCGTTTCCCGTCGAGTGGGCGCCGCTTCCCGTCGAGTGGGCGCCGTTTCGCGTCGAGTGGGCACTACCCGATCCGACGCTGCCGCGCGAACTCGGCGAGCACGACGCCCGCGGCCACCGACGCGTTGAGGCTTTCTACGTCGCCGGCCATCGGGATGGACAGGATCGAGTCGCATGTCTCACGCACCAACCGCGACAGCCCCTTGCCCTCGGAGCCGACGACGATGACGGTGGGGCCGGTGCCGTCGTAGTCATCCAGGGTCACATCGCCCTCGGCGTCGAGGCCGACCAGCTGAGCTCCCGTTGCGGCCCACTCCTTGAGCGTGCGGGTGAGATTCGGCGCCTGCGCGACGGGCAGCCGGGCCGCGGCACCGGCGGAGGTCCGCCACGCCACCGCGGTGACCGACGCACTCCGACGTTGCGGGATCAGCACCCCGTGACCGCCGAAGGCCGCCACGGAACGGATGACCGCCCCGAGGTTGCGGGGATCGGTGATGTTGTCGAGCGCGACCAGCAGCGGCGGGGTGCCACTGTTGATGGCATCACGCATCAGGTCGTCGGGATGGGCGTAGCGGTACTCGGGCACCTGCAGGGCGACACCCTGGTGTAAGCCGTTCGCCGACAAGCGATCCAGTTCACCTTTGCCGACCTCGAGGATGGTGATACCGCGGTCGCCGGCCATGTGCACGGCCTCGGCGACGCGGTCGTCGGGATCGCCGCCGGTGACGACGTACAGCGCGGTCGCCGGAACCTCGGCGCGCAGACACTCGACCACCGGGTTACGTCCGAGGACGTACTCGGGTCCGTCATCCTTGGCGCGCGACTTCGGTCGTCCCGCAGCGGTTTTCGACGCAGCCTTGGCTCGCTTGTGCGCCGGATGGTAGGAGCGGTCGACCGCCTTCGGGGTGGCGCCGCGACCTTCCAGGCCACGACGACGCTGACCACCGGAGCCGACGACCTGCCCCTTCTTCGACCCCGTCTTACGAACGGCGCCTTTACGTTTGGAATTGCCCGCCATCTACTCCCGACCTTTCAAGCTCCACTGGGCCCCATCGGGGGTGTCGGTCACTTCGATACCGGCCTCGGCCAGCCGGTCACGCACCGCATCGGCGGTCGCCCAATCCTTGTCCGTCCGCGCCTGAGCACGACGGGTCAACTCCGCCCGCACCAGGACGTCCAGCGCCGAGGTGGCGGCCGAATCGTCGGCGGCGTCCGAATGCCAGTGCGCATCAAGAGGATCGACGCCGAGAATGCTCATCATGGCCCGCACCGAGGACGCCGCGGCCAGGGCCGCGGGGCCGTCGCCACCGTCGAGTGCGGTGTTGCCGGCCCGCACCGTGTTGTGGATCGCGGCCAGAGCGGCGGGCACGCCGAGGTCGTCGTCGAGGGCGGTCGCGAAGTCGGCGGCGATCTCGCCGATCGCGACGTCGCCGACGCGCGAATTCACGCGCTCCACAAAGGATTCGACGCGACGGTAACCGGCGGCGGCCTCGGTGAGCGCGTCGTCGGAGTACTCCAGCATCGACCGATAGTGTGCGCTGCCGAGGTAGTAGCGCAGCTCCACCGGACGCAACCTCGACAGCATCGCCGGGATCGACACGACGTTGCCGAGCGACTTGCTCATCTTCTCCCCACCCATGGTGACCCAGCCGTTGTGCAGCCAGTACCGCGCGAACGGGTCACCGGCGCCATGCGCCTGCGCGATCTCGTTCTCGTGATGAGGGAAGATGAGATCCATTCCACCGCAATGGATGTCGAACTCGGCACCGAGCAGTGAGGTGGCCATCGCCGAGCATTCCAGATGCCAGCCCGGACGGCCGCGTCCCCACGGGGTCGGCCAGGAGGGTTCGTCGGGCTTGGCCGCCTTCCACAGCGTGAAGTCCCGCGGATCCCGTTTGCCGGTACCGGCACTCTCACCCTGGTGCACGTCGTCGAGCTTGTGCCCGGACAGCGCCCCGTAGTCGGGCAGTGAACGCACGTCGAAGTAGACGTTACCGTCGGCGGCGTAGGCGTGGCCACGGTCGACCAGGCGCTCCATGTACTCGACCATCTGCGTGACGAAGCCCGTCGCGCGTGGTTCCCCCGACGGCGGGAGCACGCCGAGCGCGTTGTAGGCCGAGGAGAACTCCCGCTCGTGGGTGGCCGCCCACTCCCACCACGGACGATCATGGTCGGCGGCCTTACGCAGGATCTTGTCGTCGATGTCGGTGACATTGCGGATGAAGAGCACGTCGTCGCCGCGATGCAGCAGCCAGCGGCGCAGGATGTCGAAGGCGATACCGCTGCGAACGTGACCGATGTGCGGCACTCCCTGAACGGTGGCGCCACACAGGTAAATCGACACATGCCCGGGCGACAACGGAACGAAGTCGCGTACCTCTCGGGTGGCGGTGTCATACAGGCGCAGGGTCACGACGTGCGATTCTACCCGGCGACCGCTGCCGTTCTCGCCCCGCTGCGCTGACGGCGCTCTCGCCACCACTGACGGCGCCCTGCCCGACGTTCACAGCGCCCTCCCCACCACTGACAGCGCCCTCCCCTGCGCTGACGGCGCCCCGCCCGACGCTCACAGCGCCCTCCCCACCACTGACAGCGCTCACTCACGCGCTATCAATGCTCATGAGAGCGCTGTCAACGACCCAGAAAGCGCTGTCAGTGAAACTCAGAGCGCCGTCAACGACCACGAGAGCGCTGTAAACGCACTGCAAAGCGCTGTCACCGTGCCGGGGTAACCAACGGCTGACCGACTGCTATTCGACGAGCGCGGTCGCCACCGCGGCGATTCCTTCGCCACGTCCGGTCATGCCAAGGCCGTCGGTGGTGGTTGCCGACACCGAGACGGGCGCCCCCAGCGCTTCGGACAGCACACGTTGCGCCTCAGCGCGTCGCGGACCGATCTTCGGGCGGTTACCGATCACCTGAACGGCCCCGTTGACCACGGTCAACCCGGCGTCGGCGACCAGCGAGGCCACGTGCTCGAGCATCCGGGCACCGGAGACGCCGTCCCATTCGGGGCGTCCGGTGCCGAACACCGAGCCCACGTCGCCGAGTCCGGCCGCCGACAGCACTGCGTCGCACAGCGCATGAGCGCCGACGTCGCCGTCGGAATGCCCTTCGCAGCCGGCGTCGTCGGGGAAGTGCAGTCCGACCATCCAGCAGGGAACGTCGTCCACGACGCGATGCGCATCCGAGCCGATACCGACTCTCATGCCTCTTCTCCTCCGGGTGCGGCCGCCGAGTCACGTTCGGCGACGAGGTCTCGGGCGATTCGCAGGTCCCACGGGGTGGTGATTTTGAAGGCGAGGTGATGGCCGGAGACGACGTGCACCGGGATGCCGATACGCTCGGCGAGTCCGGCGTCGTCGGTGGCCAGTCCGGAATCGTCGGCATGGGCGGCGGCGAGGGCCTCGCGGGTGAAACCCTGAGGCGTCTGCACGGCCCGCAGCGGTTCGCGATCCACGGTGCCCAAGACACGCTCGGCGTCGCCACCCGGTTCGACCTCTTTGAGGGTGTCGACGACGGGCAACCCCGGCACGACGGCCCGGTGTCCACCGACCACCGCGGCGATGACGCGCCGAAACACCGATACCGGCGTCAACGCACGCGCCGCATCGTGGACGAGCACGACGTCGGCGTCGTCGAGTGCGGCGAGCCCGGCCCGCACCGAGTCCGATCGATGGGCGCCGCCAGCCACCACGACAACCGATGCCGGTACCAGCGCACGCGCACGGTCGATGAGCTCCACCGGAACCACCACGACGACGGACGCCGAGAGCCCGGTCAGTCCGTCGACGCAGTGTTCCAGGATGGTGCGACCACCGAGGTCCACGAATGCCTTGGGAATCGGTTCACCCAGCCGGGTGCCCGAGCCTGCTGCGGGAACGACGATGCCGACCCGCACATCCGAGTCGGTCATCGCCGGCCTGCTGTGATCACCGCGATTGCCGCGCGCACAGCACAAGAACTGGTCAAAGAAAAATCCTGATCACAAGCGAAGTGCGATCAGGATGCGGCGGCGAGGACCTCGTCGAGAATGCTGGTGGCCCTCTCGTCGTCGGTGTTCTGTGCCAGCGAGAGCTCGTCGACGAGCACGCGACGCGCGCGTGTCAGCATGCGCTTCTCACCCGCGGACAGACCGCGGTCCTGCTCACGACGCCACAGGTCACGAACGATCTCGGCGACCTTGATGATGTCGCCGGAGATGAGCTTCTCCTGATTGGCCTTGAAGCGACGCGCCCAGTTGGTGGGCTCTTCGGTGTGTGGAGCGCGGAGAACCTGGAAAACCTGGTCGAGTCCCTCTTCACCGACGACGTCACGAACGCCGACGTACTCGAGCTTCGACGAGGGAATCTGGACGGTCATGTCACCGTCGGCAACCTTGAGAACCAGATATTCGATCTGTTCGCCCTTGATGGTCCGAATCACGATGTCTTCGACCCGAGCAGCACCGTGATGGGGATAGACAACGGTGTCGCCAACTTTGAAATTCAATGTTCCGTGCCCCTTTCGAGTATGGCCAGTCTAACACGGGCGCCCCAGACGGCCCAGACAACGGTGCAGGTCACGGCCCTGCACTCGGCTGACCGGGGATGTTTCGGCAGGTGGAGCGATGTGCCATAACAAGGGAAGTTCACAAGCGCAAGAGTCGGATTCACGTCGGCTCCGGACGCCGATTCGCACCCCCCTTCCCCTTCCGCTCGATGACCCGAACCGGCCACCACGACAGTCCGTTCCGACCAATCTGGCACCCCGCCGGGATTTTGTGACCCGGGCCCACTACGCTGCGTAGTGCAGGGTGTCCCTCACTGCGTTTTTTCGCGTTCGATTACCTGGGAGGAACGGGTGTCTGTGCCAACTCGATTTGGGCGGCGGCCTTCGGTCACACGACGGTTGGCAACGGCCACCGCGATGGCAGCGATCGGTGTCGCGGTCGCGCTCGGCACCACCGGCTGCGGTGCCGGTCAGATCTCGCAGACCGCAAATCAGCTCCCGGCCGTCAACGGCGGCAACGCGGCAGCGACGTGGGGCGAGGTCGAGGTCCGCAACGTGCAGATCATCTACCCCGCCGACAAGGCCGGCGACGTTTTCGACAACGGCGGCCCCTTCGAGGTGTCCTTCGCCGTCATCAACAGCGGACAGACCAAGATCTACCGCCTGACCAAGGTCGAGGTGACCCAGCAGGGTGCACCGTCATCGGCGAAGGTCACGCTGAGCGCACAACCCACCATCGATCCGGGCATGCTGGTGCGCGCCGGTAACCCGGCGAACTCGAACCCGGCCGGCATCACGACATCGGAATCCAGTGCCGCTGCATCGGCATCGGAGACGACGTCGGCATCGGAGACGGCCTCGGAATCCCCGACCACCTCCGCGTCGGCCGGCCCGAGCGTCGGCGAGGTCGAGGCCCCGCAACTGGGTGAGGCCGCGATCGAGGCAACCCTCAACGGCACCGGCGAGTCGGTCGCCGCGGGCCTGACCACCGAACTGACCTTCTACTTCGAGGTTCAGGACGCCAACGGCAACTGGACCGACGCGGGCACCGTCCCCGTCGACGCCGCCGTTGACTCGACGATCCTGGCGACCCGCGTCGACACACCGCGCGGCGGCGAGGCCGAGAGCGAAGGCGAAGGCGGGCACTGAGCTGATCGCCTCATAGCGCCACACGCAATCACGCGGGCTGCGTCCATTCCGGACGCAGCCCGCGTTGCTGTGTGAGCCGGTCGTCACACGGTGGTAGAGCCGCCGATCGTCACGAGTTGCGACGTCGACCCACCGTGCCCGTCATTGGCGGTGATGACGAAGCTGTCTGCCGCGAAGGTCCCCGGCGTGGCGGACGTGTACACCCAGTCACCGGTGTCCGGATCGATGGCAACGGCGCCGTGGGCAGGTTGGGTGGTGATCGCGAAGGCGACTGTGTCATCCTCGGCGTCGGTTGCCGCCGCCGACCCGGTCAACACTCCAGTGGGTACGACTTCTACCGTTCCGGCGTAGTAGTGGGTGACGTACAAGCGCGTTCCGTCAGGGGTCAGGGCAAGATCGCTGGCAGTCGCGGTGGTGGTCGGTACGGTGGCGATGATCTGCTTGTATGTCGGACTGGCGGGATCGACATCAACGACCGATATCGCCTGGCTGCTTTGACTGCTGACGTAGAGCCTCGAGCCGTCCGGACTGATCGCGGCCCCGGTCGTTGCGGGAATCGCGATCGTGCCCACCACCTGCCGATATGTCCCGCTGACCGGATCGTTGTCGATGACGTAGACGCTACTTCCACCAGTGAGGTAGAGCCGGGTGTTGTCCGGGCTGACCACTGCTCCGGTGACAAACACACCCGGCAGATACGTGGCCGTCGGTGTCACATGGTCCGGGCCACCGGAAATGTCGAAGGCACGCACATCGGACGTCGTCGCGACATACAGCGTGTGTCCGTCCGGGCTGATCGCCAGGTCACCGGGGAAGGGCCCGAGCGATAGGGTCGTGATCGCCGTCGCCACACCTGGATTCGACGGATCCACGGCGAACACCGACACTGTTCCCGGCGAATACATGTTGGCGACGTAGAGCGTGTGCCCGTCGGGCGTTGCAATAACACCCGTTGCGTACGGTGAGGCGATGGTGCCGACGATCTCGTTGTAGGTCGCACTCGTGGGGTCGGAGTCTATGATGTAGACCTCGCCGGCGTTGGTACCTCCGACATACGTGAGGAGGCCGTCGGAACCGACAGTGACGGCGTTCGGGGTGGTCGACGCCCCCGTGGCGATCACGTCGGCCACCGGAGTCACCGAAGACACCGTCAGGGTGGGCACCATATTCGTCGGGGTGATCGAGGGAGTGAGCGACGAGGAACTCTGACCTCCGTGGTGGTCGGTAACGGTGACGGTGAACGAATCTTCTCCCGCGATGCTCGCCCCACCCGCACTCAGCGAATGCGCGTAGTTCGGGTCCGGGGTGTAGATGATCAACGGCCCGCCCGCCGCATCGGGAATGACGGTCAGGGAACCATGCTGTGGCTCAACCGAGATGGCCATTGTGGTCGCGTCCCCGTCGGCATCGACCGAGGTCAACACGTACGTCGTCGACCCATCCGCGTTCGCCCAACTCGTCACCACCGACACCACCGGCGACACATTCGTCGGCGCGATCGACGGAGTCACCGTCACCGAATCCGCACCACCATGCCCATCACCGGCACCGAACACGATCGAATCGCTCCCCGCAGTGGTCGACCCACCCGACGAAAGATCATGTGCGTAACCGGCATTCGGCGTATACGTCCACGTCCCATCACCATTGTCGACAACAGTTCCATGCGCGGGCGTCGACGCCGACACCGTCACCGGATCACCATCGGCGTCACTGGCGGCGACCGTGTACACCGTCGAGGCACCCGACGGCGACGAACCCACCGACAGTTCCGGATCGACATTCGTCGGCAGAATCGTCACCGCGACCGTCGACGTACCCGAGGACCGCTCTGTCGCCGAAAGCCAGTGCAGGTGCGAACCGTTGACCGCGGTGTCGTCGCTGACGGAGACGGTGAACGAATCCGATCCGGACGCGCTACCACCATTCACAGACAGTTCGTGTGCATACTCCGCATCCGGGGTGTAGACATAGGTTCCGTCGGGGTTGATCACCACGGTCCCGCGCTCGGGCGCGGTGACCAGGGTGTAGGTCAGCACATCTCGATCCGGATCGCTGGCACCGAGCGAACCACGCACCGTCCCATCGGAATTGGTTGTCGGTGTCGACGGCGACAGCACCGGATACGAATTGAACACGCGACGGTTGATCTGCTGCCACAGACCCCACGCGAACACCAATGCCGGTGACGGGACCGTGGTCCCGCCGGCGGTGTCGGCAAACGGGTTGAATCCCAGGAATCCCAGCACCGTGGCGACGAACTTCGTCGGTGCGTTCACCACCGGCACACCGTCGACGATCGTGAGAGGCGCGGGTGTCGAACCGACCACGGTCACCGGCCCGGCGGCCACCGTGGGCGGCGCCTCGACGTCCAGCAGGGCCGCCGCGCGGGATACCGCAGCAGGCTCCGAATCGTCGGGCTGAGCGTCACCGGTCGAGGGTGTGTGGTCTTCGACCGATCCCTGAGGAGATACGCCTGGTGATGCGGGGGCTTCGACGGACGTAACCGCTTGCACATCAGCAGGTTCGGAGATAGCGGAGGGTTGGGAGGCAGGTTGCTCGTTTTGCGCGAGGGGGCCCTGCGCCGCTTCGACTTCTGTGACCGGCGGTGTCACCGCAGGTTCCTCGGAAGTTGCCGGCGCGGCCGGTTCCGTCACCGTCGCCCCGGCGTCGCCCGATTCGGCCGATGGTGGCGCCACAGACTCGGGTGCCACCGGTTCGGACTCCACCGCCTGACCTGCGGTGTCGTCCGGCACATCCGCCGCGTCTGTCTCATCGTCGGAACCGGGCACCGCCTCCTGCGTTGCGACGGCCGACGAGTCGTCGGGCTCGGCATACGCCCAGCCCGTCATCGTCGCTTGGCCACCCCACCACAGCACCGCCCCGATTCCCACGCCGGCGGCGGCCACCCTGGCGCGCCGGACACCACCCGAAGCTCGTGAACTCGTCATCGCCGATCTCCTTCACGCCATGAGTGTGTGCGCCGGTCAACAGTCCGGCGCTTCAACACCTCTGACGCTACGAAGCCGTCACGATCTCCGACAGCCCCCTCTTTGGGGGGCATCCAGCCAAGCGACGACGAGGACGATCAGCCCATCCCACGATGCGGCATCGGCAGCCACCCGTCCTCGACGGCACGCTTGTAGAGGTCGGTCTTCGTCGGCGCATCACGATGTGCCTCACGGTATTTCGTCCGAATGCGGTCGATGTACTCACTGACCGTGTCCGCCGACAGCCCGGTCACCCGGGCAACATGACCGGCCGACCCGCCGGATGCGTAGAGTTCCAACACCTCTCGCAGACGCGGCGAGAGGTTGACGAAGCCGGGATCGGAGTCGAGGGCGGCCGCCCATTCCATCGACGGCACCGTCGACCCCGACGCGGCCGCGCGGATGGCCGCGCAGACCTCGGCCTTGGCGGCGCTCTTGCGCACCACTCCGAGGGTGCCGGCACCGGCGGCCTCACGAACGAGGTACGGCTCATCGCCGGAGGTGTAGATCAGGGTCGCCATCCCGGCGTCGGCCAACGCGGCAATGTTGTCGGCGGGTGTGGTGCCGTCGTTGAGTCGCAGATCCAGCACGACGAGGTCGAGCCCGTCGTCGCCGAGCGCCGTCAGCAGCCCGGCGACCGTCGGAGCGCCCCGCACGAACTCGACGTCGGATGAGTCGCCCAGAAACGCCCGCACGCCCTCGATCACCGATTCGTGGTCGTCGACCACTCCGATGCGCCACGTCATCGTCCACCTCCGCATGTCATGTGTCCTCTATCGAAACCAATTGTCATGTCATTCGCTCAGAGTCCGAACGAATTCATGCCGACATCGGGATAATTCGCACGGTGAGCTCACCCAGGTCCCTCACCCGGCTCGTGATGCCGATGACCGGGCCTGCCGACACCAACTCCGCCGTCGCCCGCACCCTGCGCCACTACGGCATCTTCGCGGGCGTGGCCTATCTCGTCTTCCTCCCGTTCCTGCTGCCCGCGGTGGCGCAGGCCCGGGCCGTGTCGGCGTTCTGGTGGACGCCGGTCGCCATCGCCATCGTCGTGGTGCCCGGCCTGGTCGTCGGCCTGTACGGCGCCTTGTCCTGGGATACGACCTGGCTCCGACGCTGGGCGCGGGTCGGCACCCTCGGCATCCTGGTGGCCGTGGCCCTGTGGTGGGTGGCCTGGGACGGAACCCATCTCGATGACGCCACGGTGTTCTGGTTGGGCCCGTTCGTGGTGCTGGGCAGCATCTGCGCGATGATCGCCTGGCCACCGGCCGTGGCGGCCGTCTACCTGCTCGCCATCGCCGTCGCAATCCGGTTGACCAGCAATGTGGCACAGAGCTTTTCGGGGATGGCGACGATGCTCACCGACGCGGCGTGCAGCGCAGCTTTCGCCGTGGTCCCGCTGGCCCTGGGTATCTCGGGTCTGCGCACGGCCGCCGAGCTCGATCGGACCGAGGCCACCGCGATCGCGCTCGCCGAGGACACCGCCGCCACCACCGCCCGTTCCGCCGAACGCACCGTCGCACGGGCGCTGACGCATGACGAGATCATGGCGAGCCTGCTGGAGGCCGACCGCAACCCCGATTCGGCGCATCTGCCGCGGCGCGCCGCGCGTGCCCTCGAGGCGCTTGATTCCACCGTTCGCGCGACCAACGCCGGACTCGATCCGGATGCGGATCGCGTCGCGGCCGCGATCGCCGACGCCACGCGGCACAACGATCCCGGGATCGACGTGACCACCGACGTGCGAGCGCACGCTTCCTCGACCTATCCGGTGAACGCGATCGCCGCACTGGTCGGTGCCACCGCCGAGGCCACTCGCAACTGTTACCGGCATGTCCCCGCCGACCGACCGCGTCGCGCCCACATCAGCGTCACCGATCATCGGGTCACCGTCACCGTCACCGACGAGGGCGCGGGCTTCGATCCCGCCGCCACGCCGCGGGAACGACTCGGGATCGCGTTCTCCATCCGCGAACGCATGCGCCGGGTGCGCGGTGGCGACGCGGTGATCACCTCGTCGCCCGGAACCGGCACCACCGTCACGGTGTCATGGCGCGCGACCGACGTTCCCGCCGCCGTCAACACCACCGATCTGCTCGGCATTCGATCGCCGACCGGCCGCCGCCTCGGCGCACTGGTGGTGGCGGTGATCGCGGCATCGGCGGTGGCCACCCCGGGAGCGGTGCCGTGGTGGGTTCCGGTCGTCGTCATCGCCGCTCTCGCGGTGTCGACCGCCTTGCTGGTCACCGGCGATTCCGACCGGCCACCGCGCCTGCCGACGCTGATCATCGCGGCAACTCCGGCATTCATGTGCGCCACCTACCTGTTCTCTCTCGACGACGGCATTCAGGCAATTCCACTGTGGGTGAGCGGACCTCCCGCGCTGGTGGTGTCGATCCTGGGGATGCGCCGCCGCTCATATGCCGCGATCATCGGGTTTCTGGCGGCGCTGATGGTGGTCGGCACGTGGTCATTCGTGCGTGAGGGCACAGCGCTGCCCGGGATTCTGCTGATCGGCCCGTCGGGTGGTTTCGTCGCCATCGCGATCGTCTTCGCGCGGGTCAACCGGACGTTGGCGCGCAACCTCATTGACGCACGTAGCCGGGCGACGAGGGCCGCCGCCGACGCGGCCGCAGCCCAGGCCGCGGCGCATGAGCGAGAACTCCAGCTGACCCCCGTCACCGCCCTGGCGCGCCCACTGCTGCTGCGGCTGGCGGAGGGTGCTCGAATCGACGAGGCCACCCGAGCGCAATGCAAGTTGACCGAGGCGCGACTTCGAGACCTCCTGCGTGCCAGGGGTTTGTGTACCCCCGACGTCGACGCGGCCGTCGTCGATGCACGCCGACGCGGGGTGACGGTCACCCTGCTCGATGACCGTGGTCTCGACGGGAACGACACCGATCGATCGACTCCGCTCGACGACGCCACGCGTCGCGTCATCGTGAACGCTCTGGCCGCCAACCGGGCCGGCACGGTGCGGATACGTAGCCTGCCACCGGCCCGATCGATGGCGGTGACCGTCGTGACCGAGGACGGCGATCGCTGCGAATGGATCGACATCGATCGAGCCGGGCACGTGCGATCGACGGTCACTGAGATGGCCACCCAGCAACCTCGATGACGCACCCGCGTCGGGTATCGGCGCACGCGCCGCGGGACTCGCCTCACAGCGCCATGCAGAGACTGCCCAGGTTGATTCCGGTGGCAACATCGACGGTCTCCTCCTTCGACGTAGAGCCCTGTTCGAGTTTCAGGGTGTATTTCCCTGCGGTCGACGGCGTCCAGGAGAACGCGACACCGCCGTTGATGGGCAACGCATTCGCTCCCACCGGGACGAACACCGCCGAGCCGGGGGCCTTCTGGAGGAAGCTCACCGGAGAGTTGCCGGTCGCCGCACCGACGACCCGATAGGTACACGAACTCGCATACGAACCCCCGAGGGGGTCGGCGATGGCAATCGACTCGACGTCGGCGTGTGCCGGCGCTGCCATCGCCGCTGCTGCGGCGACGGCGAATGCGGACGCGGAGACGAACCTCGTCAGTTTCATCAGGGCCTTCCTTCGATCCAATTCACGCTGGTCACACGGGTCTGTCCGTGTCACCACGAACGCTAGAGAGTTCCCGATCCGGGCACATGCCCCATCTTTTGGGGGCACCACCGGCCGTGACGACGGCCGCCGGGCTAGACTCGCCTCGTGCCCTCCTTCAGCCCCCTGGAGTGGCCGGTCTTCCGGCAATTGCGCTCCGGCGACACGTTCGGCCGTGGTCCGGCCGTGCAGTCGGCGCGTACCCGCGCGGTGGTGCCGCGGACCGCGACGGCCGACGCCGTGGTGCAGACTGTCTGCCCGTTCTGTGCCGTCGGCTGCGGGCAGAAGGTCTACGTCAAGGACGGGCGCGTCACCCAGATCGAGGGTGATCCCGACTCCCCGATCTCGCGCGGTCGACTGTGCCCGAAGGGTGCGTCGAGCGAGCAGCTGGTCAACAACCCGTTGCGGCAGAAGAAGATCCGTTACCGCGCGCCGTATGCCACCGAGTGGACCGACCTCGATCTGGACACCGCGATCGACATGATCGCCGACCGGTTCGTCGAGTCACGACGCCGGACCTGGCAGGACGTCGACGATCAGGGCCGAATCCTGCGGCGCACCATGGGAATTGCCTCGCTGGGCGGCGCGACACTGGACAACGAAGAGAACTATCTGATCAAGAAGCTCTTCACCGCGGCAGGTGCCGTCCAGATCGAGAATCAGGCGCGTATATGACACTCCGCCACTGTTCCCAGTTTGGGAGCCTCATTTGGACGCGGCGGCGCCACGCAATCACTGCAGGACATGGCCAATTCGGACTGCATCGTGCTCATCGGCGGCAACATGGCCGAGGCACATCCGGTCGGATTCCAGTGGGTGGTGGAGGCACGCTCGCGGGGAGCGCGCGTCATTCACGTCGACCCGCGGTTCACCCGGACCTCGGCCAACGCCGACAAGCACATCTCGATCCGCGTCGGCTCTGATGTGGTGTTGCTCGGTGGCCTGATCAACTACATGATCACCCACGAGCGGTACTTCCGGGATTACGTTGTCGCGTATACGAATGCGGCGACGCTGGTGTCTCCGGAGTTCCGCGACACCGAGGATCTCGACGGTCTGTTCTCCGGTTTCGATCCCGAGTCCGGCAGCTATGACCCGTCGACGTGGGCGTATGACCGTGCCGAGGGCGGTGACGACGCCGGTTCCGGCCGGGACCGCTCCGCACCCACCGAAGGTGAACGCGGCGTGGGTGAGTCGCACGGTTCGGGTGGTCCCGCCCTCGATCCGTCGGGCATCTATCGGGACGAGACGCTCACCCATCCGCGGTCGGTGTTCCAGATCCTTTCGCGCCATTTCGCCCGCTACACACCGGAGATGGTGCGCGACATGTGCGGCATCTCCATCGAGGAGTTCACCTATCTCGCCGAGTCGATCGCGGACAACTCGGGACGTGAACGCACCACCTGTTTCGGGTATGCGACCGGCTGGACGCAGCACACGCTGGGCGCCCAATTCATCCGCACCGCAGCGATTCTGCAGTTGCTGATGGGCAACGTCGGACGGCCGGGCAGCGGCATCATGGCGTTGCGCGGGCATGCCAGCATCCAGGGTTCCACCGACATCCCGACATTGTTCAATCTGCTGCCGGGGTATCTGCCGATGCCGTCGGTCGGCAAGCACGACAGCTTCGGTGACTACCTCGACGCCGTCGGGTCACCGCATCAGAAGGGCTACTGGGCCTACGCCGACGCGTATATGGTGAGCCTGCTCAAGGCGTGGTTCGGAGATGCCGCGACCGCCGAGAACGATTGGGCCTTCGACTATCTGCCGCGGCTGAACGGGCCGGCCGGGACGTACCAGACGACGGTCGCCATGCTCGACGGCACGGTCGAGGGGTACTTCGTGCTGGGCCAGAATCCGGCGGTCGGGTCGGCCAACGGACGGCAACAACGCCTCGCCATGTCCAAGCTGAAGTGGCTGGTGGTCCGCGACCTCAACATGATCGAGTCGGCGACCTGGTGGAAGGAGGGCCCCGAGATCGATTCGGGTGAACTGCGTTCCACCGACATCGGCACCGAGGTGTTCTTCATGCCCGCGGCCACGCACGTCGAGAAGGCCGGGTCGTTCACCCAGACCCAGCGCATGGTGCAGTGGCGCCATCAGGCGGTGGCACCGCCCGGGCAGGCACAGAGCGAACTGGACTTCTTTTACGAGTTGGGCAAGAGGATTCGGGAACGACTCGCCGACTCCACCGACGAACGCGACCGCCCGCTACTGGACATGACGTGGGACTATCCGCTCGACGAGCACGGCAATCCCGAACCGGAGTCGGTGCTCTCGGAGATCAACGGCTACTTCACTTCTGGGCCGGAGCAGGGCGACAATCTCACCTCCTACACCCAGATGCGTGCCGACGGGACCACGGCCGGTGGCTGCTGGATCTACACCGGCGTGTACGCGCACGCCAGCAATCAGGCCGCGAGACGGGTTCCGCAGGGCGGGAATTCGGTGAGCCAGCACGAGTGGGGCTGGGTGTGGCCGGCAGATCGGCGCATCCTCTACAACCGGGCATCGGCCGATCCCGACGGCAAACCGTGGAGTGAACGCAAACGCTACCTCTGGTGGGATGCGCAAGCGCGTCGCTGGGTCGGCGACGACGTCCCGGACTTCCCGGTCGACAAGGCTCCCGATACCCGACCCGACCCGGAACTCGGTGGCGCCGAGGGACTCTCCGGTGTCGATCCGTTCATCATGCAATCCGACGGCAAGGCATGGCTCTTCGCGCCGAAGGGTCTGGTCGACGGCCCGTTGCCGGCGCACTACGAGCCGCAGGAATCACCGGTGGCCAACGCGTTGTATCCGCAGCAGCAGGCGCCCGCCCGGGTGATCTTCGCGCGCACCGACAATCTGGACGCACCGAGCGCCGGCTCCCCGGGCAGCGAGGTGTATCCGTTCGTGTTCACCACCTACCGGCTCACCGAACATCACACCGCGGGTGGGATGAGCCGCTGGTCGCCGTTCCTGGCGGAGTTGCAGCCGGAGATGTTCTGCGAGGTGTCACCGGAACTCGCCGCCGAACGCGGACTGGTGAACGAGGGATGGGCGACCATCATCTCGCCGCGTGCGGCCATCGAGGCGCGGGTGCTGGTGACCGACCGGCTCACCCCGCTGCGGATCAACGGCCGCGACGTCCACCAGGTGGGCCTGCCCTATCACTGGGGGGTGGGCTCGGACGCCGTGGTCAGCGGTGACGCCGCCAACGATCTGATCGGTGTCACACTGGATCCCAACGTCCAGATCCAGGAATCCAAGGTGGGTTCCTGCGATGTGGTCGCCGGTCGGCGGCCACGTGGGCAGGCACTGCTGGATCTGGTGGCGGAGTATCAGCGTCGTTCGGGGACGACGGTCGAGACCGACAACGTCCGGCTCACCGAGCGGGAGGAGGAGTAGATGGGGCAGCTGTCCGGACCCACCGATCCGAGTGCCGACGCGCATTGGGGCGATCGCGAGCGTCCCCGCAAGGGATTCTTCACCGACACGTCGATCTGCATCGGCTGCAAGGCATGTGAGGTGGCCTGCAAGGAGTGGAACCGCAATCCCCGCGACGGCGACCTCGAGCTGACCGGCATGTCCTACGACAACACCGTCGCCCTGGGTGCGAGCACCTGGCGGCATGTCGCATTCATCGAGCAGGATCGCGAACGCATCGAGACCGCCCGTGAATCCGGCAGGCAGCTCACCGATCTCGGGATGCCGATGCCTCCTCCGATGGCGCCGGATCCACCCGAGGCACTCGCGGCCGTCACTCCCGACACCCCCGAGTTCCGGTGGCTGATGTCGTCGGATGTGTGCAAACACTGCACGCACGCGGGATGTTTGGACGTCTGTCCGACCGGGGCGCTGTTCCGTACCGAGTTCGGCACGGTGGTGGTGCAGCACGACGTGTGTAACGGATGCGGCACCTGCGTGGCGGGTTGCCCGTTCGGGGTGGTGGAGCGACGGGCCGACGGCACCGCCGCCCCCACCACCCGGCAGGGTGAACGCAAGGGTGAACAACCCGAGGTGCCCAGACGTGGTGTGGCACAGAAGTGCACGCTCTGTTACGACCGCCTCGTCGACGACGAGACCCCGGCCTGCGCCAAGACCTGCCCGACCACGTCGATCAAGTTCGGCGATCACGACGATCTCGTCGAGAACGCCCACGAGCGCGTCGCACAGTTGCACGCCCAGGGGATGACCGAGGCACGGCTGTACGGCGCCAACGAGAACGACGGTGTCGGCGGGACCGGTTCGGTATTCCTGCTGCTCGACGAACCCGAGGTGTACGGCCTGCCACCGGACCCTCGGGTATGTACCGCCGACCTGCCGAGCATGTACCGTCGCGCCGGAGTCGCCGCGGCCGGAATGCTTGCGGCAGCGGCCATCTCGTTCCTGACCGGTCGACGGTGACATGACCTCCGACTACGACGCCACCCGGCCGCCCGAACCGTCGCGAAAGAGGCGCCGCGGCAAACGAATCGGCGCCCTCCGCCGCTCCGGCCGTGCCGATGGCAGCGCCGAGATGTCCATGGTTCCCGACGTCGAGGTCAAAAAGCTGACCGGCGCCGGCTATTACGGCCACCCGGTGGTCAAGCCACCACCCTGGGGTGACGAGATCGCGCTCTATCTCTTCCTCGGCGGAGTCGCCGGCGGTTCCGGTGTCCTCGCCGCGGGTGCCCAGCTGACCGGACGAGACACGTTGCGGCGCAACACACGATTGGGTGGTCTGGCGGCGGTCGGCGTGGGCGCGGTCGCTCTCGTCGCCGATCTGGGCCGCCCCGATCGCTTCTACAACATGTTGCGCACCTTCAAGGTCACCTCACCGATGAGTGTGGGGTCATGGATTCTGTCTGCCTTCTCCGGTGCACTCGGCGTGGCCGCGGTGGCCGACATCGATCGACTCACCGGAGAACGACTCCCGTTGGGGCCGTTACGATCTGTGCTGCGAACCGTCGAAGCTCCGGCCGGGTTGGCCGCGGGTGGCGTCGGGCCGTTCCTCGCGGTGTACACGGCGGTGCTGCTCGGCGACACGGCGACACCGACGTGGAATGCGATGCACCGCGACCTGCCGTTCGTCTTCGTCAGCTCGGCGAGTCTCGCCGCGAGCGGTTTGGCGATGGTGACCACACCGCTCGGCGAGGCCGCACCCGCACGTGTCCTCGCAGCACTCGGTGCCGCCGGCGATGTGGCGGCCACCCGCATCATGGAGTCGCGGATGGATCCCGTTGCCGCCGAGCCGTTGCACCACGGGACGCCGGGCACATTGATGCGCTGGGCCGAGCGTCTCGCCGTCGTCGGCGGGATCGGCGCGGTGGTGTCGGGCCGCTCACGCATTCTGTCCGCGGCGTCGGGCGTGACGCTGCTGGCGGCGTCGGCGTGTACCCGGTTCGGGGTCTTTCACGCCGGTATCGAGTCCGCCAAGGATCCCCGGTACACCATCATCCCGCAGAAGCGGCGTCTCGCCGCCCGTCGTGCCTCCGGGATCGTCGACGACTCCATCACCACCGGGTACTGAATCTCGGGGCAACACCCACACCGGGATTCGGCCCTCGACGGAGGCGGGCGGGTCGTCGGCTGCGGCAACCTGATTGCCGCCCTGCATCTTTGCGCGATACATGGCCCGGTCTGCCGTCCTGATCAGCTCCTCCAGATCCCAGCATTCGGTGACGGTGGTGACGCTCACGCCGATGCTGACGGTGACCGGGGGGTGAGATGTGGTCGGCGATCACCGCGCAGAGGTCGGATGCGGCGGCGCATGCCGAGGCGAGGTCGGCGTCGATGATCATGACGAATTCCTCGCCGCCGGTGCGCGCGCTGATGACGTTGCGGTTCTGCGACTTCAGTTTTGCGGCGAGATCGGCGATGCGATTGGCGACCTGCACCAGCACCGTGTCGCCGACGGCGTGACCGTAGGTGTCGTTGATCAACTTGAAGTCGTCGATGTCGACGAGAACGGCGGTCATGTGGCGGCCGGGCTTGGCGGATGCTCTGGCAAATGTGGTGAGCCCCCGACGATTCGCCAGTCGAGTCAGCGGATCGTCATGAGCCACCAGGGCATCGGAGCCGAGCAGCGAGAGGATGTAGTGGCAGACCGGGAAGATTATCAGGACCAGAACCATCGGCCCGGCGCCCTTGGAGATCGCCAAGGCGACCTGTTCGGCACCGCCATCGGCCAGTCGCACGGTGAGGATCGCGATCACCGTGGCAGCAACCAATGCATGCACGAGGTGGGTCATGGGATTGCAGTAGAAGGCGATGAAGACGCTGATCAGGAAGAACAGCGCGGTTCCGGCCAGACCTATCGCGGCGGAGGGATGATCGAGGCAGGCCGCCGAGATACCCGCGGTGCTCGCCAGTGCGGCCACCGTTGCGCCACCGCTGCCGGGTAACGGCGAGGTCCACATCCGGAGTGCGTAGAGGACTGCCGCGACCGCGCTGACGACCATTGCCGCGCGCACTGGTGCACTGAACTCGTTCGGCGGCGAAAGCGCCGCCGTCGTCGATGTCAGTGCCAGCGTCGCGGCGCCGATCGACAAGACCACGCGCTTCATGGTCGACTTTCCCCGACGGGCGAAGAACGGAGCCCCCCACTCCACTTCGCCCCGACGAAAGAACCACGCAGCAAGACCCGACACACTGTTGGGCATCAAAGTCCCCCTCTACGCCCACGTGAATTGCTGCTGGGAGTATAGCGAATCTGCTATCAGGTCGCCGGGTGTCTATCGGACGACGATGCCGGGCGCCTCGACGATCTCGCCGATCACCGGATAGCCCGGCACCTCCCCGACCAGGAGGAGCCCACCGGAGGTCTGGGCGTCGGCGAGAAACAGGAGATCCTGCTCGTCGATACCGGCGCCGGCGTGCAGGTGGGGGCGGACCCAGTCGAGGTTGCGTCGGGTGCCGCCGGAGACGAATCCCTCGTGGAGTGCGTCGAGGGCACCGTCGACGGCGGGCACCGCCTGACGCTCGATGATCGCGCCCACACCCGAGGCGCGGGCGAGCTTGTGGAGGTGTCCGAGCAATCCGAAGCCGGTGACGTCGGTGCCGGCTCGGATCCCGGCGGCCAGGGCGGCCTCCGACGCCGGGCCGTTGAGTGTGGTCATCACCTCGACCGCGGCACCGAAGGTCTCGCCGGTCTGCTTGTGCCGGTTGTTGAGGAGGCCGACCCCGATCGGTTTGGTGAGTGTGATGGGCAGTCCGGCGACCGCCGCGTCGTTACGGATCAACCGGTCCGGGCGGGCGGTCCCGGTGACGGCCATCCCGTACTTGGGTTCGGGGTCATCGATGCTGTGGCCACCGATCACCGGACATCCGGCACGGCCCGCGACATCGAGTCCGCCTCGCAACACCTCGGTCATCAGTTCCATGGGCAGGACATCGCGTGGCCAGCCGACGAGATTGATCGCCACGACGGGCTGCCCACCCATGGCGTAGATGTCGGACAGGGCATTGGCCGCCGCGATCGCACCCCAGGTATACGCATCGTCGACTACGGGCGTGAAGAAATCGGCGGTGGACAGAACCGCGAGGTCATCACGCACCCGCACGGCCGCGGCATCATCACCGTCGTCGAGTCCGACGAGGATGTTGTCCCCGCTCTGCCCGGTCAACCCCGCGACCGCTTGCTCGAGCTCGCCCGGCGGAATCTTGCACGCGCATCCCCCGCCGTGGGCAAATCCGGTCAGTCGCAAGGTCCGCGGGTCATCGATGGCACTCATGCCTCCGATGGTAGGCGCCGCGAACTCTGTTGCACCGCCGATTCACGCCCACCATCCCAACGACAGCGCCCTCCCCTTCACTGACAGCGCTCTCTATTCCGTTGACAGCGCTCTCCTCGTCACTGACAGCGCTCTCATCCCCACCGACACCGCTCTCTATTCCGTTGACAGCGCACATATTACGGTCGAGTCGGTCCCATCCCGCCGGTCGAGCCGACCCGGAGCGCAAGCGGAGGGTCGGTCCGCCGGGCCGAGCTTGTCGAGGTCGGGACCTCGAATATGACACTGAAACCCCCACCACTACACCACCTTCCGACAAGAGAGCAGTCCATGCCGCGCCCCGCCGACAAGAAGTCCCGTCGACACCACGTTATCCACAGACCACATATTATGCACAGCAACGGATTTGGAGAATACTGTCCCTTGCTACGACCGCAAACCCGGCGTACTGCGGTGGATGACATCGGGGGAACGTGAGCTGTAGGAACTCCTGTGCACCGCCACACCTCGTTGGGCACACTCTCGGCGCACACGCCGACGCCATCGTGAGAGGACTGACACACATCGAGAAACGATCCGGACAACCCGTCACCGCCGAAGAACGCGACGCACACAGCATCGCCCTGCTCGGACACGCCACTGCCCGCTCCACCCCCGCCGACATCCGTGACTACGCCAAAAACCGAGGCAACCAGCAAGCCGACGACACCGACGGACTACCCACCGGCGAAGACCGCTCCATCAACACCCTGGACCTCCGCGATTCCGACCACGGACGCCTCACCGTCGCCGGCGGCCTGCACGCCGTACTCGGAGAGAAACTCAGGACCGCGATCGACGTGCTGTCTACGCCACGACCCCAACCCAACGGATCGACCTCACCGGCACAATGGCCTAAGTTGGTTACGGCATGGAGGCGTCAGGGTTCCTGGTGGTCCCCCCGGTCTTCAAAACCGGTGAGGTCGAGTATCTCGGTCTGGCGGGTTCGATTCCCGTCCGCCTCCGCCACGACCAAGGAGGTTCGGTGACGCCTGCAGATCCGCGTCGGCAGATCCCACGCACCGATCAGCTGCTGGCCGAACCGAGTGTCGTCGATGCCCGGAAATGTCTGGGTGACAACGTCATCCGAGACGTCATCCGCGACGCACAGGACGCTGCCCGACGAGGCGAGATCGCCCCCACCGACGTGGCGGAGGTGGTATCCCACAATCTGGCGGTCCGACTCCCGCACAGTCTTCGACCCGTCCTGAACGCCACCGGTGTCATCGTGCACACGAACCTCGGCCGGGCGCCATTGTCACCGGCAGCCCTCGCCGCGGTGGTCGCCGCCGGCGGATACGTCGACGTGGAGTTGGATCTGAACACCGGCACCCGGTCACGACGCGGCACCGCCACCCGCCAGGCACTTCTCGACGCGTGTCCGGCCGCGGGTGACGCCCTCGTCGTCAACAACGGCGCCGCCGCGCTCCTGCTGACCACCACCGCATTGGCCATCGGCCGCGAAGTGGTGATCAGTCGCGGCGAGATGATCGAGATCGGCGCCGGATTCCGGCTCACCGACCTCATGATGTCCACAGGTGCCCGCCTCCGCGAGATCGGCACCACCAACCGCACCCACCTGCGGGACTACGCCGACGCCATCGGCCCCGACACCGGATGCGTACTGAAGGTGCACCCCAGCAACTTTCGGGTCCACGGGTTCACCAGCGAGGTCGGACTCACCGAACTCCGCGGACTGTGCACCGAACGCGGCATCCCTCTCGTCGTCGATCTGGGCAGCGGACTCCTGCAACCCGACGGGATGCTGCCCGACGAGCCGGACGCGACGACGGCGCTCAACGCGGGCGCCGACCTCGTGATCGCCAGTGGTGACAAGCTTCTCGGCGGACCACAAGCCGGGATCATGCTCGGCGACGCGGAGCTGATCACCCGACTGTCCCGACATCCGCTCGCCCGGGCGGTACGAACCGACAAGCTCACCCTCGCGGCGCTGGAGGCCACCCTCATCGGCGCAACCCCACCGGTCGCCGCCTACCTGCACGCCGACCCGGCGCGCCTACGTGCCCGCACCGAACGACTGGCCGCCGAACTGAACGTACCGGTCGTCCCCCACGATGGCCGCGTCGGAGGTGGCGGTGCGCCCGGAGTTCCGTTGCCGGGCTGGGCACTTCAACTTCCAGAGTCAGCCGCCGCGCGCCTGCGCAGCGGCGAACCCGCGGTACTCCCCCGCGTCCACGACGGCGCAAGTCTCATCGACCTCCGATGCATTCCGGAAGCCGATGACGACATCGTCCTGACCGCACTCCGCGCCGCCACCGCATCCCCGTCCAGCGTCACACCCACCCCCGGTTCATAGTGTTCGTCGTCGCGACCGCCGGACATGTCGATCACGGCAAGAGTCGCCTGGTTCACGCCCTCACCGGGATGGAACCCGACCGCTGGGAGGAGGAACGTCGACGCGGCCTCACCATCGACCTCGGATTCGCCTGGACCACATTGCCTTCCGGCGCCGACGTGGCATTCGTCGACGTACCCGGCCATCAGCGATTCCTCGGCAACATGCTGGCCGGACTCGGTGCCGCACCCGTCGTGATGTTCGTCGTCGCCGCCGATCAGGGTTGGCAGGCCCAATCCGAGGATCACCGGGACGCGGTCGCCGCGCTCGGGATCGACCAGGGCGTCATCGTCATCACCCGGTCCGACCTCGCCCCCGACGATCGGATCACCCAGACCATCACCGACACCCTGACCGGATTGTCCTCGACCGGACTGGCCTCCGCACCCGTGGTGATCACCTCGGCGGCAACCGCGAGAGGTTTGCACGAGCTGCGTGCCGCACTCGACACCGTTCTCGCCGAAGGCCCGTCACCGTCACCGTCGGCACCCACCAGACTCTGGGTCGATCGGTCGTTCACGATCGGCGGTTCCGGAACCGTCGTCACCGGAACCCTTTCCGCCGGAACCATTCACACCGGTGACCGCCTCGAACTGTCCACAGCCGCCAACCGAACCCGGACCGTCACCGTCCGCGGACTGCAGAGCGAGGGGCACCCACGCAACGAGATCGGCCCGACCCGTCGAACCGCGGTCAACCTGCGTGGCGTCCACACCGGCGACGTCGCACGCGGCGATGTGTTGCTCACCCCCGACTCCTGGCGACACACCGCCATTGTTGACATCACACGGGTCAGCGGTGACGACTTCAGCAGTGTTCCAGAACATCTCGTAGTCCACATCGGCACCTCCGCGCAACCGGCCCGCCTCCGGCCATTCGGCGCCGACCACGCCCGGCTGTATCTCGACCATGCGCTCCCTCTGATCGTCGGTGACCGAATGGTGTTGCGCGATCCCGGAACCCGGATCGTCGGCGGGGCACGCATCCTCGACGCCGATCCGCCGGAACTGCGCCGCCGCGGCGACGGCGTCAGGCGTGCAACCCAATTGGCATCCATGCAGTCGGTCCCCAGCGTAGAAGCCGAGGTGTCCCGACGGGGCGTCGTCCGGGTCGATCACCTCCGCCGTCTCGGGCTCATCGGCACCGACGACACGCCAGACGATCCGCCACCGGAAACGGTGCGTGCCATCGGCGAATGGTGGGTCGACACCACCGCACTCGACGACTGGGCACATCGCCTGCGCCTCGCCGTCGACGCGACCCACCGCGACGACCCGCTGACCCCCGGCCTGTCCCGCGCCTCGGTCCCCACACTCCTCGACATCCCCGACGACACCGCACTCGTCGACGCGGTGATCGCCCGGTCCGGTGTCGATCACCAGAACGGGCACCTCGCGACCCGGGAACGCACCACTGACCTCGGACCGGCCGAGGACGCTGTCGCCGCACTGGAACGGCGACTGACCGCCGACCCGTTCGCCGCACCCGAAGCCGACGACCTCACCGCACTCGGCCTCGGCGACCGGGAACTCGCCGCCGCCGAACGCGCCCGACGACTACTGCGCCTCGGCGCCGGCGTCGTCCTAGCCCCCACGGCGCCGGCGCTGGCGATGCGCACCCTGGCCACTCTCGAGCAGCCGTTCACCACCAGCGCCGCCCGCCGTGCCCTGCACACCACACGGCGGGTCGTCATCCCGCTACTCGAGCACCTCGACGCCCGCGGCTGGACGCGCCGCATCGACGCCGGCCACCGCGAGGTGATCCGCTGACGGCGGGCTGACCTCGGTCCACAGCCGCCACCGCGCCTGAGCCGACTTGTCGGAGGTCGACCGTAGTCTGATCTCCGTGGCAAAATCCAAGTCGGTTTTCCGGTGCAATGAGTGCGGCTATCAGGCGCCCAAGTGGCTCGGGCGGTGCCCCGAATGCCACGCCTGGGGCGCCCTCAACGAGGTCACCACCATCGCGTCCTCGGCCGGCGCCACGACGGCCACCATCACCCCGACCAGCCCGGCCGTCCCGATCACCGCGGTCAACGCGTCTTCGTCGTCGGCCGTCCCCACCGGTATCGGCGAGTTCGATCGCGTCCTGGGTCGCGGGGTGGTGCCGGGCTCGGTGATCCTGCTGGCCGGTGAGCCCGGTGTCGGCAAGTCGACATTGCTGCTCGAGACGGTCAAGCACTGGGCGCAATCCGATCGGCGCGCGCTCTACATCACCGGTGAGGAATCCGCGGGTCAGGTCCGGATGCGCGCCGAACGCACTGACGCCGTACACGAGAACATCTATCTTGCAGCCGAGTCCGATCTCGCCACGATTCTCGGACATGTCGATGCGGTCAATCCGTCACTGATGATCGTCGACTCGGTGCAGACGGTCGTCGCCGCCGGGGCCGACGGGGTGACCGGCGGGGTCACCCAGATCCGCGCGGTCACCACCGCGCTGGTGTCGTTGGCCAAGAACCGCGGCATCGCGGTCATTCTCGTCGGGCACGTCACCAAGGACGGCGCCGTCGCCGGCCCGCGGTCGCTCGAGCATCTCGTCGACGTGGTGCTGTCCTTCGAGGGTGATCGGCACTCGTCATTGCGGATGGTGCGTGGCATCAAGAACCGGTTCGGCGCGGCCGACGAGGTCGGCTGCTTCGAACAACGCGACGACGGCATCCATCAGGTCACCGACCCGTCCGGTATCTTCGTCCACCATCACGCCGCCGACGTGAGCGGTTCGGCGACGTTGATCACCATGGACGGCAAACGGGCCCTCGCCGGTGAGATCCAGGCGTTGACCACCCCGACCACGATGGCCACCCCACGTCGCGCCGTGTCGGGGCTCGATTCACCGCGTGTGGCGATGGTCCTCGCGGTCCTGCAGAGCCGGATGAGGATCGAGGCGATCGGCAAGAGCGAGGCCTACGTGTCCACCGTCGGCGGGATGCGGGTGACCGAACCCGCCGCGGATCTGGCGATCGCGCTCGCCCTGTTCTCCGCCCTGCAGAACAAGGCGATCCCGCGGAGCACCGCGGTCATCGGTGAGGTCGGCCTGGCCGGTGAGGTGCGGCGCGTGTCGGCGGTCGCGCGCCGGGTCGCCGAGGCCAAACGCCTCGGATTCGGACACGTCCTCATCCCGTCCGGCACCGACGAGAAACTGCCGAAGGGAATTCGCATCACCCGCGTCGCCAACCTGGCGGAGGCCACCGGGAAGGCATTCACCGCGTCGACCCTGCAGGTTGTGGAGGCGCCGTTCTGAGCGGCTCCTGTGATCCGGCGCACGGCGAGACCGATTGGTGCCGAATGCACGCTTCGCACGGGTAACGATCCGGCAACAGGTGGCGTAGGGTATCGGCGTCGGGGGCCGGGGTACTCGGCTTCATCACTTCGCCGGGAATGAGTCGCATGTTGTCGAAGTCTGGCCACGTCATGGGCGTGCGTCGTCTGATGTTCACGGTGATCGCCACCATCCTCACCGTCGCCGCGTTGCTGGCAGGTGCGGCCACCGCCACCGCCTGGGGGCCACCCGCGGCGAAGGTGAAGGGCTTCATCAACGAGAAGATCAACAACTATGGCATGGACGACCCGGTGTGGGTGCGTGCCTGGCCGTCGCAGACCACCGCGCCGGCCAACGCCCCGACCGTCATCTTCCTCGACGGCCTGCGCGCCACGAATGACTACAATGGTTGGGAACGCGAGACCAACGTCGCGTATCTGTCGCAGCACGGCTACAACGTCGTCATGCCGATCGGAGGGCAGTCGTCGTTCTATGCCGACTGGAATGCCCCGAGCACCAGCGCCGGTCAGGTCAACCCGTACCGCTGGGAATCGGTTCTGAAGAACAGCCTTCCCCAGTTCCTGGACAAGCACGCCTTCCACAACCGCACTCTGGTCGGCCTGTCGATGTCGGCGAGCCAGGCGGTGATGATCGGTAACCAGCGACGTGACCTGTATTCGCGGGTCGTGTCGATGTCGGGATTCATGAACATCGTCGCCACCGGCATGCAGACGATGATGCGTCTGGCCGCGTGGGACGCCGGTCGGTACAACCTCAACGATATGTGGGGCTGGTTCCCGAACTTGCAGGCCTTCAACAAGTCCCCCATCGAGAATCTGCCGTGGATGAGTGGACTCCACCTGTGGGTGTATGCGGGTACCGGCATCTGGGGTGATCATCAGCCGGCCGGCGCCAACAATGCCGGCTTCCTGTTCACCGGTTTCAACTCGACGGCGATCGAGGCCGTCGCCGGCGAGCAGAGCCGTTCGTTCGCGCTCCTCGCTCCCGCATTCGGGGTCAACCTGCGTACCGACTTCCCGATCACCGGCACCCATGCCTGGGGCTATTGGCAGCAGGGCATCTGGAACATCGAACGCGCCGGATGGTTCAAGAACGGCTGATGACGATCACCGGCGGCGTCCGTCAGGGACGGGACAGACGCTGTCGGTATTCGTCGGCCATCTGACTGTTGTCCAGGTGGTCGGCGAAATGCTCCCGGGGATTGATGGTCACGAAGATCGAATGCCCGATCGCCACAACAGAATCCGGATCACCGAGATGTGCGCTGGCCGCAACATAGACCTTGCGGCGCTGCCGGCCGAGCAGGCGGGCACTCAGGTGCAGGGTCGAGCCGATCGTTATCGGCGCGATGAAGTCGACCTCGAGGTGCACGGTGACCGCCGACGGCCCGACGAGCAGCGGAGCGGTTCCCATCACCTCGTCGAAGGCGGTGGACAGGATGCCGCCGTGGATGACGCCGGGACCGCCTTCCATCCACGGCTCGACCAACATCTCGGTTTCGACCGAGAAACCGTCTGCGACATCCGCGGGTCCGGCCCGCACCACCAGATGCAGACCGCGCGGGGCGTCCTCGCCGCAGCCGAGACACATCGGATTGTGCATCCGGATGGGTTGGTCCGGCCCGGCAGCCTTCGGATGCCGCTGCATCGGTTCGAGATCGTCGGGTATCGCCATGCCGCGCGCAGGCGCCGGTCCGGATGGGGTGCTCACGCAGCGTTACCCTAGGCCATGTCACCACTCGCAGTGTCACGGGTGGATCCGCATGATCGAGAGGATGCACCAGCATGGTCGACGGAGTCAGGTCGGATCACGGCCGCCCCGACGGCGGACGATCGGAACTGTTGAAGGCGACGCTGGCCCGCGTGGCCCCCGGCACCGGCCTGCGCGATGGTCTCGAACGCATCCTGCGCGGCGGCACGGGCGCCCTGATCGTGCTCGGTCACGACTCCGACGTGGAACGCATCTGCGACGGCGGCTTTCACCTCGACGTCGAGTTCGCGCCGACCCGCCTGCGGGAGCTGGCCAAGATGGACGGTGCGGTGGTCCTGTCCACCGACGGCAAGCACATCGTGCGTGCCAACGTGCAGCTGGTGCCCGACCCGTCGATCCCCACCGAGGAGTCCGGGACCCGGCACCGCGCGGCCGAACGCACCGCCATCCAGACCGGTCATCCGGTCATCTCGGTGAGTGCGTCGATGTCGATTGTCAGTGTCTACGCTGACGGTGTGCGGCGGGTGGTGGAGAGCCCGGACCCGATCCTGTCGCGCGCCAACGTGGCCCTGTCGACCCTCGAGCGCTACAAGGCCCGCCTCGACGAGGTGATCTCCGCGCTCGGACGTGCCGAGATCGAGGATTACGTGCTGCTGCGCGACGCCATGTCGACGGCCCAGCGGATGGAGATGGTGCGGCGCGTCGGCGTGGAAATCGAGGAGTATGTCCTCGAACTCGGCGTCAACGGCCGCCAGGTGAGCCTGCAACTCGAGGAACTGATCGCGGAGAACGACGCCGTCCGCGAATTGCTGGTCCGCGACTACTACGCCAGCCCCGAACCCGCGACCACCGAAGAGGTACACAGCACCCTCGAGACCATCGAGGCGTTGTCGGACGCCGATCTCCTCGATCTCACCCTGCTCGCCGGCGCGTTCGGTTACCCCACGACCATCGAGGCACAGGACACCGCGATGAGTCCGCGCGGTTACCGCATGCTCGCCCGCATCTCACGGTTGCAGTTCGCCCACGTGGACCGCCTGGTGCGCAGTTTCGGCACCCTGCAGGCACTGCTGGCGTCGTCGGCGGCGGACCTGCAGGCGGTCGAGGGGATCGGCAGCATCTGGGCCCGCCACATCCGCGAGGGATTGTCGCGGCTGGCCGAGTCGAGTATCGAGCGGTACGACTAGACGCTATTACGACCAGACCCTGTGACGACCGGACGGTGTTACGGCGTCGCCGGCGCCACGAAGTTGAAGGTCACCGGCTCGGATTCGCGTTCACCGATCTTGCCGATCGCCTGATACGAACCGGCGGGAACCGGCTCGCGCGGCGTCTTGCAGCCGGAGGTACTGGTGGTGCCGGACCAGGTGATGGTGTCCTTGACCTGCTGCTGCGGCTGCAGGACCACGTTGTTGACGGTGTTGATCGGCGAGCAGTCGCGCGCCGACCACAGCGTCCGGGTTCCGTCGAGGGTGCGGACGACGACGTTCTGCGCGGCCTTGCCGACGTCACGTGTGCAGGCACTGAGGCCGGCGTTGGTGGTGACCAGGGTGAAGACCGGCTGGCTGTTGGTGGTGTAGGTCGATTTGTCGGTGTAGAGGACCACCGCGATGCTGTTGTCCGGGCACAGCGGGACGCCCGCCTCTCCGGCGACCGGGGTGGCACCGGGCGTCGACGGGGCGGCCTCGCCGGATGGCGCCGCGCTGCTCTCCGAGGCACCGGCAGCACCGGCGTCACCACCTCCGCCACCGCCCCCGACCCCACCACCGGACGGTGCCTGCGACGGGTCGACGGATTCGTTGGTGGTGGCCGTCGACGGTGTCGTCGACGACGGGGTTCCGGTGGCAGCGGTGTTGGAGGTGTCGTCACTTCCGCCGCTCTGCGTCCACACGACCAGCCCGATCACCAGGGCCACGATGGCAACCAGCACTCCACCGGCGACAATGCGTCGTCGCCAATAGATTTCTGGTGGGAGCGGGCCCTGCGGTTCGATCACGCCACAACGCTAACGGCGATTCGGACAGGTCCCGGCGACCACGCGCGGCGTGTCGCATGAATTTGTGTGACGTGTGAGGTATCGGGCCCAACGCCTATGCAGGTCTGAGCCGGTCAGGCCTCAGGCGGATTCGGCCTCGGGGAGAGCGGCCGGCTTGACCACGGTCGGGACTACCACGTCGGCCGACCCGATGTCGCCGTACACGCCGCGCAGCTGCACGGCCCCCTCGCTCAGTGCGTAGGTCAGGCCCACGATGGCGAGTTTTCCGGCGGCCACGCGGTCGGCGATGATGCGGCTGCGCTGCATCAGCAGCTGCCCGGTCTCCACGACGTGGCGGGCCTCGAACTCGTCGACGCGGGTCAGTCCCTCGCTGCGGCCGGCCAGGATGCTGGGGGTGACGCGTTCGACGACGTCGCGGATGTATCCACCCGGTATCTGCAGTTCATCGAGGGCGTCGAGGGTGGCCTTGACGGCACCACAGCTGTCGTGGCCGAGGATCACGATCAGCGGTACCTCGAGGACCTCGGCGGCGTACTCCAGCGAGCCGAGCACGGCCGAGTCGAGGACGTGACCGGCGGTGCGCACCACGAACATGTCGCCGAGCCCCTGATCGAAGATGATCTCGGCGGCCAGGCGGGAATCGGCGCAACCGAAGAGCACGACGTGCGGATGCTGGCCGGCGACGAGGCGATGCCGGTCCTCGATACCCTGACTGGGATGTTGCGATTCGCCGGCGACAAAACGCCTGTTGCCCTCGAGCAGAACCTGCCATGCGCGTTTGGGGGTCAGTCCGATCATGGGGACTAGTCTGCCACCGTCGGCGGTTTTGAGTTGGTTCGACCGCAATGAACGTGATCTGCCGTGGCGCGCGACAGGACTGTCCGGCTGGCAGATCCTGATCAGCGAGATCATGCTGCAGCAGACCCCGGTGTCGCGGGTCGTCGGCCCGTGGACCGAGTGGGTGCAGCGTTGGCCGACACCGTCGGCGATGGCCGCGTCGAGTCCCGCCGACGTGCTGCGGGCTTGGGGCAAACTCGGCTATCCGCGCCGCGCGCTGCGTCTGCACGAATGCGCCAAGGTGCTCGCCACCGATCACGACGACCGTGTTCCCGACGACGTGTCGACGATGCTCACCCTGCCCGGCATCGGCGACTACACCGCGCGGGCCGTCGCCTGCTTCGCCTACGGACAGTCCGTGCCGGTCGTCGACACCAACGTGCGGCGGGTGATCGCACGCGCGGTGCATGGCCGCGCCGAACCGGGCAACGCGTCCAAGCGCGATCTCGCCGACGCCGAAGCGCTGCTTCCGCGCGCCGCCGACGGCTCGTATGCGCGTAACGCGCCCCGTTACTCGGCCGCGTTGATGGAACTCGGCGCGCTGGTGTGCACCGCCCGCAATCCCCGCTGCGATGCCTGCCCGGTGACCGCGTGCACCTGGGTCGGGCTCGGCCGTCCCGCCCACACCGGTCCGAAGAAACGAGTCCAGAAGTTCGCCGGGACCGACCGACAGGTGCGGGGGTTGTTGCTGGATGTGTTGCGCGACAGCACGATTCCGGTTGAACGACCACGCCTGGACGCGGTCTGGACCACCGACGGCGGCCAGCGTGACCGCGCCCTGGATTCCCTGCTGACCGACGGACTGGTGGAACTGACCCGCGACGGACGATACTGCCTGGCCGGCGACGGTGACGCCGGATGACTTGACCGATGACGGCGCCGCCGGTCGGTCGGCCTGTATACCCACCGATGACATCAGCGTGGAAACTCTTCTCTTACGGTGCCGGTATTGCTAGCTTCGTCGCATGACAGAACCGCCCAATCAGGGTCCCGACTTCAACAAGCCGCAGACGCCCGGGCAGACTCCACCGCCCGCCAGTCCCGATCCGTACGGACAGACCCAATACGGGGCGCCCGGTCAGCAGCCCCCCGGATACGGGCAGCAGCCGCCGTCCTATGGGCAGCAACCGCCGAGTTACGGGCAGCAGCCACCGAGTTATGGCCAGCCACCGTCGGGTCAGCAGCCCCCGTCATACGGTCAGCAGGCGGGCGGCTACGGCCAGCCACCCAGCGGCGGGCAGCCGCCGTCGTACGGTCAGCCCGCGCCGGGGTATGGGCAACCCGGCGCGCCCGGCGCACCGGTTGCCGGTCCGCCGCAACAGGTGAACATCGGTGAGGCACTGAGCTGGGCGTGGGCGCAGTTCAAGGCCAATCCCGGTCCGATGATCGTGCCGGGTCTGCTGTTGTTCCTGATCGGCGGTATCGGCGCGGGCCTGTACTTCGCCATCTTGGCTATCTTCGGGACGACAACAACGACCTCGGTCTCCGGTGATTACGGCTACAGCTACGAGGCGACGACGACCGGAATCGGTGCCGGCGGTGTCATCGCGGGCATTCTGCTGTATCTGATCGTTTTCGTGGCGATCATCTATCTCTCTGCCGGGATGATCACCGGTGCGCTCCGGGTTGCCGACGGCCAGCCGGTGACCGTGGGAACCTTCCTCAAGCCGGAACGTCTCGGCGTGGTCATCGGGACCGCCATACTCGTCGGTCTGATCACCGCGGTCGGGTTGGTGCTGTGCGTCATCCCGGGTCTGATCGCGATCTTCCTGCTGCAGTTCTCGATCTTCTTCGTCATCGACAAGAAACTGTCGGTCACCGAGGCGATGAAGGCGTCCAGCCAGTTGGCACGGTCGTCGGTATCGAATTCGCTTCTGACACTGGTCGTGTCCTACGTGCTGTCCTATGTCGGCACGATCTTGTGCTACGTCGGCCTGATTGTGACCTGGCCGTTGGGTCAGCTCTTCTACGCCCACTGCTACCGGCGCCTGTCCGGCGGCTACGTGGCACCCGCCCCGCAGTAGTCACCCACCCCGAGAACGACCGAGAACACACGACGCCCCCGTCGCTACCCCCGCGTGAACGGCAATCCCGACAGGAATGCCTCGACCGCACCGCGGTAGAAGTCGGGGGCGTCGTCGTGCACCAGGTGCCCGGCTCCCACAGCGGCGATGTGGGTCGCGGAGTCGTTGACCGAGGCCATCTTTCGCATCTGTCCCGGTGGGGTGACGCCGTTCCCGGCTTCGATCAGCAGCGTCGGCACGCCGACGGCGCGCCACTGGCCCCAGAACTCTCGCTGTCCCCACTCCTCCGCGATGGCCGCCCACACGTCGAGGTCGCCGTGCAACCGGCCATCGTCGAAGGCGTCGTAGAAGTAGCGTCCGGCGACCGGGCCGAACAGTGCAACCGCATTCCGTTCGTCGTCGAATCGCTCGGGCCACGACTGAAACCACGGTGTCCAATTGGCGGTGGTGCGGCCGCGGAAGTCCGGCGCCATGTCCTCGATGACGAGCGCAGAGATCAGTTCGGGGTAGGCGGCGGCGGTGCACCAGCCGTGCAGGCCGCCCATCGAATGCCCGATGACCACGGCCGGTCCGAGGTCGATCCAGGTGAGGATCTCAGCGAGATCGGCGACGAAACGTTCGGTGGAGATGTCTGGATCGGCCGAGGCATCACGGCCGGTATGAAATGCGGCGTCGAAGGTGAACACCCGGCCGTGCCGGCGCAGCCAAGGGATCTGACGGCGCCAGGTGCGGCCGCGGCCCATCAGGCCGTGCACCAGGACGATGGGACCGACGCCCACGTCCGGATCGTCCACGCCGGGCCCACCATGATCGAGTAAGCCCAGGTCGGCGGCGGGAATCGGCACGCACCGAGGTTACCCGGGCGGTCCACACCTGCTCCGCAGCGCCACTCCGGGCCCTGGTGGCGGCTCCGGCAGCGACAACCGCGCCCCAAGGCCCTACTCGACGCAGCGCGGAGGTGATTAGGGTTGATGCATGGCAGTAGTGAAGATCAACGCAATCCATGTCCCCGAAGGCTCCGGCGAAGAACTCGAGAAGCGTTTCGCCCACCGCGCCCACTCCGTCGACGGCTCCAAGGGTTTCCTCGGATTCCAGTTGCTGCGCCCGGTCAAGGGCGACGACCGGTACTTCGTGGTGACGCAGTGGGAGTCCGACGAGGACTTCCAGGCGTGGGCCGCCGGACCTGCCCGCGAGGCCCATGCCGGTGAACGCGCCAAGCCGGTCGCCACCGGCGCGGATCTCCTCGAGTTCGAGGTCGTCCTCGACGCCAAGCCCAGCTCCTGAGCATCCTCAGCCCGATGTTCCCCCTCGGCAGCGCGCTGCTGCCGGGGGAACGTCTACCTCTGCGGGTCTTCGAACCCCGCTATCGGCAGATGCTCGACGACTGTCTGTCCGCGGAGGCACCGCCGTCGCCTCTGGTGCCGGATGACGCGCACGGCTTCGGTGTCGTGCTCATCGAACGCGGCCACGAGGTGGGCGGCGGCGACACACGGACCGGCATCGGCACGTTCGCGACCATCGACACCGTCGTCCGCGATCCCGACGGCCAATCCCTGTTGTCCTGCACCGGGACCTGGCGGTTCCGCGTGAATCGGTGGCTGCCCGACGACCCGTACCCGCGCGCCGACATCACGCCATTGCCGGAACCTCCCGCCGACGACGCCACCACCGCGGCCCTGGTAACACTCGGCTCACGCATCCGTTCCCTCATCGAGGATTCCTTCGCCCGCCGCGACCTCCCGGTCGGTGACGACATCCCCCGTTTCGACGCCGCCGACCTCGAAGAGGTCGGCATCTTCGGCTGGGCGGCGCGGCTGCCCTTCGGCGCCGCCGACCGCCAGGCCCTCCTCGAGGCCGGCGACGGCCCCGCCCGCCACCACGTGTTCGACGACGCCATCACCACCCTCGAGGCCCGAATCCGTTTCGGCGGGTGAGCGACTTCGTCATCCCCGTCGACTCGAATTAGAACGTGTTCTAGTATTGGTTGTGGAGTAGTTCACACCCCGCCGCGCGCATCGCCGCGTGCACGCGGACACAGGCATTAGGCGAGGAGCACCTTCATGACCGACACCGTCGAGGCCGTGCACACCGGCATCGGGACCGACCAGAGCGCGCTGTACATCGGCGGCACATGGGTCGCCCCGCATTCCACCGAGACACTGGAGGTGTTCTCCCCCGCCACCGGCGAACGTATCGGCTCGGTCCCGCTGGCCGACGAGACCGACGTCGACACCGCAGTGCGCACCGCCCGCGAGGCGTTCACCTCCGGCGTGTGGTCGGCGACACCGGCTGCCGAACGCGCCGATGTCCTCGATCGGGTCGCCGATCTGATCGACGCCCGCATCGACGAGATCGGTGCGGTGGTGTCGGCGGAGATGGGCGCCCCGCCGAGTGCGGTGGACATGCTGCAGAAGCTGCCCGGCACCGGCGTGCTGCGCGCCTACGCCAACGCCGCCCGCGAGTACGCCTGGGAGGAGTACCGCACCGGCATGTTCGGCACCACCCGCATCACCCGCGAACCGGTGGGCGTGGTCGGCGCGATCACCGCCTGGAATGTCCCATTGTTCTTGGTGTGCAACAAGTTCGGCGCCGCTCTGGCCGCCGGCTGTTCGGTGGTGCTCAAGCCCGCACCGGAAACCCCGTTGACCGCCAACCTGATTGCCGAGATCTTCACCGAGGCCGGCGTGCCCGAGGGCGTGATCTCGGTGGTACCCGGCGGCACCGCCACCGGCGAAGCGCTCGTCGCCCACTCCGAGGTCGACAAGATCACCTTCACCGGATCGACCGCCGCGGGCAAGGCGATCGGCGCGGCCTGTGCCCAGTCACTCAAACGGTGTTCGCTGGAGTTGGGCGGCAAGTCGGCGGCCATCGTCCTCGACGACGTTGACGTCGCCGCCAACATCGGCATGCTGGTGTTCCTCGGACTGTTCAACACCGGGCAGGCCTGCGTCGCCCAGACCCGGGTGCTGGTGCCGCGCAGCCGCAAGGACGAGATCGTCGCCGCGATGGTCGAGGCCGCCAAGGCGATGAAGGTCGGCCTGCCGACCGACCCGGAGGTCCAGCTCGGCCCGGTGATCAGTGATCGGCAACTACGGCGGATCGAGGGTTACATCGCCGCCGGCAAGCAGGCCGGAGCCACCGCAGCCCTGGAAGGCGGGCGGCCCGAGGGACTTTCCGCTGGCCACTTCCTCACCCCGACCATCTTCACCGACGTCACCAATGACATGGTGATCGCGCAGGAGGAGATCTTCGGTCCGGTGCTGTCGGTGATCACCTACGACGACGTCGACGAGGCGATCGCCATCGCCAACGACTCCGACTACGGTCTCGCCGGTTCCGTGTGGACCTCCGATGTGGAACGCGGCATCGAGATCTCCGGCAAGATCCGCACCGGCACCTTCGGCATCAACTTCTACGCCATCGACCCCGGTTCACCGTTCGGTGGGTTCAAGAGCTCCGGCATCGGCCGCGAATGCGGCCCCGAAGGGCTCGAGTCCTTCGTCGAACACAAGTCGACGATGCTGCCGATGGGCTACGACCCGCAGTGACGTCGAGTGGGCGCCCGTCTCCGTCGAGTGGGCGCCCATCCCCGTCGAGTGGGCACATTACTTCTGTAGTGCCAGAACCTCTTTGGTGAACTCGCCCTCGTCGATGCGCGTGCTGCGGCCGTCGGCGACGACGACCTGCCCGTCGACCATCACGGTGTCGACGATGCGGGGTGATCCGGTGGTCAGCACCGAGGCGCCCGGGTCACGGACCGGCAGCGTCGCATAGTCGCGGTCGAAGCGGATCAGCGTCAGATCCGCCGGATCGCCGACACTCACGCCGCCGATGATCTCCGGCAGCCCGAGGGCGACATTGGCTCCGCCGCAGGCGATGTCGAGCATCTCGCCAAAGCCGAGCAGGTCGGCGCGTTTGTGCATGGCACGCTGCAGGTAGGCGGCGACCCGGAAGGTCTCCAGCATGTCCTGGGTGTCGTTGCTGACCGCACCGTCGACGCCGAGTCCCACCGCGAGCCCGCGGTCGAGCATCTGCGGGATCGGGGCCACCCCGCTTCCGAGACGCATGTTGGACAACGGGTTGTGCGACACGGCAACTCCGCGTTCGGCGAGAATCCCCTGCCCCACGTCGTCGAGTTCCACACAGTGCACGGCCAGCACCCGATCCCATAGAAAGCCTGCGCCGTCGAGGTATTCGACGGCGCCGACGCCGGCGTGTTCAAGGCACATCCGGTCGTCGGTGGGGGTCTCGAGCAGATGGATCGACACCGACATGTCCCGCACCTGCGCGAACTCCCGTAGGTGCGTCATCCCGTTCTCGGTGAGCGAGCGCGGATTCGGCACTGCGAGCGCCATGCTGATCGGTGAACCGGCCACCTGGTCCCGGAGGTGATCGATGTGATCGCACACCTCATCGAGCGGTTGCATCAATCGCGGTTCGAAACCCCACTTGCGCGTGGCATCGGGACGGTCGGCGACGCCACGTCCGAGCACCGCGCGAATCCCGGTGTCACGCAACGCCTGGATCATCGCACCGTGCACCTCGTCGTCGGGGTGCGGCCACATGTGCTCGACGACGGTGGTGGTACCTGAACGCAGCGCCTCGAGGCAAGCGGCCACCGCGGCGGTGTACGCCCGCTGCGGGGTGATCGCCACCGACTCCTCGCCGACGGCGAGCAGCCATTCGAGCAGCGGCGTGCATTCTGCGATGCCCCGCATCAACGACTGCTGCAGATGCGTGTGGGTGTTGACGAATCCGGGGATCAGATACCCACCGGAGCGGATGTCCGCGTCCGACGGTGTTGCACCGGAACCGGTCTCGTCGATCGACTCCACCACACCGCCGGTCGCCCGGACGTCCCGATGCGACAGCCACATGCCGCCGCTGTACACGGTGACGTCGGAGAAAACGGTGTCGCTCATCGCTTCTTCTTGTCGAAGTTGGCCGACAGGCGTGCGGCGATGTAGTCGGCGGCGGTGATCGGCTCGTACTTGCCTGCCGCACTCTCGATCAGCACGTCGGTGTTGGCCTGCGCGAAGTAGGCGATGGTGTAGCGCGGCCCTTGGTACTCGCCGCGGCGCGGCGCGCACACCCGGTGGAAGTTGGACGGTAGCCGGTCATCGGACCAGCGCATCAGCATGTCACCGATGTTGCAGGTGATCGCCTCGTCGGATGGCTCGACCGGCGTCCACGCCTGATCGGCCGCCTCGGCGCCCGGCAGCACCTGCAGCCCTCCCTGACCAGCGCGCTGGAACAGCAGCGTCAAGGCGTCGAAGTCGGTGTGTGCACCGGCGCGCCACACGTTGTCCTGATCGAGCATCTCGTCGGGGAAGGCGTAGTAATGCAGCAGGCGCAGCGTCGACTGATAGGTCGACGACGCGGGATCGTGTGCGCGCGTGAAGAAGTCACGGTCGAAGCCGAGCTTCTCGGCGAAGCAGCCGAGGATGTTCATCGCCAGTTCCCAGCAGCGGTGTTCGAAGTCGAGCAACGTCGCCCGGAAGCCGGCGAGCTCGTCCTCCGACGGCCACAGCCCATCCATCCGGGGCAGGGTGACCTGATAGGACTCCTTCTGGTCCGGTGTCCCGACCGACGGCCGGACCTGGCTCATGAACTCCCAGCCCGCGTTGGTGCCCTTCTTCAGCGGGAACTGCTCCTTGACCTCGCGGGGCAGCGCGAAGAACGTCTCGGACATGTCGAAGGCGTGTTGCACCGTCGCCAGGTCGATGCCGTGATCGACGACCTGGAAGAATCCGATATCGGTTGCCGCCGACCACAGTTCGTCTGCGATTTGTGCACGCCGATTGTCGAAGTCGGCGAGGCTGATGCGCCGCACCTCGCGGTCGGTGGTTTCGGTACCCAGAGCACCCATCGCGGCTTCGCGATTGAGTTCGGTCATGTCGTATGAGGACGTATTCGTCATCGTGGTGATCTCTCTTGTGCGAAGAGAGCGACATGCGCTTTTCAACGCAGCGACCTGAGAGAAAGGCCGCGGCGGACGCGAACACCCGGACTCGTGCCGACTGCTACATACGCTCTCGTGGGGAACAGACTAGCCTGCGACGACCCGGCTCGCCACCCGAGGCCGCGACCCACGATGCACCCGCGCCGGCAAACAGCACCGGCGTCAGGGCGTCGGCGCCGTCGACGCCTCCGGAACAGCGGATTCGGGGACCGCCGGAACCGACGACGCCGGGGCACCCGACGACGCCGACGATGCACTCGGCGCGGGCAGCGGCACGGCGCCCGACGGTGGCGTCGACACCTGCGAGATCCGGCTGCGGAAGGAGTCGTCGGTGATGATGTCGATGTTGTCGATCAGCCAGCGGCCGTCGGTGCGGACCATGCTGAAGGTGAGACGGCTCGGATCGACGCGGATGAGGTCCTTGCCGCCACGACTGACCGACTGATTCATGAAGATCAGCACCGTCGCGGTGTCCCGGGTGTTGGTGACGACGCCGGCGTCCTGGATCACCGCCTGCGACACCACCTGCTGCTGCTTCACCCCGTCGACGAAGTTGATGTCCTGTCCGGGAATGGGGTTGGCGATCAGCTTGTCGTACTGGGACTTCGCCGACCCGGTGACCACCGACTGCGAGCGCGCCACATGGTCGGCAACATTCCCCGGATCGTAGCCGAACATCGTGGTGGCGTACGACTTTGCGGCATCCAGCGACTCGTCACGTGAATCCTCGGTCCAGCGTGCGTCGAGATACCGGTAGCCCAGGGTGACCGCCAGCGCGGCGGATGCGACGACGAGCAGCGCGACGACGCCGGCGACGACCTGCGAAACCCGAAGGCGCATCATGTCACCCACTCGAAGCTGGTCATCTTCAGCTCACCGTTGATGCGGGTGATGTCGATCTTCCACCGGAAGGTCTGAACGATGGTCTCCTCCTGCGGATTCTCCGGCTTCATCTGCCAGCCGTACACCAGGATGACGGTGCCCTCGTCGTCGGTGGCCTTGGTGACGGCGTCGCTGATCACCGTCGACTTCACATCGAGGTTCTGGTCCCGGATGAGTGAGACCGCCTGCGCCATCGAGTCCTTGAGCCGCTGCTGCGCCGCTCCACTGGTCCGGTCGGTCATCGTCTTCATCGCCGCGTCCACGTTGCCGGGATTGAGGCTGGTCATGGTGACGGTCATCTGCTGGGCGAAACTCGAGTACTCCGCCCGCAGGTCCCGTTGATGCTGGACACGTCCGTAGGCGATCGTGAAGACGGCGGAGGCGACCAGACAGCCGACGATGACCAGTACCGACAACGACATCGCGACCAGGTAGACAACCGAGCGGTCCGAACGCCGACGCAGGGCCGACACCTTGGCGACGGGTGCGGGTTCGGCGGGCTGGGCGGCGGTGCGTCGACGACGACGCTCCCGGTAGCTGAGCCCGGCCGACAGGTCATCGGGGTCGGTGGTGGTGTCCGCCGACCATGCGCGCTTGGTCAGATCGACGGTGGCCTTCTCGGGTGCGGTGGCCTCGACGTCGGCGGACTCATCCGCGGTCGGTTCGTCGACCGCGACATCCGCGTCGGGCTCGGCGACGGGCACCGCGTCGGGCTCGGCGGCCGGCGTCGTGGCGGCCGGGGCGCTCTTCTTGCCGGACTTACGGCGCCGCAGTGGTGCAGAACGGACCGGTGCAGATCTGACCGGTGCAGCCCGGACGGGCACCGGCGGGACCCGTGCGGCCTCGTCCGGTGCCGCACCCTCGGGTGCGGCGTCCTTCGTCGACGTCACCGGTCGGTCACCGCCCCGGTGATCAGACTCTCCCATGACGTGCCCTGTCCCTGCTCGTTGTCCTGCGTCCCGCTGCCCTGTGTCCCGCTGCTGCCCTGTGTACCGGTTGCCTGCGCCCCGGTGCCGGCGTTGTAGGTACGTCCGTCGGGGCCGATGAAATCTCCTGACTCCGGATCGTACGTGGTGCCGTACACGGCGGTTCCGTCCTGCTGATCGGACGGCGTTCCGGGAGTCACGTAGCCGGCGGGACGGGGCAACAATCCGGGAATGCCGTTCGGGAACGGCACCACCCGATTGCTCAGCGGCTTGTAGCCGGTGGCGCACTCGGCGGGTGTGGGCGCCCGCCGCCCGGGGAACTCGACGCACGGGAAGTTACGCGCACCGCGGACCGCGATCTGTGAGTTCTGCGGTACCCGGCACAGCATGCCGGGCGGCAGGTCACGCGCGGTCTGGACCGCTGGGGACCGCCATTCCGACGGCGGCAGATACCCGATGGTGCACGGTGGCGGATCCTGAAAGCCGAGCGAGAACTCGACGCTCGGGCCGTACCGTGGGTCACCCGCGTTCAGCGCGGTGAGCAGGGCATTGATCAGCCGCGGATAGATCACCAGGATCTGTTGCAGATTGGGCAGGTATACCGCGGTCGTCTTAGACACCACGTTCAGATTGGCCAGCAGCAGCGGCAACGACTGATCCATCGAGGCGAAGAACTCCTGTGCCGACGCCGCGGTCGCCGGGCCCTTCTGCAACAGGTCGGTGATCTCCGGATTGTTCGCGCGCAGTTGGTCGGTCACCTTCACCGCGTTGGCGGTCCACGCCCGGATCTGCGCGGCCGTCGCCGACTGCGTGGCCATCAGCGGCCCGGCCTGGCGTACCAGGTCGATGGTGACGTCGGCGTTCTTGTTGGCGTCGTCGACGAGCAGGATCATCGAATCCATCAGCCGCCGTAGGTCTTCCGCGGTTCCGTTGAACGCGGTGAACGCCTCGTCGATCAGTGAGCGGAGGTTGGTGTCGCCGACCTTGTTGAGCAGCGCGGTGGCCTGGTCGAGGACGGCCGAAATCTCCACCGGTTGGTCCTTGGCCGACACCGTCGCACCGTCGGCGAGGAAGTCGGTACTCGAATCCCCGCTCGGCGGAGTGAATTCCACATACTGCTCGCCGACCGCGGACACGCTGCGCACGGTGACCTCCGCATTCGTCGGGATGTCGGCCGAATTTTCGATGACCAGTTGCGCGGTGACGCCGTCCTCGGTGAGGCTGACCGATCTGACCTTGCCGACGTTGACGCCGCGGAAGCTCACGTTGGCGTTCTGGTAGAGCCCGCCGGTGTTGGGCATGTTCAGGGTGACGGTGTAACGCCCGACGCCGAACATCGCGGGAACGCGGACGTAGTAGATCGCCATGGCGACCATCGCGATCACGGTGATGATGGCGAAGAGGATCAACTGGATCCGGACGAAGCGGGTGATCTTCATCAGCGACCACCTGCCGGGGCCGGGGACGCGGGTGCCGGAGTGCTTGCCGGCGAAGAGGTCTCGTCACCCGACTGCAGCGGCGAGGTGAACGGGTTGAGTCCGCGTCCGGCGGCGCCGGCCGGTTGCCCGGCAACCCCCGACGGCCCGACCACACCCACCGAACGCAGGATGCTGCGCTGCAACTTGGGAACCGTGAGGTCGAGCACGAGGTCGGAGTTGACGTAGTCCCCCTTGACGATGGTCGGGATCATCTCCTCGAGGAATGGGAAGGTCAGCAGAATTCGCAGCGACCCGGGAAGTCCTGGTCCGGCGTCGGCGAGACCCTGGAACGCCTTGGCCATGTTCGCGATGATGGTCTTGATGTCCTCGGAGTTGGCGTCGAGGACGTCGTTGGTGGTCGACGAGAGTTTTCCGACAGACGCGAGCGCCGAGATGAACTGCTGGCGTTCGTCGTTGAGCAGCTTCAGGATCTCCGGGCCGTCCCGCAGTGCCTTCTCCACCGTAGGCGTCTGCTGATTTATCACCGTGGTGAGCCGGTCGAGGCCCTCGGTCGCGCGAATGATGTTGTCGGTCTGTCGATTCAGATCGCCGACGAGCACCGTCAGCCGCGGGATCAATGCCCGGATCTGGGCGTCGCGCCCGTCGAAGATCTGACTCATCTCGTGCACGATGTCACCGAACTGCGAGAGGCCACCACCGTTGAGCACCACCGACAGCGCACTGAGCACCTGCTCGGTGGTCGGGTAGTTGCAGCCCGGAATCTGTTGTGCGGAGTTCACATCGGCGACGGCGTCGTCGGTGGGCTGCGCGATGTTGACCGGCGTCGGACATTTCGGCAGCGGTATCTGGTCGCCGGCCTGCAGGTAGCCGTTCTGGGCCTGTTCGGGTTCGACGATCTCGAGGTGGGTGGAGCCGAGCACGCTGGTCATCCCGACCATCACGTACGAGCCGTTTGGCACCTTGACACCGGGGTTGAGCCGGATGTCGACCTTCGCACTCCAGTTGGGCTCCACCGAGATGTCACCGATACTGCCGACCGTGGCGTCGTTGACGAGGACCGGCGCGTTGTTCACCAGTCCGGCGGCGCTGGGGATCACCGCGCTGATCTGATACGAGTGTTCTCCGGTGCCCTCCGCGCCGGGCACCGGCAGGCTGTTGACGCCGTCGAAGCCGCAGGCCGAGGCCAGCGCGGCGGAGGTGGCGACGAGTACCGCGGCCCGCAGACCACGCCCGCGACGCGAAGAAATCCGCGACGTCCTGCGACCCATCACCCCTCACCTCCCCACGGGACCAGCAGATCGGCAAGCGGCCCACCGCCGTTGGCCTTCCGCGTGGCCGCATCCTGGTCTCGGATCCCTTGTTGCGCACGCGCCTGTACGCTCGTGTTCTGATAGGTGATCTGGTCCGGGGTGGCGTTGATGCCGTTGACCGGGTTGGCCATGAACGGCGGATAGGCCACCACGATCGACTGCAGGATCGGGGCGAGGGTGTCGACGCATTTGTCGATGTCGACCTGACTCTGTCCGGGCCGGTTGTTGGCCTCCATGGTGCCGCACAGCAGGGTGATCAGGTTGTTGCCCATACCGAGTCCGAAGACGCCCGACAACGATCCGGTCAGCGGGTTGTAGATGTTGTAGAAGTTGGCGAGCTGATTGGGCGACGAATGCAGCAGCCCCCGCATCTGCTCGTCCTTCTCGGCCAGAATCCCGGCCGTCTGAGCCAGTTTCGACACGGCGCCGTTGATGGCGGACTGGTTGGTGTCGATGAACTTCTGCACGTCGGTCATCGCCGAATCGAGGTTGTGCAGTGCGCCGTCGAGGGATTCGGTGTTGTCGGCGAGGACGTCGGTCACCGAGGCGATGCGACCGTTGAACTGCACCAACTGTTCGTGGCTGGTGGACAACGCATCGGTCAGCTTCTGCAGATTCCGGATGGTGGCGAACAAGTCGTCGCGGCCGGAAGCCAAGGTGCCCATCACATCCGACAGTTCGGTGATGGAGGTGTTGATGGATTCCCCGTTGCCCTCGAGGTTCTGGCCGGCAACGTCGATGGCGCGGGCGGCGGTACCCGGGTCGGCACCCTGCGGCCCGACGGCCTCGGTGAGGCGCTGCAGTTGCGCCTTGACCTGATCCCATTCCATCGGGACGGCGGTGTGATCCATGGTGATGTCGGCGCCGTCGGACAGTTGCGGACCACCGGAGTACACCGGTGAGAGTTGGACGAAGCGACCGGACACCAGGCTCTGGGCGACCACCACCGCCTTGACGTCGGCGGGCACGTCGACGTCCCGGTCGATCTCCATGTCCACCTTCACATCCCCGGTGCGCGGCGTGATGGCGGTGACGCGTCCGACGTTGACGCCGATCACCTTCACCGGATCGCCCTCGTACAGTCCGGTGGTGGTGGCGAAGTAGGCGGTGAACCGTTTGGTGGTGGCGCGGTGAAAGCCGATGTAGGCGGCCGTCGCGAGCAGTGCGAGCAGCACCACGAGCGCGGCGACCTGCCAGAACCGCTTCCCCATCCCGAATCGTCTGGTCATCTCAACCACCTGACCTTGGCGTTGTATTCGGGGTCGCCGGCGGGGGCGTGGGAATCGTCGGGCTCGGCGCCGGCGCCGGGGCGGGGCGAGAGCCGGCACCCGGCGCCTGACTCCACGCGTTGGGCAGCAACGGGAATCCCGAATAGGCAAACGCCTGAGCGACTTCCGGATACTTCTGCTGGAGCACCTTCATGAAGGTCGCCGTGTAGTCGCCGAAGGTGCTGACGCCGACGAGAGAATCGAAGTTGGGGCCGTTGGCGACCGATTCGCCGAGCGCGTTGGCGAAGGGCCCCAGGCGATCCACCGTGTTCTTCAGGTTCTCCTCGTTGTCGTTGAGGATATCGAGGACCGAGTTGAACTTGTCGAGCGCCGGGGCGAGTTCGGCATTGTTGTCGTTGATGAACCCACTGATCTGAGCGGCCACATCGCGTGTCCCGGTGATGAGCTGGGCGATGGCCGCACGCCGGAACTGCAGTTCGCCGAGCAGCAGGTTGGCGTCGACGAGCAGCTGGTTGATCTGCTGGTTGCGGGCGCCGAGGATCTCGCTGACCCCGTTGGCCTTGGCCAACAGGGCGCGCAGGGCGTTGTCGCGGTCGGCGACGGCCTTGGACAGTTTCGCGACGCCGTCGACGGCGCCCTGCACCTGATCGGGGGTGGCCGAGAAGGTCACCGACAGGGTGTCGAGGGCCTTGTTGAGCTTGGTGGTGTCGGTCTCGGCAAGCGTGGACGTCGCGTCGTCGAGCGCGTCGGTCAGCGAGTATGGGGCGACCGTGTTGCGGTAGGCGATCTCGCCGCCCGGTGCGATCCGTCCCGGCCCGTGCGGGATCACGGTCAGGTTGCGACGCCCGAGGACGGTCTCGGTCTTGATCGCCGCCTGCGTGTCGGTGCCCATCGACACGGTGTCGTTCATCCGGAAGCTCACCGCCGCCTTGGTGCCGTCGTCGGTATCGGCCAGTTCGATGCCCTCCACGGTGCCGACGGTCACGCCGGCGACGATCACCACGTCACCGGTCACCAGACCGCCGGCGTCGTCGAAGTAGGCGGTGTAGGTGCTGATCGGGGAGATGAGCGGCAGCTTGTCCATCTGCAGCGCGACGACGACCACCATCGCGGTGACCACGACGCCGATGACGCCGATCTGCCGGCGGGTGCGCCCACCACGCTTGTTCTCGCGTGCCACATCCGCCGAGTCCGACTCGGAGCGGTTGCTGCGGAAGAGGTTTCCGAATGATCCACTCATGATTGCGTCGCACACCTCCCCCCGGCCTTGGTGGTGTCGCCCATGACGTCGTTGGAGGTGAAGAAGTACTGCTTGCCGTCGGGTCCGCTGAGCAACAACCGGATCCGGCAGAAATAGATCTGCAGCCAGGCACCGTAGCTGCCGAGGTCGGCAAGCATCTTGTAGTCGGTGGGCAACCGGGGCAGCAGCGACCGCAGGTACGGCTCGGCCTGCAACAGCGTGCCCGACGCGGTGCCGATGCTGGTCAGCGTCTGATGTAGTCCGGGGCGGGTCGCCGCCAAGACGTCGGTCAGCGAATCGGTGACCTGCGCGGTCTGGGTGATCGCGTTGCCGATGGTGCCACGTTGCGCCGACAGCCCGGTGATCAGCATCTGCAGCTGATCGAGGCTGGTGTCGAGTCCGCGCCGATCCCCGTCGAGGGTGCCGAGCACGTCGTTGAGGTTGTCGATGACGCTGCCGATCAGTTCGTCGCGGTCACCGAGCTGATTGGTGAACGACGCGGTGTCGGCGAGGAGTTTGTTCAGCGCCGGGCCCTGCCCCTGGAAGACCGCGACGAGCGAGGTCGACAGGTCGTTGACCTCGTTGGCGTCCAGCGTCCGGAACAGTGGTTTGAACCCGCCGAGCAGTTTGTCCAGATCGAGGGCGGGCTCGGTCTGCGAGACGGGAATGGTGACGCCGGAAGACAATCGGTCGTCGGGATCGCCGGGTCCCTGCTGCAGTTCCAGGTACCGATCCCCGGTGAGGTTCTGATATCGGATCAGTGCCCGCACCGACGTCGGGACGGTGTACTTGTCGTCGACGCTGAAGCTCACCTGCGCCTCGTTGTCGGGGGTGAGTGACACGTCATCGACGGTGCCCACCTCCACGCCGGCGATCTTGACCTTGCTGCCGGGTTTGATCTGCGAGGCGCTGGTGAACAGGGCCTTGTAGTCATCCGAGCTGCCGGGTCGGTAGTTGCTGAAGACGACGACCAGCCCGATGAAGACCAGGACCATCACGATGGCGAACGCACCGAGTTTGATGAGGGTCGCGCGGAAGGCGCGGGCGCGGTTATCCAAGTGCCGGCTCCCCGAACAGCAGGTTGAACAGCTTCTGCCGGTTGACCTTTGGTGTCGTCCGCGGCTGATACGGGACCGGCGCGTTGTCGGTGACGTAGAAGTCGGTGTGCACGGTGGTGTTGGGATCGCTCAATCCGCCTGCGCACGTGGGTGGTGCGGCCGCTCCGACCTCCGGCAGGCTTTCGGGGTAGGTGTAGGGCTCCTTGCCGGGCAGCAGACCCGCGTACAGCTGAAGCATGCCGTTGTTGCCGCCCATCAACGGTTTGGCCATGTCCGCGGCGGTCGCAGCGGTCCGCAGGAAGCAGGAGATGCCCGGTGACTGATACCCCAGCAGTTGGGATACCGGGGAGAACTGCGTCAGCGTCGCCATCAGGTCGTTCTTCGACGGCACCAGCACGTCGTCGTTGATGGTGTCGGCCATCCCGGTGACGTTGATCAACAGCGAATCGAAGTTGGAAGCGTTGGCGCGCAACGTGTTTCCGGTGTACACCGCGTTGTCGACGGTGCGCATCAGATCACCCATCACGTCGCCGTAGACGTTCGTGACGGTCGCGGTCTGCCGGATCAGCTCATTCAGCTCAGGCAGATGCGGATTGGTCTTGCCCAGCAGATCCGACAACTGCGCCAGCGCGTTGCCGATCGCCTCACCGCGCCCGGTGAGCGCGGTGTTGACCGCACCGACGGTGGCATTGAGCTTCTCCGGTTGCAGATCGGCGAGCACCGTGACGAGTTGCTCGTAGACGGTGTTGAGTTCGACGACGACGTGATCGGCGTCGAGAACCTGGCCGGGTTGCAGCCGGCCTTCCGCCCCCGACTGCGGCACCTCGAAGTAGACCGACTTGGCGCCGAACACCGTGTTCGACTTGATGGCCGCGGTCACGTTGCCGGGGATCTGCGACATCTGATCGGAGTTGATATCGAGGACGAGCACCGCCTGATCGCCCTGTTCGGTAATCGATTTCACGCTGCCGACCTGCACTCCACGTAGGCGCACCTTGGCATCGGGGCTCATCACCAGCCCGGCGCGTGGTGCCTGCAGGGTGACGGTTTCGGTGGAGGCGAACCAGCCCAGGAAGGATCCCGATGCCGCTGCGATGATCGCGATGAGGGCGCCGACCATGATGACCGCCGCGATCTTGCGCGTGGTGTTGCTGCGTTGTTGTCGTTTCGCCATCGCTCAGCCCGCCAGATTGAACTTGCCGTCGGAGCCGTAGATGGCCAGCGAGGTGAGCAGGGTGATGATGACGACGACGACCAGCGACGCACGGACCGCGTTGCCGACCGCGACGCCCACGCCGACCGGACCACCGGTGGCGTTGTAGCCGTAATAGGTGTGGATGAGCATGACCGCGATGGCCATGCAGATGGCCTGCACGAACGACCAGAGGATGTCCGAGGGGATCAGGAAGGTGTCGAAGTAGTGGTCGTAGACGCCCGGGGACTGCCCGTAGAGGACGACGGTGGCGAACCGGCTGGCCAGAAATGACGCCAGGGAGGCCAGCGAGTACAGCGGGATGATCGCGATCATCCCGGCGACGATGCGGGTGCTCACCAGGAACGGGATCGAGGCGATGGCCATCGTCTCCAGCGCGTCGATCTCCTCGCTGACCCGCATCGCACCCAATTGTGCTGTCGCCCCGGCACCGATCGTCGCGGCGAGTGCGATACCGGAGATCACCGGGACCGCGATGCGGACGTTGATGAAGGCGGAGAAGAAGCCGGTGAGCGCTTCGACACCGATGTTGGCCAGCGAACTGTAGCCCTGCACCGCGATGGTTCCGCCGGTGAACAGGGTGAGGAACCCGACGACCACGACGGTGCCGCCGATCATCGCCAAAGCGCCTGTGCCCATGGAGATCTCGGCGATCAGCCGCAGGGTTTCCTTCTTGTAGAGGCGGACCGCACGCGGTATGGAGACGATGCTGTCCCAGTAGAACAGCGCCTGATCGCCGATCTGGTTCCAGTCCTCACCGGCGCGTTTGACCGCGACGCGCGCGGTGCGCAGCCGGGTGGTGAACGGAAGGACCATCGATTCAGCCCGCCGTCGCCTTGAGACCGACCGCGGTGACCACCACGTTCACCACGAACAGCGCCATGAAGGAGTAGACGACGGTCTCGTTGACGGCGTCGCCGACACCCTTGGCGCCGCCCTTGACGTTGAGGCCCTGATAGCAGCCGACCATACCGGCGAACAGTCCGAACAGGGCGGCCTTGACCATCGAGATCATCAACTCGCCGAACCCGGTGAGCAGGGTCAGATTCGCGATGAACGCACCCGGGTTGACGTCCTGCAGATAGACCGAGAAGACGAATCCGCCGCCGATGCCGATGGTGCAGACCAGGCTGTTGAGCAGCAGCGCCACCCCGGTGGACGCGATGATCCGGGGGACGACGAGTCGGTGGGTCGGGTTGATGCCGAGCACCTTCATCGCGTCGATCTCCTCGCGGATGGTGCGGGCGCCGAGATCGGCACAGATGGCGGTGGCGCCGGCGCCGGCGACGATCAGCACGGTGACGATCGGACCGATCTGGGTGATCGTGCCGAGCGCGGCACCGGCACCCGACAGGTCCTGCGCACCGATCTCACGCAGCAGGATGTTGAGGGTGAAGCTGACGAGCACGGTGAAGGGGATGGCGACGAGAACAGTGGGCACCATCGACACGCGTGCGATGGCCCAGGATTGCTCGACCGTTTCACGCCACTGGAACGGGCGGCGGAACAACTCGCGCGTCGAGTCGACGCCGAGTGCGACGAAGTCACCCACTCCGTCGAGGGGTCCGGCCAGCTTGTTCAGCACAGCACTCCTCACGACTCGTACAGCACACAAAAGCTACCATTGAAGACCGCGCCAGTGGGACGATCGACCCACTGGATTCTCTCACCCCATCAGTCCGCTCGCCGAGAAGGTTCGGCGCGGGTCGCGGTCGGCGAAGTAGGACCCCAGGGTCTTCGCGAGATCGTGGGCGTCCCAGGCATCCCCGTCTGCGACGAACACATGGTCCACGCTCGGTGCGGCCATCACCATGACCCGAGGACCGTACACGACGAAGACCTGGCCGGTGACCGAATCGGAATCCGCTCCGGCAAGGAATTGCACAAGCCGGACGACGTGCTCGGGGTCGAGTGGGTCGATACCGTCGGTGGGCGCCTCCCCGAACACCGCCGCCGTCATCGCGGTCCGGGCGCGCGGACAGATCGCGTTGGCGCGGACGCCGTAGCGTACGAGCGCGCGCGACGCAGACAGCGTCAGCGCGGTGATGCCGGCCTTCGCGGCACCGTAGTTGGCCTGGCCCTCGGGGCCGAGGAGCCCGGCCTCCGACGCGGTGTTGATGAGGCGGCCGTACACGGGCGCGCCGGCGGCCTTGGATTGGGCGCGCCAGTAGGCGGCCGCGTTGCGGTTGAGCAGGAAATGCCCGCGCAGGTGCACGCGGATGACGAGATCCCAGTCGTCGTCGCTCATGTTGAACAGCATCTTGTCGCGGACGACTCCGGCGTTGCTCATCACCACGTGCAGGCCGCCGTGCTCTTCGGTGGCGGTGCGCATGATCTCGGCGGCGGTCGCCGAGTCGGAGATGTCGCCGGCCACCGGGATCGCGGTGCCGCCCGATGCGGTGATCGTGTCGATGACGTCGCTGGCGTCGAGTGCCGAGGCGAGGTCGTTCACGACGACGGTCGCTCCCTGTGCCGCCAGTCCCAGGGCCTCGGCCCGGCCCAATCCGGCTCCTGCGCCGGTAACGACGGCAACCTTGCCCTCCAACGATCCAGTCACGCGAGACCTCCCCTTGACACACACCGGCGAACAGAAACTAGAACCTGTTCTAACAGGTTAGTCGGTGCGGCCGTACCTCCGGGGCGGTTTCGTCAGAAACTCACTCCTCGATTGAGAGCGCGGATTTGGGGCAGCTCGCCACCACCTGACGGAGCTCCTCTTCCCTGCCCTCGGGGACCTCGTCGGAGAGAATGACCAGGTAATCGTCATCATCGAGGTCGAATATGTCGGGTGCCATCCCCACGCAGATGGCGTTGGACTCGCAGAGGTCGAAATCGGCCTTGATCTTCATCGCCTGACACTCCTTTTGCATGCGCCCGCTGGTTGACGGGCTTCGTCAAACAGGTTAGAACGTGTTTCAGATATTGGCGAGTGCCGTTGCATTCGCCGACTATCGGCGCCACCGATGAAGGAGCATTCCATGCGCATCGCCTACACCGACGCACAGGCAGACCTAAGACGCGAACTGCGCGCCTACTTCGCCGGCCTGATGACCGAGGAACGTCGGGCCGCGTTGTCCGGCGGTGACGGCGAACTCGGCGAGGGTGATGCCTACCGTGACGTCGTACGTCAGATGGGCACCGACGGCTGGCTGGCACTGGGATGGCCGGAGGAGTTCGGCGGCCAGAACCGCTCGATGATGGATCAGCTGATCTTCACCGACGAGGCCGCGATCGCGGGTGCGCCGGTGCCGTTCCTGACTATCAACTCGGTGGCGCCGACGATCATGCATTACGGCACCGATGAGCAGAAGTCGTTCTTCCTGCCGAAGATCGCCGCGGGCGACCTGCACTTCTCGATCGGTTACTCCGAACCCGGCGCGGGCACCGATCTGGCGGGGCTGCGCACCACCGCAGTCCGCGACGGTGACGACTACGTGGTCAACGGTCAGAAGATGTGGACCTCGCTGGTCGCCTATGCCGATTACATCTGGCTGGCGTGCCGCACCGATCCGGACGTGCTCACCGAGGAGGGTCGCGCCCGCGGACTCAAGCGGCATCACGGGATCTCGGTGCTCATCGTCCCCGCGGACGCGGAGGGTTTCAGTTGGACTCCGGTGCACACCATGTCCGGCGTCGACACGAGCGCCACCTACTATTCCGACGTGCGGGTGCCGGTCACCGCGCGGGTCGGCGACGAGGGACGCGGCTGGTCGCTGGTGACCAATCAGCTCAACAACGAACGCGTCGCCCTCTGTAGTGCCGCACCGATTCAGACCGCGTTGCGCGAGACCGTGGCATGGGCGCAGCAGACCAAGACCGGCGACGGCAGCCGGGTGATCGACACCGACTGGGTGCGGCAGAACCTCGCACGGGTGCACGCGAAGGTCGAGTTCCTGAAGTTGATCAACTGGAAGATCGCGTCCGCGGCCAGTTCCGGGGGCGCACCGAGCCCCGCGGATGCCTCGGCGACCAAGGTCTTCGGCACCGAATTCGCCACCGAGGCATACCGTTTGCTCATGGAGGTGATCGGTCCGGCCGCCACCATCCGCGCGGACAGTTCCCATGCCCGGCTACTCGGCCGGGTCGAGCGATTCCAGCGCACCTCGCTGATCCTCACGTTCGGCGGCGGCACCAATGAGGTGCAGCGCGACATCATCGCGATGGCCGCGCTCGGGCTACCGCATCAGCGACGCTGAGACAACCCCTACTTCGAGAGCAGGACAATGGATTTCACGCTGGATGAGGCCACCCTCGACATTGCGGGGTTGGCCCGTGACATCGCCTCCAAGGTCAGCACCGACGAGCGGGTCGCCGAGTTGGAGGCCGCGGGTCGTATGGACGACGTGCTGTGGCGGGAACTCGGCGCCGCCGGACTGTTGGCACTCGAATTGTCGGCCGACGCCGTCGATGTCGGCGACGGGTTGAGCATCGTCGAATCCGTCACGGTGGCAGAGCAATTGGGACGTGCACTGGCGCGTGTCCCGTTCGGGACGCATGCGGTGGCAGCGCTACCGGTACTCGCGAAGACCGGATCGTCGACGCTACGCGAGTCGCTGCTGGCCGCCGCCGCGACCGGCAAGAAGATCCTGACGGTGGCGTTCGAGGAGGAACTCGGTGCCGATGTCCGTGCGCCACAGGCCACGCTGTCACGGAACGACTCCCGGTGGGTGCTGTCGGGCACCAAGGTCAACGTGCCCTACGCCGCCGAGTCCGCGGCCATTCTGGTGAACGCGGTCTCCGACGACGGGGTGCGGGTGGTCGCCGTGGCGAGTACCGCTCCCGGGGTCGGCATCACCGACACCCCGGTGACCGGCAAGACCCCGACATTCATCGTCGACTTCGACTCGGTTGTGATCGACGACGATCATGTCCTCGCCGGTGGTGGCGACACCGTCGCCGAGGTGGCCGACCGCATGACCTTGGCGGTGTGTGCCGATCAATCCGGAACGGTCTCTCGTGCAATGGAATTGACCGCCTCGTACGCCGTCGAGAGAGAGCAGTTCGGTCGCGCCATCGGGTCCTTCCAGGCGGTGGCGCAGCGTCTGGCCGACGGATACATCGACGCGCAGGGCTTGTCATTGACCACCACCCAGGCGGCGTGGCTGTTCGCCCGCGCCGACGACCTCGACGACGGTGACGACGTCGGGATGGCCATCGCGACCGCCAAGTTCTGGGCGTGCGACGCCGGGCACCGCGTGGCCCATACCGCCGTCCACGTGCACGGCGGCGTCGGCCTCGACACCACGCATCCGGCGCACCGATACTTTCTGCGCGCCAAGCAGAACGAGTTCACGATGGGTTCGGCGCCGGTGGTCCTCGAGTCCATCGGCGCGGGGCTGGCATCGGCGCCGGCGTGACCGAAGCGGGGCAACTGACGGCGTCCACCGCGACGATCTCGTCGTTGCTCGCCGCACTCGCCGACGTCGACGACCGCGGGATTCATCACGAGAATGGCTTCACACCGTTCTCCCGGTATGTGTCGGACGCGCGCCTGTGCGCGGGCCGGTTGCGTGCGCGTCTCGATTCTGAGCGGCCACCCCATGTCGGCGTATTGCTCTCCAACACCATCGAATTCGCCGTTCTTGTCGCCGCCGCGGCGATCGACGGATTGGTGATGGTCGGACTCAACACCACTCGCCGGGGTGAGGCGCTGGCCGCCGACGCGGGGCGCGCCGACTGTCAGTTCGTTCTCGTCGACTCCGAGACGGCCGATCTGGTCGATGGCGTGGACATGGGGATGGCGGTTCTCGACGTTGCCGAGGTGTTCGGCGGCGAGTCTCCTGCGGCCGACAGCGTGGGTATTCGGGAAGTCCTCCCGGACGAGTTGCTGATGCTGATCTTCACGTCCGGAACCACCGGCGAACCGAAGGCTGTGCGATGCACACAGCGCACCTTTGCCGCTGCGGGTGTGATGCTGGCCGAGCGCTTCTCGATCGGCGCCGACGACGTCGTCTACCTGTCGATGCCGATGTTCCACTCGAATGCGATGATCGCGGGGTGGTCGGTGGCGTTGGCCGGTGGGGCGTCGATCGCGCTGCGGCGCAGGTTCTCTGCACGCGGATTCGTCGAGGATGTGAAGCAGTACGGGGTCACCTACGCCAATTACGTCGGCAAGCCGCTGCACTACATCCTGGCGACCGAGGAGCAGGACGACGACGCGTCGACCCGTTTGCGGATGGTCTATGGGAACGAGGCCTCGGCTGCCGACCGAGACCGTTTCGCGCGGCGCTTCGGTTGCCGCGTCGTGGACGGATTCGGGTCGACGGAGGGTGGTGTGGCGATCACCCGCACTCCGGACACACCCCCGGACGCGCTGGGACCGTTGACTTCTCCGACGCAGATCGTCGACCCGGAAACCGGTGCACCCGTAGCAGCCGGACAGGTTGGCGAGTTGGTGAACGGTTCCGGTGCAGGCCTGTTCAGTGGCTACTACAACGACCCGGAGGCCACGGCCGAACGGATGCGCGGCGGCGTGTATCACACGGGCGACCTCGGCTGGGTCGACGACGCGGGCTTCATTCACTTCGCGGGCCGCCTCGGCGATTGGATGCGTGTGGACGGCGAGAACCTCGGCACCGGCCCGATCGAACAAGTCCTGCTGCGCCACCGTCTGATCCGCCAGGCCGCGGTCTTCGGCGTACCGGTCGAGATCGGCGACGAGATCGAGGCCGTGCTGGTCTGCTCGGACCACCTCTCCGCCGCCGACTTCCGCGACTTCCTCTCCGCCCAGCGGGATCTGGGTCCAAAGCAATGGCCGCACCGGGTTCGGAAGGTCGAATCGCTCCCCGAGACAGCGACCTTCAAAACCGTGAAACGCCATCTACGCGAGACCAACACACCACCCACCTGGGTCCGCACCAACGGCCATTACGTCCCACCGGTCGAGTAGCGCGACCTTCCCACCCCGCGGATCGAGTGCGCGCAACCCGCACCGGTCGAGTGCCGACAAGCTTGCGAGTCGGTGTATCCGTCGGGCCGAGCTCGTCGAGGTCGAGACCACTCCGCTATTCGGGAGCGAAACCGAACCAGCGCCAACCGAACCCGCCCCTGTGGACACCGATACTCCTCATCCCCAACCAGTTCCGCGCCGATCAGTTTTGTCGGTGGTCGTCGCTACACTTGACTGGAGTTCAGTTGGAGCGACCGAGCAGAGGGGTGAACATCATGGCCGACACCACAATTCGCACGACTGCCGCGCCGGAGTTGTCGATGACCGCCGCCGACGCCGCCATGATCGATCACCTCCCCGCCGAGCAGGCCACCGCTCTGGCCCGATCGTTGCAACGCCACGAACGACAACTGATCGCCCGGAAGGTGCTCTCCGCAGCCCGGATCGGGCACACCGTGTACGACGAGATGCTGCTCTCGGGCCACATGACCAACGCGCACACCACCGGTGCGGTCGACAAAGCCGCCACCGGCAAGGTCTCGACCGCGCTGGGTGTGTCGGTACCGCACGCCACCGCGTGGATGACGCTGAGTTTCCTGCTGTCGACACTCCCGACGGTAACCGCGGCGTTCCTGGCCGGTGACCAGTCCCTGGAACGTATCCGCATCATCGCCGACGAGATCGTCGTGCTGTCCGATGACGATGTGCGTGCGTTCGCCGAAACCCGCGCACTGCAACTCGCCGGACGTAATCAGGCGGATACGACCCTGCGGGATCAGGTCGCCGAGATGGTGATCGCCCTGGATCCCGACGGTGCCGCCGACCGCCGCGAGGAAGCCGCCGCACGCGATCAGAACGTGCGGGTCCGTCGGGACACCAACGGGCACTGCAGCATCTCCGTCTACGCACCCGGGGAGATGGGTGCGCATCTGGCAGCGCGGATCGCACAGATGATCAGTCAGCGGATCTGCCCGCGTGATCCACGTCGCCGCGGTCAGGTGCAGGTCGCGGCGTTCGCCGAAATCCAAGGACTACCCGGCGCGTACCTGTCGTGTGAATGCGGGCGGGGTGACTGCTCGCGGGCGATCCCGTTGCCGGAGGAACCCAGTGGCCTGACCGACCTCGACATCGATGTCGACGGCGGCGCGGCTGATCTGTCTGGCGATGTCGACGCCGAGCGCGGTGAGGCTGACGAGATCACCGAACCCGAGACGACCGACGATCCCCAGACGGACGCTAATGTGGCCGTCGATCCCGAGACGATCACCGACGGCGACGCTGACTGTGCGACAACGGATACCGTCGAGGCGCACCCCAACATCGACACCGACGCCGACACCGATTCACAGTTGTCGCTGTCGTTGATCACCGACCCATCCGGGCAGCGGGAAGCCCGGCTGGAATACTTCGGCGTGATTGACGAAGCTCACGCCCGAACGCTGATCAATTCGGGACAGCTGGTCACCGTCACCGAGTTTCCCACCCTGGACATACCCACCATCAGCACCGCCACCTCGCTGGATCGGATACCGGCGGCGTGGCGTCGTCTCGACGACCCGTTCCCCGCAGCACCGATCGACCCGACCGGACACGGCGGATATCTCCTCCCACCACCGGGTGCGTTGACGTACCGGATACCAGCCTGGTTACGGGAGAAAATCATCGAATTGGACGGCACGTGCCGGTATCCGCAGTGCGGACGCCCGGCCAGTGACTGCCAGATCGATCACCTGGTGAAATTCGTGCACCAGGATCCGATCACCGGTGGCTGGACGGTGGAATTCAACCTGATGCCGCTGTGCTCGCCGGACCACCAGCGAAAACACATGGGATTGTTGCTGCCCACCATGCTCGCCGATCGGGCGGTCATCTGGCGCGACCCGGTCACCGGGGAAACCATCACCACCTATCCCCGGTAGGTCTGAGGCTTCGGTCTACCGTCGCGTCGTGCTGCGACTTCCCTACCCCTCCAACGTCTTCGTCATCCGACCGACTGCCTCTTCGTACTCGCTGACCATGTCAGCGATGAGCTCGGCGACCGGTGTGATGGCGTTGAGCCGTCCCACGATCTGACCCGCCGGCATCGCGACGACGCCGGGGTCGTCCGACGCCGAAATCCTCGCGTGCGCTTCGGAAACCAGGATGTTCTGCAGCGGCATGGGCAGCGGGTCGGGAGCGTTGTCGGCGTCCCACGCGTCGGTCCAGCGGGTCTTGAGCAGCCGGGCAGGCTTGCCGGAGTATATCCGTCGCCGCACCGTGTCACGCGAGGTCGCATCCAGCAGCGCCTGCTGCACCGTCGACGGACCCTCCTGACCCTCAGCCATACCGAGTTTGTACTCGGCGGCGGTCAGCCAGTAGGTGCCCATCCAGACACCCTGTGCGCCAAGGGCGATGGCCGCGGCGATCTGTCGGCCACTTCCCACTCCACCGGCGGCGAGGACCGGGGCGCGGTCGCCGACGGCGTCGACGAGTTCGGGCCACAGGATCATCGAGGTGACCTCGCCGGTATGCCCACCACCCTCGTAACCCTGGGCGATGACGATGTCGACACCTGCGTCGACATGATGCAGCGCATGGTCTTTCGCACCCGCGAGGGCAGCCACCAGCACACCATGATCATGGGACGTCTGGATCACGTCGGCCGGCGGTGAGCCCAAGGCGTTCGCGATGAGCTTGATCTGCCCGTACTTGTCGGCATGGGTCATCGCAACATCGACATGCGACCGGGCCACCGAATGCAGCCATCCGAGGACACCGGCATTGACTCGATCGCCGTCGGGCAGCGGTGGGACGCCGAGATCGTCGAGGGTGCGCTCGACGAAGGCGCGGTGCTCCGGCGGGATCATCGCGTCGAGATCCACATGGCTTCCCTCGGTGGGAATCTTGGCCGGCATCACCACGTCGACGCCAAACGGCTTGCCGTCGGTGTTCTCGTGCATCCACTCGAGGACCTCGTCGAGTTCGTCCGGATCGTTGAACCGCACGCAGCCCAGCACGCCGAGACCACCGGCCCGGCTGATCGCCGCCGCCACATGCTGACTGGGCGTGAAGCCGAAGATCGGATAGTCGATGCCGAAGCGTGTCGCCAGATCGGTTTTCATTTCGTGGTCTCCGCAACCGCCGCGCGGGCATCCTCGATGGTGGTGTCGGCAGGTCGGCCCTCGGCAACCGAGACCGCCCACCGGTAGTCGGGCTTACCCGCCGGTGACCGTTTGATCGCGTCGACGAACCAGACACTGCGTGGGGATTTGTAGCCGGCCAACTCTTTTCGGACGACGTCGGAGAGCTCGGTCACCGACGGTCGGGCATCGTCGCGGACCGCGATCACCGCCCCGACCCGCTGACCGAAGCGGGGGTCGGCCACGCCGACCACGACGGTGTCGAAGACGTCGGGATGCGCCTTCAGCGCCGCTTCCACTTCCTCGGGGAACACCTTCTCCCCGCCGGTGTTGATCGACACCGATCCGCGGCCGAGCATGGTGATGCTGCCGTCGGCCTCGACCTGCGCGAAGTCGCCGGGGATCGAGTAGCGAACCCCGTGGAACACCTTGAACGTCTTCGCCGACTTCTCCGGATCGTTGTGATAGCGCAGCGGGATGTGGCCGGTGCGCGCCAGCACACCGACCTCGCCGCTGCCGGGTTCCACGCGGGTGCCGTCCTCGCGCAACACGTGAGTCTGCTTGTCGGCGTTGACCCGTGGCGCCCCGACGTGCGATTGACCCTTGGCAACGACGCCCAGCCCACCGAATCCGGTCTCCGACGAACCAATGGCGTCGATGATGACGGCGTTCGGGAACTTGGCGAGGAACTGTTCCTTGACGCTCGGCGAGAACAGGCACGCCGAACTGGCCACCGACACCACCGTCGAGGTGTCGTGGTCACGCTGTTCGAGCGCCTCGATCATGGGGCGCCCCATGGCATCTCCGGTGATGAAGATGACGTTCACACCGTGCCGACCGACCGCCTCCCACACGGAGTGAGCGTCAAAGTCCGGGTACACCACAGCTTTTCCACCGCCGAAGAGCGCCTGGAAGACCGCCCACTGCGAACCGCCGTGGATGAAGGGCGGGATCGGGAACCGCACCAGCTGCCCGCCGGCGGCGCCGGTCTTGGCGTGTTCCCATTCGTCGGTGACCGGCTCACCGGTGTACCACTCGATGCCGCCGCCGAGTACCCGCCAGACGTCCTCCTGCCGCCACACCACGCCCTTCGGCTTCCCGGTGGTGCCGCCGGTGTAGAGCATGTACAGATCGTCGTTGGCGCGGTCCCCGAAGTCGCGCGCGGTCGACGATTCGGCAATCGCGTCCTCGTAGGCGATCGCCGGCGCCACCGCGTCCGCGCATGTCACGTCGACGTCGCTGCCATCCTCGATCACGATCCGATGTTCGACCGCCAGGTCTGCTCCGCCATAGTCGGCCCGATTCGATAACACGTTGCAGACGCGTGGCGAGTACTGCCGCTCATGGATGAGCACTTTCATCCCGGAGTCACTGAAGATGTGATCGAGTTCGGCCTCGACGTAGCGGTAGTTGACGTTGACCATCACCGCCCGGGCCTTGAAGATCGCGACCATCGCCTCGACGGATTCAATGGTGTTTCTGCTGTACAGCCCCACGGCGTCGCCCGGCGCGACGCCGAGTTCCTGAAGCTTGTGGGCCAGCGCGTTACTGCGCTCCTCGAGTTCGGCATAGGTACGGGCGCGGTCGCCGGACTCGAGTGCGGTGCGGTCGGGCATGAGGTCGACCGCATGCTCGATGAGGTCGCCGATGGTGAAAGCCATGAGTCAAAATTAGAACGTGTTACTGTTTCCGGCAAGAGATTCTTCCACATCGATCGATCTGGGGGTCGAGATGACCGCGTTGTCGCAGCCCGAGTCCGCCACCGACCACATCCCCCACTGCCTCGTCGAGCAGCGGGGGCATGTCCTCATCGTCACGATGAACCGGCCCGAGGCCCGCAACGCCCTTTCGTCGGAGATGATGGCGATCATGACCGAGGCCTGGGATCGGGTCGATTCCGATCCGGAGATCCGGGTGGCGATCCTGACCGGCGCGGGTGGCGCCTTCTGCGCGGGGATGGACCTCAAGGCCATGTCGCGCAACGCTCCTGGCGACACCGTCAAGTCCGGGTCGTGGGACCCCGCGTCGCTGCCCGCCCTCCTGAAGGGACGACGGCTGACCAAACCGCTGATCGCCGCTGTCGAGGGACCCGCCATCGCCGGTGGCACCGAGATCCTGCAGGGCACCGACATCCGGGTCGCCGGCGAGAGTGCAAAATTCGGTGTGTCCGAGGCCCGTTGGGGACTCTTCCCGCTCGGCGGGAGCGCGGTTCGGCTGGTCCGGCAGATCCCCTACACGGTCGCCTGCGACATCCTCCTCACCGGGCGCCACATCAGCGCCGCCGAGGCCAAGGAGTACGGACTGATCGGCCATGTCGTCCCCGACGGCACCGCGTTGGACAAAGCACTCGAACTCGCCGAGGCCGTCGCCGCCAACGGTCCGCTCGCCGTGCAGGCCATTCTGCGCACCATCCGAGAAACCGAAGGAATGCACGAACTCGATGCCTTCCAGGTCGAGGCACCGATCGGGATCTCGGTGTTCCAGAGCAAGGATGCCAAGGTCGGGCCCAAATCCTTTGCCACCAAACAGAAACCGGTGTTCACCGGCGAATAGGACACATCGTGGGCGACTCGGCCATCCGTGTCTGGACCGCGCTCTTCTCGCCGATCGGTGCCGCCGCACAGGCCACCGCACTGCGCGACGCGGGCGTGAGCGGCGTGTTCACCTTCGAGGGTCCGCACGACGTGTTCACCCCCTTGGTACTCGCCTCCCGGGTCGACGATGTCGATCTGATGACGAATGTCGCGATCGCATTCCCCCGCAACCCCATTCACGTCGCCCATCAGGCCAACGATCTGCAACTGTTGAGCGACGGACGTTTCCGCCTCGGTCTCGGCACCCAGATCCGGCCACAGATCGAGAAACGGTTCGGCGCCGACTTCGATCGTCCGGTCGGGCGGATGGTCGAGTTCGTCGCCGCACTCCACGCGATCTTCGACAGCTGGGAGACCGGCACCCGCCTCGACTTCGACGGCGACTTCTATCGTCACCGTTTGATGACGCCCACCTTCAGCCCGCCACCCAATCCGCACGGCAGGCCCCCGATCCTGGTCGGTGCCCTCGGCCCGCAACTGACCCGCGCGGTCGCGAGGCATTGCGACGGCCTGCTGATCATGCCGTTCACCAGCGACCGATTCGTCCGCGAATCAATCCTCCCCAGGGTCGCCGCCGGTCTCGCCGACGCCGGCCGCACCGCCGCCGGGTTCACCGTTCTCCCCGAGATCATCGTCGCAACCGGCCGAGACGAGAACGAGTACGACACCGCCGTTACCGCCGCCCGGCGCCTCCTGTCGTTCTACGGCTCCACCCCCGCCTACCGTCCGGTCCTCGACCTGCACGGGTACGGCGACCTGCAACCGGAACTCAATCGGCTCTCCAAGAGCGGCCGGTGGGACGAGATGCCCGAACTCATCGACGACGGCCTCCTCGATACGATCGTCGCCCGCGGAACACCCGCGCAGGTCGCCGAGCGGGTTCACGCGCGCGTCGACGGCATCGCCGACGAGGTGGCGCTCTACCAGCCCTTCCCCCTCGCCTCCGACACGCTCGGCGAGGTGCTCGACGCCCTGCCGGCACACTGACGTCGACCCCGGCGAGATTGACACTGCCATTGGGCGACGGCAGGGTCTAGGACATGCTCCGACGTCCCGTGAACAACGACTGGTCCGGCCAGCGGTTCCCGCACCCCACCAAGCGGCGGCCGATCATCGGCGAGCTCGGCGCGTCCGATCCGCGCAATCCGATCCTCAGCGTTCTCCAATGGGGCGCCAAACTCGGCCCGATCTTCGAACTGCAGGTCTTCCGCCAGAAGTTCGTGTTCGTCGCGTCGGCGGAGCTGACCTCGGAGCTGTGCGACGAGACTCGTTTCTGCAAGGCCCTACCGCCGGCCATCACCGCCCTGCGCCAGTACGCCGGCGACGGCCTGTTCACCGCCTTCAACGATGAGCCCAATTGGCAACTCGCCCACGAATTGCTGATGCCGGCCTTCACCAAAGCCGCGATGCGGTCGTATCACTCCACGATGACGGCCACGGCAGGCGAACTGTTCGACTACTGGGATCGTCGCGCCGTCGGCGCCGCGGATGCCGGCGTCACCACGGAACCGGGGGTCACCACCGATTCCGACGTCACTCAGGATATGACGAAGCTGACGATGGAGACGCTGACGCGCACCGCGTTCAGTCGGGACTTCGGGTCGTTCACCTCGTCGGAGCCGCATCCGTTTGTGGCCGCGATGATCCGCGCGCTCGAAACCGGGCGCCGCAAGGGCGGACTCGGCACCGCCCCTGGCGGCCGGTTCCTGACTCGCTATCTCGACCACCGCAACGCCGGGTACCAGGCCTACATCGACTCCCTGCTCGACAACGTGATCGCCGAGCGCGCCGACGACCACCGCCAGGACGACCTGCTCGGCATCATGCTCAACGTGGCCCACCCCGAGACCGGCGAGAAACTGTCGATGCTCAACATCCGGTATCAGATCCTCACCTTCCTCGTCGCCGGACACGAAACCACCTCCGGTGCACTGTCATTCACCCTGTACTACCTTTCACAGAACCCGGAGTGCCTGGCACGGGCACGGGTGGAGGCCGACGACATCCTCGGCGACGATCCCACCGCGATGCCGACCTTCGAGCAGGTCCCCAAGTTCCGCTACATCCGACGCTGCCTCGATGAGGCGTTGCGGATCTGGCCGACGGTGCCCGCCTTCGCCCGCAGCCCCCGCGTCGACACCGAGATCGCCGGCCGGTACCGGATGCGGCCGCAGGACTGGGCCGTCATCATGCTCGGTCTGGTACACCGCGACCCCGAGGTCTGGGACCGTCCGGATGTCTACGATCCGGACCGCTTCCTCGCCGAGAATGTGAAGAAGCGACCCGCCCACAGCTACAAGCCGTTCGGAGCAGGCCTGCGGGCGTGCATCGGTCGCCAGTTCGCGCTGCACGAGGCGGTTCTGGTTCTGGCCGGGCTCCTGCATCGTTACGAGCTGGCCGCCGACCCGAGCTACCAGCTGGCTGTCGACGAGCGACTCACCATGGTGCCCAAGGACTTCCACCTGTCGCTGACGAAGCGGACGATCCCGGCGACGGCAGGCATCGGCTGAGGCGTCCCATCCCGTCGAGTGGGCGCCGTATCCCGTCGAGTGGGCGCCGTATCCCGTCGAGTGGGCGCCGTATCCCGTCGAGTGGGCGCCCTATCCCGTCGAGTGGGCGTCCCATCCCGTCGAGTGGGCCTACACCAACCCCGCCACCTGCTCGATGGTCGCCACATCGCGGGCGGTCACCATCAGCATGCCGACGCCCGCGGCCTCCCACTGCTTGATCTGGTCGCGCACCTCGTCGGCGGTCCCGGCGATCAACGTTTCGCGCACCATCTCGTCGGGTACGGCGGCGATCGCCTCGGCCTTGCGCCCCGCCAGGAACAGCCTCCCGATCTCGTCGACGACGTCGCCGTAACCCATCCGCCGATACAGTTCGGCGTGAAAGTTCTTCTCCTTGGCGCCCATTCCGCCGACGTAGAGCGCTGTCGACGGCCGGTACCGATCGATGACCGACGCGACGTCGTCGGTGATGGCCATCTGCACCGTCGCCGCCACCTCGAAGTCCTCACGGGTGCGACGTGCACCGGGCCGGGCGAATCCGTCGGCAAGCCATTCCTCGTACTGATCGGCCAGTGACAGGCTGTAGAAGATCGCCAGCCACCCGTCGGCGATCTCCGCGGTCTGCGCCACGTTCTTCGGCCCCTCCGCGCCGAGCCAGATGGGGATGTCGGCGCGCAGTGGATGGGTGATCGGCTTGAGCGCCTTCCCCAGACCGGTCGCGCCGGGCGCATCGGCGGGATACGGCAACGGGTAGTGCGGACCGCCGCTGGTCACCGGCGCCTCCCGTCCGAGCACCGACCGCACGATCTCCACGTATTCCCTGGTGCGCGCCAACGGCTTTGCGAACGGCTGCCCGTACCAGCCCTCGACCACCTGCGGCCCGGACACCCCCAGTCCGATGATGTGGCGCCCTCCCGAGAGGTGATCCAGCGTCAGCGCCGCCATCGCCAAGGAGGTCGGCGGCCGGGCGGAGAGTTGGGCGACCGCGGTACCGAGCCGAACCCGTGACGTCGACGCACCCCACCACGCCAGTGGCGTGTAGGCATCCGATCCCCAGGACTCGGCGGTGAACACGGAGTCGAACCCGTTCTCCTCGGCCGCGGCGATGAGCGCGGGCGCGTGCGTGATCGGTTCCGCTCCCCAATAGCCCAGTTGTAACGACAGTTTCACGATGGTCGCCGTCCTCTCGTGGCACCGATCAGAAGCGCGATGACATGCGCCTTGTGCCCAATACTAGAACGTGTTCTACTCGATTGTGTGAGCAGCATCGCAACTGACACCCACGACGGCCCATCGAGTCCCGTCGCCACGGTTCCCGAACCGGAGACGACCATCCTCACCGCGCCGTTGACCAACACCTTCGGCTACACCCGGTCGCTCGGGCCGGTCCTGTCACAGTTCGCGCTCGGGTTGCGCGACGGCCGGATCGTCGGCTCGAAGAACTCCGACGGCACCGTGTCGGTCCCGCCGGTGGAATTCGACCCCTCCACCGGCAAGGCCACCACCGACCTCGTCGACGTCGCCGCCGTCGGCACCGTGACGACGTGGACGTGGAATCCGGTGCCCGCCGAACCGCAACCGTTCGACACCCCCTTCGCGTGGGCGCTGATCCGGCTCGACGGCGCCGACACCGCGCTGCTGCACGCCCTGCGCGTCGACTCCCCCGACGACCTGAGCACCGGCATGCGCGTGCACGCGGTGTGGCGTGCCGCGCGCACCGGCCGCATCGACGACATCAGCCACTTCGCACCGGGTGACACCCCGGCCGTCGCGGCGCCCAACACCTCCGACGACGACCTCCCCCACAACGGCAACGTGGTGATCACGACACCCATCACCACCGCCATCACGCATTCGGCCACCGAGGAGGAGACCTGGTATCTCCAGGGCCTGAAGGCGGGCAAGCTCTACGGCACCCGCATCGGCTCCGGGGTCGACGCCGGCCGTGTGTACTTCCCGCCGCGCAAGGTCAGCCCGTCCGACGGCGCGCCGTCCGTTGAGCGGGTCGAGTTGTCCGACAAGGGCATCGTCACCACCTTCTGCATCGTCAACGTCCCGTTCCAGGGACAGCGGATCAAGCCGCCCTACGTCGCCGCCTATGTCCTGCTCGACGGCACCGACATCCCGTTCCTGCACCTGATCCTCGATTGCCCGGCCGACGAGGTCCGGATGGGTATGCGTGTCGAGGCGGTCTGGGTGCCCGAGGGCGAACGCGAACTGTCACTGGGCAGCATCAGTCACTTCCGGCCCACCGGGGAGCCCGACGCCGAGTACGAGTCGTATCGGGCATTCCTGTGACCCCGCACCACCTTTCGGACACGCACACCTCTCGATCTAGGAGCACCCTGTGACCCTCCCCCGGATAGCGATCGTCGGGTTCGCGCACAGCCCGAACGTCGTCGGGACGCACGGCACCACCAACGGCGTGGAGATGTTGATCCCGTGCTTCGCCAAGCTCTACGCCGAACTCGGCATCACCCGCACCGACATCGAGTTCTGGTGCAGTGGATCGTCGGATTACCTTGCCGGGCGCGCTTTCTCGTTCATCTCGGCGATCGACTCCATCGGTGCCATGCCGCCGATCAACGAGTCGCATGTGGAGATGGACGGCGCCTGGGCGCTGTATGAGGCGTGGGTCAAGATCGCCACCGGCGAGGTCGATCTGGCGCTGGCCTACGGCTTCGGCAAGGCCACCGCCGGCAACGCCGACCTCACCCTGGCCCTGCAGACCGACCCGTATACCGTTGCGCCGCTGTGGCCCGAGGCCCGATCGCTGGCCGCGCTGCAGGCCCGCGCCGGCATCGACGCCGGGACCTGGACCGAGGCCGACATGGCCGCCGTCGCCGCCCGCACCTCCGGCGCCTCCGTCGGCGAACTCCTCGCCGCCGAGTACGTCGCGAATCCGCTTCGCGCCCATGACATCGCGCCCTACACCGACGCCGCCGCCGCGGTGATCATCGCCTCCGAACGGCGGGCCCGGGAACTCGTCGCCAACCCGGCGTTCATCACCGGCTGGGATCACCGGATCGACACCCCCAACTTCGGCGCACGAGATCTCACCGTGTCACCGTCGACGACGCTCGCCGGTGACACCGCCTTCGGAAACCGCAGTCGCGCCGTCGACATCGCCGAGATCGGCGCGCCGTACACCCATCAGGAACTGATCGTGCGCAACGCGCTCGGTCTGCCCGATTCGGTCCGCATCAATCCGTCGGGCGGCACCCTGGCCGGCAACTCACTGTTCTCCGCCGGCCTGCAGCGTATCGGCTATGCCGCGCACGAGATCATCGGCGGCAACGTCGGAACGGCGGTTGCCCACGCGACGAGCGGTCCACTGCTGCAGCAGAACATGGTGGTCACCCTGGCATCCGACGCGAACTCAGGAGAATCGAACTGATGGCACACAACAATCGCGCGGCCGTCCTCGGGACGGGGCAGACCCGCTACGTCGCCAAACGTCACGATGTGACGATGGCCGGCATGTGCCGCGAGGCCATCGACGCCGCCCTCGCCGACGCCCAGGTGAGCATCGACGACATCGACGCCATCGTCATCGGCAAGGCCCCCGACCTCTTCGAGGGTTCGATGATGCCCGAACTCGCCATGGCCGAGGCCATCGGCGCCGTCGGCAAGCGGATGATCCGGGTGCACACCGCCGGCTCGGTCGGCGGTTCGACGGCCAATGTCGCCGCGTCACTGGTGTTCGCCGGGGTGCATCAGCGGGTGCTCGCCGTCGCCTGGGAGAAGCAGTCGGAATCGAATGCCATGTGGGCGTTGTCGATTCCGGTGCCCTTCACCAAGCCGGTGGGCGCAGGCGCCGGCGGATTCTTCGCCCCGCACGTGCGTGCCTACATCCGGCAGTCGGGAGCACCCGAACACATCGGTGCGATGGTGGCCGCCAAGGATCGCCGCAACGGTGCACTGAATCCGCTGGCGCATCTGCATCAGCCCGACATCACCGCCGAGAGCGTGATGGAATCGCAGATGCTGTGGGATCCGATCCGCTACGACGAGACCTGCCCATCGTCGGACGGTGCCTGTGCGGTGGTGATCGGCGCCGAGGACGTCGCAGATTCCGCTGTTGCCCAGGGTAATCCGGTCGCCTGGATTCACGCGACCGCGATGCGCACCGAGCCGTTGAGCTTCGCACACCGCAATGTGGTGAGTCCGCAGGCCGGTCGGGACGCCGCGGCGGCACTGTGGAAGGCCGGCGGCATCGACAACCCGATCGAGGAGATCGACGTCGCCGAGATCTACGTCCCCTTCTCCTGGTTCGAGCCGATGTGGTTGGAGAACCTGGGATTTGCCCCCGAGAACGAGGGCTGGAAACTCACCGAGGCACATGAGACGGAGATCGGCGGGCGCATCCCGCTCAACGCGTCCGGCGGCGTGCTGTCGTCGAATCCGATCGGTGCCTCCGGCATGATCCGCTTCGCCGAAGCCGCCATCCAGGTGATGGGCAAGGCCGGGGCCCATCAGGTCCCCGACGCCCGCAAGGCCCTCGGCCACGCGTATGGCGGTGGATCGCAGTACTTTTCGATGTGGCTGGTGGGCGCGGAGAAGCCGGTGCACTAGTCCCCTCGGCTCGGTTGATCGTCGTCGACGAGAAGTGGGGGAAGAACGTTCTTCCCCCACTTTCTCTGTCCTCCGCCGGGAACTCCCGAAGAGCGAGTCGATTCCTGGGGGAGGAACGTTCCTCCCCCGGAAATCGCGTCGTCGGCCAGAAACTGCCGGCCGACGAAACGAAAAGTGGGGGAAGAAGATTCTTCCCCCACTTTCAGCGGAACCGAGCCGAGCCAAACTCAGCCGTCCACCCCAAGCCTGTGAGAGGTACCGCTCAGGCCGGACGAACCGAGTTGATGGTCTTCTCGACCTCCCAGAAGGCCCGCAGCGCAGACAGTTTGCCGTCATCGCCGGCCCGGTAGGTGAACACCCCTCGTGCCTCGGAGATGTGACCGGCGATGTGCGTCACGATCTTTCCGATGTAGGCCACCTCGTTGCCACAGATGATCTCCTCGTCGAAGACGAACTCGATCTTCTCCGTCGTTCCGATCGACAGATCCCAGAACTCCGAGATCCGTTGATGCCCGGTGAATCCCACTCCCTCGGCGTCGAACATCGACGGTCCGACCGGGTCCTCGACCGTGGCGTCGGCGGCGAAGTTGTCCACCCAGGCCTGCTTGTCCCGGGTTTCGACGAACTCGCGTGACCGCTGTCCGGCGACGACCGCCGGGTGATTCTCCCGGTCGATGTTCAGGTACGCCGGGCCCTGCTGGGCCCCAACCTCTTTGGCTGTTGTCATGGAACGGCTGTCACTTCGTCCCGTAGTCGACCTGCAGTTCCTTGACACCGTTGATCCAGCCGTGCCGCAGCCGGCGGGGCACCTCGAGGCGGGTGATGTCGGGAACGAGATCGGCCAGCGCGTTGAACATCAGGTTGATCTCCATGCGTGCGAGGTTGGCGCCCACGCAGAAATGCGCTCCGTTGCCGCCGAATCCGACGTGCGGGTTGGGATCTCGCAGGATGTTGAACGAGTACGGGTCCTCGAAGACGTCCTCGTCGTAGTTGGCCGATCCGTAGAACAGGCCGACGCGCTCCCCTTCGGCGATGTCGACGCCACCGATCTGGGTGTCCCGCTTGGCGGTGCGCTGGAAGCAGTTCACCGGTGTCGCCCATCGGACGATCTCGTCGACGGCGGTGGCCGGACGATCCCGCTTGAACAGCTCCCACTGATCGGGATGTTCGAGGAAGGCGTTCATGCCGTGACTGATCGCGTTGCGGGTGGTCTCGTTGCCGGCGACGGTGAGCAGGATGAAGAAGAACCCGAACTCGGTCTCGTCGAGGCTCTGGCCGTCGATGTCGGCATTGACCAGCACCGAGACGATGTCGTCGACGGGATTGCGGCGACGCTCCTCGGCCATCGTGTAGCCGTAGCCGAGAATCTCGGCCGACGCCATCTGCGGATCCTCGGCGAAGTCGGGATCGTCGTAATTCATCATGTTGTTCGACCAGTCGAACAGCTTGACGCGGTCGGCCTCGGGCACGCCGAGCAGATCGGCGATCGCCAGCAGGGGGAGGTCGACGGCGACGTCGTGCACGAAGTCGCCGGTTCCCCTATCCGCGGCCTGCTTGACGATGGTCCGTGCCGCGTCGTCGAGCTTCTCCTCCAGTGCCTGAACCGCGCGCGGGGTGAAGGCCTTGGAAACCAGCTTGCGCAGCCGGGTGTGATCCGGCGGATCGTGGTTGATCAGCAGCGCCTTGGTGACGTCGAGTTGGTCCTGCGGCATGTCGTCGTCGAAGCGCATGATGACGCCGTTGCTCGCCGTGGACCAGTCGGCGTTGTTCTTGGAGATCTCGCGGATGTGCGCGTGCTTGGAGACCACCCAATAGCCGCCGTCGTGGAAGCCACCCCCCTTGCCCGGCCGCTGCGCATTCCACCAGACCGGCGCCGTCTTGCGCAACGCCGCGAACTCCCGCACCGGCAGCCCTTGTTCGAGCAGCTCAGGGTTGGTGAAATCCCATCCCTCCTGCTGCGTGAAGGCGAGTCTGTTCGCCCCCTCCGCAGATGAAGCGCCTGCTGACGATTCCTCTGCGGAAACGTTGACGGTCTTGACCACTGCCACACCACCTGTCGTTTCCTGCGTGAGATGAGATCCGGTTTCGGTCTCATGTGTGACCCACGGTACACACGTACACCGGCCAAGACGAGAACTCGTTCTACTTTTTTCTGGACGATCGCCCCAGACGAGCGTCCCTTTTGTGACTTGGGCGACCGTCCGAGTCGGTGATTACAGGACTGATGTCCAGGGATGATCGAGACATCGCCACCTGCGGCTTCCTCCGCGTCCGCAAGACCTGGACTCAAACTGAAACATGTTCTAGTTTGGGCGAAGATGTCGGTAACCTTGAAAGGACATGACCATGGGCGTCCCGGTGATCGTCGAAGCGGTGCGGACACCGATCGGTAAGCGAGCCGGCTGGTTGTCGGGCCTGCATGCCGAGGAACTACTCGGCCTCACCCAACGCGGCCTGCTCGAGCGGGCCGGGATCGATCCTGCCCTCGTCGAGCAGACCATCGGCGGATGTGTGACGCAGGCCGGCGCCCAGGCCGGGAACATCACCCGGAAGGCGTGGCTGGCGGCGGGCCTACCCGAGCAGACCGGGGCGACGACCATCGATTGCCAGTGCGGGTCGGCACAGCAGGCCAATCACCTCATCGCGGGCCTCATCGCCACCGGCACCATCGACGTCGGTGTCGCCTGCGGGGTGGAGACGATGACGACGGTGCCCCTCGGCGCGAACGTCGGCACGTCGGCCGGGCCGTACCACGCCGATTCGTGGAACATCGACATGCCCAACCAGTTCGAGGCGGCCGAGCGGATCGCCCGGCGACGCGGGATCACCCGGGACGACATCGATGCCCTCGGCCTGCGCAGTCAGCAGAATGCGCGGAAGGCCTGGGACGAAGGCCGCTTCGATCGAGAGGTGTTGAGCCTCAAGGCACCCGAACGCACCAAGGAGGGCGAGTTCACCGGCAACGTCCTCGACGTGACGCGCGATCAGGGACTGCGCGACACCACACTGGAGACTCTCGGTTCGCTGAAGCCGATGATCGACGGTGGAATCCATACCGCGGGAACGTCATCGCAGATCTCCGACGGCGCCGCGGCCGTCCTGCTGATGGATGAGGCGAAGGCACGGGACCTCGGTCTGACCCCGCGGGCCCGGCTTCGCGCGCAGGCTCTCGTCGGTGCGGAACCGCATTTCCATCTCGACGGTCCGGTGCAGGCAACCGAACGGGTGCTGGCCAAGGCCGGAATGTCGTTGTCCGACCTCGACCTCGTGGAGATCAACGAGGCGTTCGCATCGGTGGTGTTGAGCTGGGCACAGGTACACGGCGCCGACATGGACAGGGTGAACGTCAACGGCGGCGCCATCGCCCTCGGACATCCGGTGGGCAGCACCGGTTCTCGCCTGATCACGACGGCCCTGCACGAACTGGAACGGACCGACAAGCAGACAGCGCTGATCACCATGTGCGCCGGCGGCGCCATGGCGACCGGCACGATCCTCGAACGCATCTGATCCGTGGACGCCAACAACCGCCCCGACCAACTGGATTCGCCGGTCGTCGCGAAGCTGATCAAGGTGGGTTCGCGGTTCAACACCGCGATCTATCGGATCAGCGGTGGCCGGCTCGGCAACAAGTGGCGCATCGGTGCCGGTTTTCGCAAGCCGGTGTCGGTGTGCCTGTTGACGACCACGGGCCGCAAGTCCGGCAAGCCGCGTACCGCCCCACTCCTCTATCTGCGCCGCGGAAAGGATTTCGTCGTCGTGGCGTCCCAGGGCGGCCTGGCGAAGAATCCGGCGTGGTATCTGAATCTGCGGGACAACCCCGAGGTGACGATCGAGGTGGGACGCGATCGTCACGAACTCACCGCGCGGACCGCCGACGCCGCCGAGCGGGATGAGTTGTGGCCGCAGCTCGTGGAGCTGTATCCGGACTTCGACACCTACGATGCCTGGACGGAGCGGACCATTCCGGTGGTCATCTGCGAACCGCGCTGAGGTCCGCTCCCGTCCAACGAATGTCACCGCCGGAGCGGACCATTCCGGTGGTCATCTGCGAACCGCGCTGAGGGCGACCGGTCAAGCGAGCCCCGTCCGATGGTCGAGCCGGGCGAAGCGAAGCTGAGTCCGCGTCGAGACCTCCCACACCGGCGCTGGACAGCTCACCACCGCCAACCACACTCAGCGAGAACGCATCTCGCCGATCTCGGCCGGAACTGTCGTAGGCATCGCCCGGACCGCGGCACCGAGCCACCGGTCGAGTAGTGCGCGACGGCCGGCCTCGGAGCGACTGTCGTCGCCGGGGTCGATGATGAGTGATTGCAGTGTGCGCAGCACGATTTCGACGATGAGTTCCTTGTCGGCGTCGGTGTATCCGCGGCCGGCCCAGTCGACATCCATCCGATCGACCATGGTTCGCGCGAACACTCGTGCACCGCCGGAGGTGATCTCCCCGATCACCGGGAGACTCTGATGTCCGGGCCGCAGGAGGATGCCCATGTATCGGTCCTGCGCGACGGAGTCGAGGACGGCGAGAACACCTTCGATGATGGCGACGTCGGGTTCGGTGACGCCCGCCAGTCGGGCGGCGATTCCGTCGAGGAAGCCACCGACGGCGTCGATGGCGGTCGCGGCGAGAAGGGCTTCGGTGCTGGGGAAGTAGCGGTACACGGTTTGCCGGGTGACCCCGAGCAGGCGTGCGACGTCGGCGAGTTTGGTCGCCTCGCCGCGTTCGTCGATGACCTCCCGCGTGGCCGAGAGGATCCGGGCCGCGGCTTCGTCGTCGGTGGCCGGTGGGCGACCAGACCATCCATGTGTGCGCATCAGCGTCCCTCGTGTCCCGTCCGCCCCATGGATGCTCACCCTAGCGCGTCGGACTCTGATCGGGTCCCGGATCTGTTGACCATACGGACTTGAATAGGTGTATGGTGAGGTGACTCACGACACATCACTTGGCGGATTTCTGCACGGCTCGCGATCCGCGCCGGGAGGACAACCATGACCGCAGCCACCACCTGCCCCTTCGGTCCGGGCTTCGACTTCACCGACCCCGACCTCCTCGAGCGGGGTCTGCCCCTCGACGAGTTCGCACAGCTGCGTTCCACCGCCCCGGTGTGGTGGAACGCCCAGGCGCCGGGCACCGGCGGCGGATTCCATGACGGCGGCTTCTGGGTGGTGTCCAAGCATCAGCACATCCGCGAGATCTCCAAGAACTCCGCGCTGTGGTCCGCCAACGCCAACGGCGCGATCATCCGGCTACCCGAGTACGTCACGGCCGATCAGATCGAGTTCACCAAGGCCCTTCTCATCAACCATGATCCGCCGGAGCACACTCGTTTACGCAAGATCATCTCGCGGATCTTCACGCCCAAGGCCGTCGGCGCGTTGGAGGAGCGACTACACGACACCGCCCGCAGGGTCGTCGAGGAGGCCGCGGCACGCGATACCGGAAACTTCGTCGACGACATCGCGATCCACCTTCCGCTGCAGGCCATCCTGGACCTCATCGGGGTGCCGATCCCCGATCGCCCGCGGATTCACGAACTCGTCGACGCCATCATCAACTCCGACGATCCCGATCAGACCATCGAACCGACCGTCGCCAACGCCGAACTCCTCGGCTACGCCTACCAGATGGCCGAGGAACGCCGGAAGAATCCGGCCGAGGACATCGTCACCACCCTCGTGCAGGCCGACATCGACGGTGAGGCGCTCGACGAGATGGAGTTCGGGTTCTTCGTCATCCTGCTGATGACCGCCGGCAACGAGACCACCCGCAACGCGACGACGCACGGCATGAACGCCTTCCTCGACCATCCCGACGCGTGGAAGTTGTTCCGCGACAGCAGGCCCCGGACGGCCGTCGACGAGATCCTGCGCTGGTCGACTCCGGTCAACGCGTTCCAGCGCACCGCCCTGGCCGACACCGAACTCGGCGGGGTGCCGATCGCCAAGGGCCAGCGCGTCGGCCTGTTCTACAGTTCCGCCAACTACGACGAGGACGTCTTCGACGATCCGTTCACCTTCAATATTCTTCGAGATCCCAATCCGCACTTGGCCTTCGGCGGCAATGGCGCCCACTTCTGCATCGGCGCAAACCTGGCCCGGCTGGAACTGAACCTGATCTTCGATGCGATCGCCGACGTTCTGCCGGACATCTCGCGCGTCGGCGAGATGCGTCGGGTCCGTTCGGGCTGGCTGAACGGGGTGAAGGAGCTACCGGTCCGCTACTCCGCCTGTCCGGTGGCGCACTGAGGCTCCGCGTAGGGAGGCCGACCGGGTACGCCATCCGACGGACCCGTCGGCACGCTCCGCTGGTGGACGTTCACGCGAAGTGATTGGATGTCGCCATGTTCGGGGTCCTGCAACCATGCCGCCACACACTCGACGATGAACTCGCCGACCTGTGGCGCGCACATCTGTGTGGATTGTGCCTGGAACTGCGCGATTCCCACGGGCAGGCCTCGCGGCTGACCACAAACACCGATGCGGTGATGATCTCGGTGCTCACGGCTGCGCAGCGCAGCGTCCCAGCCGAGCTGACCACCGCCGGACGATGCCCGCTGCGGGGGATGCGTCGTGCCGAAGTCATGGTCGGCGCGGAGCCGGGAATTCGATTGGCCGCCACCGCCTCCCTGACCCTGGCCGCGGGCAAGGCCGCCGACATCCCCGCCGAACAGACCCACGGCCTGGCACCACGCTCCCGCGTCCGCGCAGCCGCCGCCGGAGTCGCGGCGCGGCGACTGCACCGTGCCGCCACCAGGTCCGCGTCGTCGTCGACGGACCTGTCCATCGACGACATGATGGCCACCCTGGCCCGCCAGGCCGACATCGAATCCACTTCCACCGATCTGCACGAGATCCTTTCACCGGCCGCTCAGGTCTGCGCCGACGTCTTCGCCGCGACCGCCGACGCCGCCGGCACCCCGGGCAATCGCGACCATCTCGCGGCGATCGGCGCCGACTTCGGCGCGATCGCCCATCTGCTGGACGCCATCGACGACTACGACACCGACCTCACCGAAGGCGTCTTCAATCCGCTGCGCGCCACTGATACCGACGTCGCCTCGGCACTGGCCGACTGCCGGCGAATGGCCAAGGCCATCCGCCGTCGATACGAACTGCTCCGCCTCGAAGATGACCGGCTACTGCGGGCGGTCCTCCTCGACGGGTTGCACCGCGCCATCTCCCGACGCTCACGTAGCCGCGGACTTGTTTCGCTGTGCCACAACCACTCCCCAGAGGCCGCCTACCCCAATCCCACCGGATGGCCCCCGTTTCCACCCCCGGACTATCCCGAATCATGGCCGTACCCACCACCTTTCCGGCCCAACCGCGGATTCCTTGAGCGCCTCGGGCCGTTCGTGTGGACCACCTGCTCGGGCCGGGCCTGCTGCACCGACCACTGGAATCACTGCAGCGACAAGTGGAAGAGCGAGTGCTGCGACTGCGACGACTGCGATTGCGACTGCTGCGATTGCGATTGTTGCGACTGCCCCTGAGCCGTCCGCGCCCGTATCGTGCGCTCTACCCCCGTCGAGTGGGCGCCGTTCTTCATCGAGTGGGCGCCGTTCTTCATCGAGTGGGCGGCGTTCTTCGTCGTGTGGGCGCCGTTCTTCATCGAGTGGGCACCCGCACGCTCATCGGATCCGCCTCTCAACGCACAGTCGACACGAAAGCACGCACACTCAACGCGAAACGGCGCACAGTCGACGGAAATGGACGCCCACTCAACGCAACCGGGACGCTGCGCTCAGCCCACGCCCCGGTCCGACGCCTCCCAGAACCGCGCCCGCAGCGCCTTCTTGTCGGGCTTGCCGAGGGCGGTCAGCGGCAGCGATTCGGCGAAGATGACCTGTTTGGGTGATTGCACCGCACCCTTGCGCGCCTTCACCGACTCCTGGATCTCGGCGGTGACACTCGCGCGGGCCGCATCGTCGGCGGCGGCATCGGACCGCAGCACGACGACCGCGGTCACCGCCTCACCCCACTTCTCGTCGGGAACTCCGATGACACCGACCTGGGCGACCGAGGGATGTTCGGCGACAACATCTTCCACCTCGCGCGGGAAGACATTGAAACCGCCCGTGACGATCATGTCCTTGGTGCGGTCGACGATGTACCAGAAGCCGTCCTCGTCCTCGCGGGCGACGTCGCCGGTGCGCAGCCAGCCGTCGCGGAAAGTGTCGGCGGTTTGTTCCGGCAGGCCCCAATACCCGCCGGCGAGAAGCGGTCCCGCGACACAGATCTCGCCCGGTTCACCCGGCGCGACCGGGGCGTCGTCGGGGCCGAGCAGCGCGGTCCGCAGAAAGGCAGACGGCCGACCACAACTGGCGAGCCGACGCGGGTCCTCCCCCGGACCGGGATGATCGTGCTTGCCGAGATAGCTGATCACCATCGGCGCCTCGGACTGCCCGTAGTACTGCGCGAAGATGGGCCCGAATCGTTCGATCGCCTCGGCCAGCCGCACCGGATTGATCGCCGACGCACCGTAATACACGGTTTCCAGAGACGACAGATCGCGGGTCTTCGAATCCGGATGATCGAGCAGTGCATACAGCATCGACGGCACCAGCATGGTCGCGGTGATCTTCTTCTCCTCGATGGTGCGCAACACATCCGCCGGATCGAACTTCGTCAGCACGATCATGGTGCCGCCCTTCATCAGCGTCGGCACGAAGAAGGCGGCGCCCGCATGTGACAGCGGCGTGCACATGAGGAATCGGGGGCGTTCGGGCCACTCCCATTCGGCGAGCTGGATCTGCGTCATGGTGGCCATCGCCGACGCGGTACCGATGACGCCCTTGGGTTTTCCGGTGGTGCCGCCGGTGTAGGTGATGGACACGATGTGATCCGGCGGCAGCGGTGCCGCGGTCAGCGGGCGCGGCGAGAACGTGTCGGCCTCGGCGATCACATCCCGGCCGTACGCCGACAACGCCTCCGGCACCGGACCGAGCGTCAGCACCTGCTTGAGACTGTCGACGCGTTCCACGAGCGCGACGGCCCGTTCGACGAACATCGGCACCGGGTCGATGACGAGGGTGGTGACGCCGGCGTCGGAGAGAACGTAGGCGTGGTCGTCGAGCGACCCCAACGGATGCAGGGCGGTGCGTCGCCACCCTTGCGTCTGGCCGGCACCGATCACCAGCAGAACTTCGGGGCGGTTGAGCGCCAGCAACCCGACCGCCGACCCGGATCCGGCTCCCAGAGAGTCGAAGGCCTGGACGTATCGGCTGACGGCGTCGGCCATCTCACCGCCGGTCAGTTCGACGTCGCCGAGCTCGAGTACCCGGTGGTCGCGGTGCCGACGCAGGGCAGCGACCATCAGATCGCCGAGGTGCACTCCGGTGCGCAGTGGGTCGAAGTCGGTCGCTGAGCTGTCCACAGTCATGACCCCAAGACTAGGACGTGTTGCAGAAATGGGAAAGGGAAAGCCGCCACGAATTCCGTATGACGTGCATGAATACACCTTGGGTGGCGTCAGATCAACACTAGAACGTGTTGCACATCCTACTTACCGGTAGCTCACTAGGATCGACGTCATGACAGATCTGGACTTGGCCACCACCCGCCGCGACATCACCGATGCCCTTCTGACCGCGCTCGAACGCCGCCACGAGGTCCTCGACACCATCGTCGAGGCCGACGATCACGATGAGGCGGCCGCCGCTCTCGCCGCCCTACTGGACAAGTCTCAGCTCGGCGCCGAGGCGATCCTCGACATGAAACTCGATCAGCTCACCAAGAGCGAGCGCCGCAAGAATCAGGCCGAACTCGACGACCTCAACAACGCGCTGACCTTCACCCTCGCCGAACGCCCGGCCAGCAGCGGCGACACCCTGGACCTGCGGCCGTTCGCCCTCGAACTCGACGCCGATCTCTTCGCCGTGCGCACCGAAGAACTCGGCGTCGCCGGCGACGGCTCGGGCGCCCCCGCGGGTGACCTCGACGACGAGCTGACCAAGGCCACCGACCGCGTCGAGAAGGAGGAGGCCGTCTGGCTGGTCGCCACCGAGGGCGACGCGAAGGTCGGCTTCGTCTTCGGCGAGCTCACCTCCGGCGAGGTGGATGTGCGCATCTGGATTCACCCGGAGCACCGCAAGCACGGCTTCGGCACCGCGGCGCTGCGCAAGTCCCGCTCGGAGATGGCCGCCTACTTCCCGGGTGTCCCGATGGTGGTGCGCGCCCCGGGCGCCTGAACCCCGACGCTTACCACGGACGCGGCTCGCCTTCGCGGGCCGCGTTCGTCGTCTCCGCGAGGAGTCAGTCCACCCGCCGCGGCACCCCGAAGCGGGCGACGATGGCCCGGATGCGCAGATCCTCGTCGACGACGAACGTCTCCGAGACGGGCGCCGCAAGCCCCGCGACCTTCGGTCGCACATGCACGAAGTAGCGCGTGGTGACGCTGTGCCCGTCGACGGTGGCCTCGAATCCGCTGATCCTCGTGATCACCCGGAACTGAGGCCCGCGTTCCAGACTCTTCGCGATGTGCGGACCGTTGCGGCCGGTTTTGATCCCGAACTCGACGCGGGTGCAGTCCGGGTGCAGGGACACCCCGGATGCATCGTGGGACACCAGCGCGTCGACGTAGGCTTTGGCGGCCGCGACCCGTGACTGTTCGACGAACTCGGTCATTGATCCCCAGATCTGTTGTGGCCGGCCGTAACTCGGCTATGCTACCTGCGTCGTCAGCGCGCCTTGCCGGTCAGCGCGCCCCGTACACCGGCATCGGCACCGGTGCCTTGTCCAGGATCTCGGCGATCACCGGCCCCAGTTCCGACGGCGACCACCGATCCCCCTTGTCCCGCTCGACGCTACGCTGCCAGCCGTCGGTGACCGAAATCTTGCCGCCCTCGACCTCGAATACGCGGCCGGTCACCGACCCGGATTCGGGCGAGGCCAGCCACAGTACGAGCGGCGAGATGTTGGCCGGGTCCATCGCGTCGAAGGAGCCGTCGGCCGGCGCCGCCATCTGCGCGGCCATCTCCTCGCCCGCCCCGAGCGTCATCTGGGTGCGCGCCGCCGGCGCGATCGCGTTGACCGTCATTCCGTACCCGCCCATCTCGGCGGCCGCCTGGACGGTGAGTGCGGCGATACCCGCCTTGGCCGCAACGTAATTGCCCTGCCCGACCGATCCGAACAGTCCCGCGCCGGACGAGGTGTTGATGACCCGCGCGGCGCGGGTCGCACCCGACTTCGATTGCGCCCGCCAGTATTCCGCGGCGTGACGCAGCATGACGAAGTGCCCCTTGAGATGCACGCGGATCACCGCGTCCCACTCGTCCTCGGACATCGACACCAGCATCCGGTCGCGCACGAAACCGGCGTTGTTGACCAGGATGTCGAGCGCACCGAACTCATCGACGGCCGTCGCGATGATGCCTGCCGCGGTCTCCCAGTCGGCCACATCACCCGGTGCCGCCACCGCAGACCCACCGGCGGCCCGGATCTCTGCGACGACGGCGTCGGCGGCCACGGGCACGAAGTCGTTGACGACCACTTTCGCCCCGTCGGCGGCGAACGCCACCGCGTGCGCCCGCCCGATCCCTTGGCCGGCCCCGGTCACCACGACCACCCGTCCGGTGTTCAATCCCGCATCACCCACGATTGTTCCCTTTCAATGACATCCGGAAAGTTTTGAAGCTCGAGCATGTTTCGCGCGAGGTATGAGAGCCGACGACCCTCAGCCGTCGTTGCCCGCGGTGGACGCGGCCAGGAACGCCGGCCGCTCGCCGCCGCCGTGCACCGTGAGGGTGGAGCCGGTGATGTAGGCGGCCAACGGCGACAACAGAAATGCGGCCGCAGTCCCGACGTCGGAGGGCCGGGCCATCCGGCCCATCGGGATGGTGCGTCCGACCGCGGCGACACCGTCGTCGTCGCCGTAATGCAGGTGTGCCTGTTCAGTTTCCACCGGCCCGGCGACCACCGAATTGACCCGCACCCGCGGCGCCCATTCGACGGCCAGCGAACCGGTCAGGCTGTCCAGCCCCGCCTTGGCGGCCCCGTAGGCGGAGGTCCCCGGCGACGGACGGTGTCCGCTCACACTCGAGATGTTCACGATGGCGCCGCCACCCTCCTGCGTGCACATGACGGCATGCGCGGCGCGGGCGACGATCAGCGGTGCCACCAGGTTCAGCTCGACGATCTTGGTGGCGAATCGTGGCGAGGCGTCGGCGGCGAGAGCGAACGGCGACCCACCCGCGTTGTTGACGGCGCCATCCAGGCGACCGTGCTCGGCGACGATCCCGGCGAGCGTGTCGGCCACCGCATCCTCGTCGCGCACGTCGCAGGCGGCGAAACCGGCACCGGCCACCGCGTCCAGCGCGTCGTCGCGATGCCGGGCGCATGCCACCGGGATCGCCCCGAATTCGGCCAGAACCCGCACGATGCCCAGGCCCACGCCGCGCACGCCACCGGTGACCAGGACGACCTTGCCGGTCAGCCCCAGATCGAATCCACTGCTCGCACGCACCGTCGCCGTCATGGGTGCTACCCTACCAAACAACCAAGCACTTGCTTGGTTGGTCTCCAGATCGTTCTGGTGACCCAAGTCCGCTCTGCCGAGAGGAGCACGCGTGCCGATCACCTCCACACGCACCGACACCGGGGTCGTCACCGTCACCGTCAACTTCCCGCCGGTCAACGCCCTGCCGTCGGCGGCCTGGTTCGAACTCGCCGAGGAGATCACCTCCCTCGGCGAGCACCCCGAGACCCACGTCGTCGTCCTGCGCGCCGAGGGGCGCGGTTTCAACGCCGGCGTCGACATCAAGGAGATGCAGGCGACCAGCGGCTTCGAGGCGCTGATCGCGGCGAATCATGGTTGTGCGGCCGCCTTCAGCGCCGTCTATGACTGCGCGGTCCCGGTGGTCGTCGCGGTCAACGGTTTCTGCGTGGGTGGCGGCATCGGCCTCGTCGGCAACGCCGACGTGATCGTCGCATCCGAGGGGGCGGTATTCGGGCTGCCCGAGGTCGACCGCGGAGCACTCGGCGCCGCAACACATCTCGCCCGCCTGGTACCACAGCACATGATGCGCACCCTTTACTACACCGCGCAGAACGTCACCGCCGAACAGTTGCTGCACTTCGGTTCGGTTTACCGGGTGGTACCCGCCGACGAACTCGATTCCGCCGCAACCGAGGTGGCCGAGAAGATCGCGGCGAAGGACACCCGGGTGATCCGCGCCGCGAAGTCGGCGATCAACCATATCGATCCGGTCGACGTCAAGGCGAGCTACCGGCTCGAGCAGGGCTACACCTTCGAGCTCAACCTGGCCGGGGTGGCCGACGAGCATCGAGATGCGTTCGTGACCACCGGAAAAGCACTCAACACGACAGGACGTCCCTGAGATGACGGCGGCACCCGCGATTTCGGCACCCACCACTGCGACACCCACCACTGCGACACCCACTGACAAGACCAGCACCCTCGACGACGTCATCGGCGAACTGCGCGACGGGATGACGATCGGCATCGGCGGCTGGGGATCACGACGCAAACCGATGGCACTGGTCCGGGCCCTCGCCCGCTCCGACGTGAACGACCTCACCGTGGTCACCTACGGCGGACCCGACCTCGGATTGCTGTGCGCCGCAGGCAAGGTCCGCCGCGCCTACTACGGATTCGTCTCGCTGGATTCGGCGCCGTTCTACGATCCGTGGTTCGCCCATGCCCGTACCACCGGTGCGATCGAGGCCCGTGAGATGGATGAGGGCATGGTCAAGTGCGGGCTGCAGGCCGCGGCCGCACGGCTGCCGTTCCTGCCGATCCGGGCCGGACTCGGTTCGGATGTCCTCCCCTTCTGGGAGGGGGAACTCAAGACCGTCGAATCGCCCTACGCCGATGACGACGGCCGCACCCAGACCCTGATCGCCATGCCGGCGCTGCGGCTCGACGCCGCGTTCGTCCATCTCGATCTCGCCGACTCCCGCGGCAACGCCGCCTACACCGGTGTCGATCCGTACATGGATGATCTGTTCTGCGCGGCCGCCACGCGCCGCTACCTGGAGACCGATCAACTCGTCGACACCGAGGTGCTGGTCAAATCGGTTCCCACCCAGAGGTTGTTGCTCAATCGGATGAATGTCGACCGCGTGGTGCACGCACCGAGCGGCGCACATTTCACCTTTGCCGGTGACTACGGACGCGACGAGTCGTTCCAGCGGTTCTACGTCGAATCGGCGAAGGACCCCGAGGCGTGGGCGGCGTTTCATCGTCGCTTCCTCGACGTCGACGAGGCCACATATCAGCGTGAGGTGACCGCATGGCGCACCGAACAGGAGAACGCGAAGCCGGAGGAATCGAAATGACCACCGCGAACACCGCTCCCACCGAGGTCATCGAGGTGACCCGCGCCGAGTACTGCGTCGTCGCCTGTGCCGAGATCTTCCGTGGTGCGGGCGAGATCATGGCCTCCCCAATGGCTCCGACCCCGCTTCTGGGCGCACGCCTGGCGCGGTTGACCTTCGAGCCCGATTTGTTGATCACCGACGGTGAGGCACTGATCTTCGCCGACACCCCGGCCATCGGGAAGACCGGTCCCATCGAGGGCTGGATGCCGTTCTCCAAGGTGTTCGACGTCGTCGCGTCCGGTCGGCGTCATGTGATCATGGGTGCCAACCAGATCGACCGCTTCGGCAACCAGAATCTGTCCGCATTCGGGGCGTTGCAGAAGCCCACGCGGCAGATGTTCGGGGTGCGGGGGGCACCCGGTAACACGATCAACCATCCGACGAGTTACTGGGTACCCCGGCACACGGCGCGGGTGTTCGGCGACTCCGTCGACATCGTCGCCGGAATCGGTTACGACAAAGTCGATCCCGACAACCCTGCCTTCGACGACGTCGACATCCACCGGGTCGTCACCAATCTCGGGGTCTTCGACTTCGGCGGGCCCGATCACACGATGCGCGCCCTGTCGCTGCATCCGGGGGTGAGCGCCGACGAGGTCGCGGAGAACACGTCATTCGAAATCACTGGTCTCGCCGGCGCCCCACCGACCCGCGAGCCGTCGGAGAGCGAGCTCACCCTGATCCGGGATGTGCTCGACCCCAAGGGTGTTCGCCACAAGGAGGTGCCCTCCAGATGAGTGCCGCCGGACGCGCCGCCGCATTGTCGACCCGCTTCACCGACCTCGTCGGCATCGAATATCCGATCGTGCAGACCGGAATGGGCTGGGTGTCGGGGCCGTCGCTGACGTCGGCGACCTCCAACGCCGGCGGGTTGGGTATCCTGGCCTCGGCCACCATGACCTACGACGAACTCGAAGCGGCCATCGCCAAGACGAAGTCGTTGACCGACAAGCCCTTCGGGGTGAACATCCGCGCCGACGCCACCGACGCACCGGCACGCATCGATCTGCTGATCCGCGAGAAGGTGAAGGTGGCGTCATTCGCGCTGGCGCCCAAGCAGGAACTGATCGCCAAACTCAAAGACCACGGGGTGGTGGTCATCCCGTCGATCGGCGCGGCCAAGCACGCCGTCAAGGTGGCGTCCTGGGGTGCCGACGCGGTGATCGTGCAGGGCGGTGAGGGCGGTGGACATACCGGTCCGGTCGCGACCACCCTGCTGTTGCCGTCCGTGCTCGATGCGCTGGCCGCCAACGGTTCGGACATGCCGGTCGTCGCGGCCGGCGGATTCTTCGACGGCCGCGGTCTGGCCGCGGCCCTCGCCTACGGCGCCGAGGGTGTGGCCATGGGCACCCGCTTCCTGCTCACCTCGGATTCGGCGGTGCCCGATGCGGTCAAGCAGGAGTATCTGCATCGCGGACTCGGCGACACCGTCGTGTCGGTGAAGGTCGACGGGATGCCGCACCGCGTCCTGCGCACACCGCTGGTCGACGCCCTGGAGAGCGGCAGCAGCGTCAAAGCCCTGGTGGCAGCGGCACGCAACGCCAACGAGTTCAAGCAACTGACCGGGATGAAGTGGACGACGATGCTGCGCGACGGCCGTGCGATGCGCAGGTCCGGCGAACGCAGCTGGCAACAGATCATCATGGCCGGCAACACCCCGATGCTGCTGCGCGCCGGACTGGTCGAGGGGGACACCAATGCCGGAGTGCTCGCCTCCGGACAGGTCGTCGGCATGATCGACGACCTGCCCAGCTGTGATCAACTCATCCAGTCGATCATGGGTCAGGCGCATGAACGGTTGAAGGCGCTGGGCGCGTTGGGCTGAGCGGTCGGCCTACCGCGGGCACGTCACGACGCGTCTTCATCGTGCACCAAGCCGAGGGAAGACGTCGACGAGCAACGACCGGATGATTCGCCGCCGCGAACGTGCGGCGCGGCGCGCATCCACGCCCTGGGTATGGCTGAAGACAACACCTTCCAGCACTGTGATCAGCTCGCGCGCAGCCACATCCGGCTCGGGCTCGCCGAGCGTCGTGGTGAGTGAGGTGGCCGCCTCCATCGAGAAGAGACAGCCGACCAGCCGTGACCGGACGTCGGTCGGCAGACCGGGTTCCAGCAGGAGTGCCTGGCGAGCGAGAACGTCGCGACGCCGCGTGGTGACGAGGGTGACCGCGTAGTCGGCAATCAGATCGAGTGCCGACTTCCCGGAATCGACACTCTCGAGAAACTCGCGGCGTGATGCGGCGACGAGTCGGTCCGCTGCGGCACCGATGAGAGCGTCCCTGGTGCGGAAGTAGTACGACGTCGACCCCTTCGGCAGGTCGAGGTGACGATCGATCGCCTGATGGGTGAGCGCATGCGTCCCGCCGGACGCGGCGAGTTCGAGAGCGGCGTCGGAGATGAGCAATCGACGGTCGGGACGAGGCATGGATCACAGTGTAATCAAACTCTACGATGATAGAGTTATGGCGTGTTCGACCTCCGTCGACGACGAGCCCCGATCCCCCGGATCGGCCTCGAGGTGTTCGAGTTCGCCTCACGCCGAGACGGTTTCGCACTTGACGCATCTCAGATCCGGGCCGCTCTGGAACTGACCGGCGACGCCGGGCTCTACCTGGTCGGCCCTCCCGGATCGGGCAAGACCTGGCTGATGGACACGTACGTGACCGCACTTGCACCGAAATCCCCACGCCGCGTCCACTGGCACGAGTTCGTCGCGACGCTGCATGTGTTGATCCGCGATCACGGCGGTATCGACGGTGCGATACATCATCTGCTCGCCGGCGTCGCCGTACTGTGTTTCGACGAGGTGCACATCCATGACCGAGCGGACGGGATCTTCCTGCACCGTCTGATGCAGCAGGCGAGCGACATCGGCGTCCCGTTGATCTTCACCTCCAACACCCATCCCGACGACCTGATGCCGCATCCGCTGTTTCATCACGAGTTCCTGCCGACCATCGATCTCATCCATACCACCTGCCGTACAATCGAATTCGACACCGGTGTGGACTACCGTCAGTTCGCCCGCCACGCCACAGGGTTCGCTTCGGGTCGGTGGTTGGTCGCATCGTCGACGCCGGACCGGCACGAACGAGCCCGGGTCACGGTGCGTGGGCGTGCCCTGGCGACTATCGGTAGCGCCGAATCCGGTTCTGTGACCGCGGATTTCGGCGAGATCTGCGGCCGGCCGTTCGGCGCGATCGATTATCTGGAACTTGTGCAACGCCACGACACCTGGATGGTGACCGGCGTTCCGACGCTGGCTTCCGCGGGACGAGAACCGGCACAACGATTCGTGCACCTCGTCGACGTCCTGTACGACCACGACTGTCCCCTGACAATCGTGAGTCCGGTCGATCTGTCACACGTGGGCGCCGGAGCACCTCGCGCGGTGACCGGAGTCCCGCGCCTCTTGAGCAGACTGTCGGCACTACGAACGTGATGCAGATCCGATGACGCCAAGTACCTCACCCGGCGGACATCGGCTGGCCGAGCTTGTTGCGGGATCACCACGGCCGTCACCTCCGGCGGTGCCCGCTCGGCGTGGTCGGCGGTGCCGGCAGCTCACTGCTCGCCCCCGGCGGGGGGTGTCTGACCTCGACACGACCAGCGGCGGCAGAGGAGCCGACCGTTCAGCCTCCGGCTTCCGAGACATGCATGCCGTAGATGGTGAACAGCCCACCACCGAAGGGGCCCTCAGACACGAAGTTGGTACGGCACAACAGCAGACCAGGCGACTCGTCACCGCCGAACTCGGGAAGCACCGCGCCGTAGGCTTTCAGCGTCGCGGCCACCCGCTCCGCGATCATCCGGGAATCGGTCAGCGGATCGGGATGGATGGATGCCCAGTCGGAGTCCGGATAGTTGTTCAGGGTGGTCCAGCCGAGCGCAGTCATCGTCGCGTCGTCGGGGCCGCCCCATCCGCGTGCCGCCTCGGCGAACAGGAAGCCGTCCTCGTCGTCGATGAGGAACCGAACGTAGCGTTCGCCGTGGCCTTCGGGGGCGAAGATGATCGACATGCCGTCGCCGAGGACCCGCAGATCCCGCGCCAGCGTGCGAATCGAGTAACGGATCGAATCCACGAGGTCGGCCCAGTTGGTGACGACCCGTACACCCGGGAACATCATGCCGCCGAGGTTCTCCTGCGGTCCGGGCCCGGTGACCAGCCACAGCGGCGACAGCGGCGCATCATTGGCACCGTCACCGAAGTCGACATTCTTGGACCACTCGTACTCAAACTCCCTGGACGGGTAGAGCGCGAGTTCGATTCGGCCCGAAAGAAACTCGACAGAGTAGGTGGTTCCCGTCGGCCCGTGGTCGGGTCTGCGCCACTGCCGGAAGACGCCGCCGGACATCGAGTCGTAGCCACCGAGCAGTTGGGCCGGCTCGCCGAAGAAGGTTTCGGTGGCGCGCACGCAACGTTCGAGGTCGCCGTTGTCCGCGTGGTCGGCAACCCGCACTGCCAACGCCGTGTACCCATCTCGGCGGTTCGACGACGTCAACGTCGCGCCGAGCCATGGCGGGGTCGTCTCGACCGCCGTGCGGTACGCATCGTCACCGGGGATCCACCACTCCTGGCTGTCCAGGAACCGGCGCACCGGAAACTCCGACCAGTCCCCGAGGTCGGCCGCCGACATCAGCCGCAGCAATCGCACGTAGTTGTCGATGCCGATCATGGTTTCCCCGATTCAATGAGCTCGTGAAAGTCCGCCGACCCGACATCCTGGCATGACACCGGAGCGGTCAGCGCTGACTGTCGGTCATACGATCGACCCTCGTGGCGATCGACCGGTGGGGGTCGACGGTCGAGATGCCGGAGGAATACGTCAGTGTCGCAACACCTGCAGGACGCAACACCTGCACGACAAGGTCATCATCGTCACAGCCGTGGAGTATCCGCCTCTCGGATGTGACGGTGCGTGCCGGCGGCGAGGAATCCTTGCTACTGAGCGGTGCCGAAAGACCTCAGCGCCCGGCGATGTCGTTGTGCTCGCTGCGCAGATCCCTCTTGAGGATCTTCCCGCTGGGATTCTTGGGCAGCGCGTCGGCGAAGACGACGTACTTGGGGCGCTTATACCCGGCGAGGATGGACTCGAGGTGCGCGTCGACGGTCTCCTCGGTCAGCTGTGCACCCTCCTTGGGCACGACGACCGCGGTGACCGCCTCGATCCACTTAGGGTGCGGCACACCGAAAACCGCCACTTCGGCCACCCCGTCGAGCAGATAGATGGCCTCTTCGACCTCGCGGGAGGCGACGTTCTCCCCGCCGGTCTTGATCATGTCCTTCTTGCGGTCGACGACGCTGAGATAGCCGTCCTTGTCGATGATGCCGAGGTCACCGGAGTGGAACCAGCCGCCCGCGAACGCCGCCGCGGTCTTCTCCTCGTCGCGGTAATACCCCAGTGTCGCATGGGGACTGCGGTGCACGATCTCGCCGACCTCGCCGGTGGGCACCGGGTTCCCGTCGTCGTCGACGACCCGGGTCTCGACGTTGAGTGAGGCGCGTCCGGCCGATCCGGCGCGGTCGATCTGTTCGTGTGGCTGCAGAATCGTTGCCAGCGGCGACATCTCGGTCTGTCCGTAGAAGTTCCACAGTTGCACGTCGGGCAGCCGGCGGGACAGTTCACGCAGGACCTCGACCGGCATCGGTGACGCACCGTAATAACCCTTGCGCAACGACGACAGATCCCGGGTGTCGAAATCGGGGTGCCGCAACAGCGAGATCCACACCGTCGGTGGGCAGAACAGTTTGGTGGCGCGCGCCGACTCGATGGTGGCGAGGATCGCTGCCGGGTCGGGTGCGGGCAGGATGATGCTCGTGGCACCGAGGTAGATGTCGGTGGACAGGAAGCAGTCGAGTTGCGCGCAGTGGTACAGCGGCAGCGAGTGGATCTCCACGTCGTCGGCGGTCATGCCGCCGTCGATGATGCACGACACGTACTGCGAGATGAGCGATTTGCTGGACAGCAGAACACCTTTGGGCCGTGACTCGGTGCCCGAGGTGTACATCATCCGCACCGGCTCGTCGTCGCCGATGACCACGCCGACAGCGGTGGCGTCGCCGGAACTCATCCATTCGGTGGCGTCCTGGAAGCCGTCGGGTGCCGGCATGCCGGACAACGCGATCCAGCCCTGGATGTCGATGACCGCGGCGGCCCGGTCGATGGCGTCGATGACCGTCTGACCCAGCGCGTCCTCGACGACGACGCCGCGAGCACCGCTGTGGGACAAGATGAACGCGATCTCGTCGGCGCCGAGGCCGAAGTTGACGGGTACCAGGATGGCGCCGATCCGCGCCGCGGCGAAGTTCAGCACGGCGAACTGCCAGCAGTTGTGGCTGACGAGGGCGAGCCGGTCACCGCGACGCAGGCCGCGTTCGGTCAGGGCGTTGGCGCAGCGGTTCACCGCGGTGTCGAGTTCGGCGAAGGTGAGGATGACCTCGCCGTTGATGATGGCGGTCTTGTCCGGAGTGCGCCGGGCACTGCGGTGCAGGAGCGCGCCGATCGAGTGTTCACGGGCGGTGGCGATCGATGCGGTGGTGGCCTCACTGAAGCCGGTCTCACTGAAATCCGCCGCCATCATGCACTCCCTTGTCGCCAGCTGTTACCGGCATCACAAGTTACTAGGTTGTCCTAGTAAACGACAAGAGGGGCACGGCTCACCGGACCCTCAGGCGTGGGTGCCCGACGGGAATGAGCGCGGTCGGCACGAGCAGCGGGATGCCCCGATGCCGTCGGATGACGGCGAACTCACCGAGGCCGCGAATGTCATGCAGATCGGTTGTGGACACGGCGAACTGGCCACTAGCGCTCCACATGGCGAACTCCGCATCACCGGATGCACTGGCCATCCACATCCCGGGACCGGCCGTCGCGGCACCCATTCGCCGGGCGCGGGACCAAGCGATCCCGATCACGAGCGCCACGCACATCGGTAGAGCGGCCAGGACGAACCAGCTCCGCAGCCATATCGCCAGAGCGATCAGCACTGCGACATACACGCAGGTGACGACGAGGGTTTTCGGCCGGACGAACTGAAACCGCAGCGCCGCAATGGTCATCTGAGTGGCCGAATCCTCGGCGGCCTGCCACCACAACTGCGGTGTCAATCCGCTCGGCGTCGGGGCGAATGAGGGCCGCGGGCCCGTCGCCATGAGTCCGGCCCGTTGGATGGCGAATGACCACAGTTCGTCGATGTGGCCGGGTATCACCGCCGCCGGCAGCGCGAGCACCGCCTCACTGCCGCCGGCGGATCGAATGAAGACGACGCCACCCATCCGCGAGATGGACTCGATCGCAGTGAAGTTCTGGCGACCGTCCCCGAGGGCAGTCGTCAGCGCGAAGCCATCGTCGTCGACGGCCACGTCGATCCGCATGCCGGGCGCCATCAACTGGCGCAGGGCCCGCGACTTCTGCACGTACACCAGCGCCCACAGCGCGATGATGTACACGACAGCCCCGATGGCGATGGCCCACTCGTCCAGTATCGCTGCGGCGAGCAGCGCAGCTCCGACGGTGAGGACTTGCATCCCGACCGTGACGGGCCGAGTCATGGCGCGCAGCGCGACGATCCGCGCCGCCCGTGTGACATCTCCCGGTCGCGCTTCCCAGGAGTATCGCTCGATCACCGCTTTTCTACCCGCCTCGCCGGTACTTCTCCGGCGGCAACACTACCGTCGACGGCGCATCAACCTGCGGTACCCGCGGGTTGAGCGACGCCCATCGTCCATCCGGCCGCCGCGTTGCGCTGTCGCCAGAAGTCGGCGTAGGTCCCGCCGCGGGCCAACAATTCGTCGTGGCGTCCGATGTCCGCGAGGCGCCCGTCAGAGGTCAGCACCACGATCTGGTCGGCGGCGAGGACGGTGGAGATCTTGTGCGCGATCACCAGCACCGTGGATTCTCGGGCCAGTTCCCGGATCGACGCCGCGACATGTGCCTCGTTCTCCGGGTCGAGCGCGCTCGTCGCCTCGTCGAACAGCACGATCGGCGCGTTCTTCACCAGTGCGCGGGCAATCGAGACGCGCTGCCGCTCCCCGCCGGACAGCGCCGAACCGCCTTCGCCCACCCGCGTCTCCCATCCGCCGGGCAGTCGCTCCACGATGGAGTCGACACCCGCGGTGGCGGCCGCCCGACGTATGTCGTCGTCGGTGGCGTCGAGACGACCGATCCGGATGTTCTCCCACAGCGTGTCGTCGAAGAGATACACGTCCTGGAACACCAGCGACAACTGCGCCATCAGTGTCGCGGTGTCCTGATCGCGAACGTCCACGCCGCCGACGCGGACCGTTCCCGCCGTGGCGTCGTAGAAACGGGCGATCAGCCGGGTGGCGGTGGTCTTCCCGGAGCCCGACGGACCGACGAGGGCGGTCATCGACCCGTTCGGAACACTGAAACCGATGTCGCGCAGGACAACCCGTGATCGCGTCGACGCGGTGCCGACGGCGACGTCCGGACCGCTGCCGTCCGGATCACTGCCGTCGGGATCACCGCTGTAGGAGAACGACACATCCACCAACTCGATCGACCCGCGTTCGGTCGGGGCGACCGGCGATGCGGGTTGCGGCATCGCCGGGGTGTGCAGGATGTCGGTGATCCGATCGATCTCCGCGGTGGACATCCGCATCGCCGAACCGAGTTCGGCGAGTTCGGAAATCGGGTCGGTGAAGCGGGCCGCAAGACCGAACACCGCCATCACCAAGGCCGCCTCGATGTCACCAGAGACCGCGAGCGCTGCCCCGACGACGAGGATCGCGGTGAAGACCGCCTGCACCGCGAGGCCGTTGATCAGCAGACCGGTCACCGATCGGCCCATCATCGCCCGACCGATCGAATGCTGTTGCTCGAGTGCGTCTTCCAGTGGCCGGTAGTCGGCACCGGCGCTCCCGAAGGCTCGCAGCGTCGGCTGGTGTCGCGCCACCTCGAGGACCCGGCCGTTCACTGCCACGGCGGTGTCATGGTTGTGCGACTCCGCGTCGGCGATCAGTACGCTGGCACGCGCTCCCACTCCCCAGAGCACCATCGCTCCGACGGCGGCGGTGAGTCCGATCCGCCAGTCGAAGAAGAACAATCCGACCACGACGGTGGCCGATCCGGCGAGGTTGGTGATGATCGGGGTCATCAGGTGTGCTCCGGCGCTTCCGACGAACATCGTTCCCTTGACCGCTATTTGGGAGACCGCCGCCGTCTTGTCTAAAGTGAACCAGCCGAGTGGCAACGTGACCAGATGGTCACCGAGGCGATGATGCAGAGCACGCATCGTGTGTACGGCCATCTGCATGGCGGACAACGATTGCAGGTAGAACGTTACGCAGCACAGTGCGACCACCGGGATGAGGAGCAGCAACCATCCTCCGGCGGTGCGGACGTCGCCGTCGAAGAGTGCGCGGGTGATCGGCACCAAGAGCAGCATCGACACACCCTGGGCCACGCCGTAGGCGACGGCCCAGGCCAGGACCACATACAACCGGCGACGCTCGTCACCGAGGATGGTCAGGTATCCGCGAATCATGCTGTCTCTCCGTCATTCTGTTCGGTCGCCCCGGTATCTTCGGTCGACCCGGCCTCTTCGGTCGATTCGGCACTCTCCGGGACGGCGCCCCGTTGCCAGGCGGCCCACAGCGCGGCGTACGGCCCGCCTGCGGCCAGCAACTGATCATGAGTGCCGCGTTCGGCGATCCGCCCGGATTCGAGCACGACGATCGAGTCGGCATGAGTGATGGAGCCGAGACGATGCGCGATCACCAGGACGGTGCGACCGGCGATCAGGGTTGAAATCGCCTGCTGGATATCGACTTCGGACTCCGGGTCGGCGAATGCCGCGGCCTCGTCCAGGATCAGGATCGGCGCATCACACAGTAACGCGCGTGCGATCGTGACGCGCTGCGCCTCACCGCCGGACAGGTGCGCGTCGACCCCGATCACCGAGTGATATCCGCGCGGTAGGGCGACGATTCGATCGTGGATCCGTCCGGCGCGTGCCGCCGCCTCCACCTCCGCATCCGAGGCATCGGGCCGCCCGAGCCGAATATTCTCCGCCACAGTCAGTTCGAGCAATGCGACATCCTGGAGCACGAATCCCACGTGCCGGTAGAGCACCTCGGGGTCGATGTCGCGCACGTCGACGCCACCGATGGTGACCCGGCCGGCATCGGGATCGACGAAGCGCGGGATGAGTGTCGCGAGAGTGGACTTCCCACTGCCCGAGGGACCGACGACCGCGGTCAGACTCCCGGCGGGCAGCGTGAGGCTCACCTCGCGCAGGGCCGTCACGCCGTTACCTTGCCCTGTATCCGGATAGGTGTAGCTCACGGCGTCGATCACCACCGAGTTATTCTCGGGGACAACGGGATGTGCGGTGATCGGCAGTTCCGGCAACGTCAGCAGGTCCACGATGCGTCCGGCCGCTGCGGCGGCCTGCTGCCGATTGTGCATGGCCATCATTGCGGCCATCAGAGTGCTCGGCAACACCATGGCGATCAGCGTCGCCCCCAGCATGTCGATCGGGGCGACCCATCCCTCGCGGACGAACCAGTATCCACCGCCGAGGTTCACCAGCAGAATCAGCGGCGCCGACAGCATCACACCGGCGAGCGCCTCGATGCGCAGCATCGGGCGGATGTATGCCTCGAAGTCGTCGTTGAATTCGTCTGCGGCGTCGATGAATGCCTGATGTGCGCGTCCGGTGCGTCCGAAGGTCTTGACGACGGCCACCCCGGTCACGAACTCGACGATGGTGGCGCTGATCTTCTCCAGCGACGCATTCATCTTCGCCTATTGTGCGGTGCTGTCGCGAATCATCCAGGCGTAGGCGATCGCGTACAGCGGCAGCGTCGCGATGGCCAGCAGGCCCAGACGCCAGTCGAGAACAAAGAAGTAGATCAGCGCGAAGAGTGGAGTCGCTACGGCCGCAGTCGTTTCCACATCCGCATGCGCGACGAGGTAGTGGAGTTCACCGACATCGTGCTGCACCGTCTTGCGGACGACTCCAGAGGTGTTGGCACTGAACCAGCCCAGCGGGAGGCGTCCGAGTTTGGCGACGATGCGTCGGCGTAGAACCGCCTGCAGGTCGATGTCCGCGTAATGCGTCACCCCGAGCGCGGCGCCACCGAAGAAACCCCGCGCGACGAGCCCTGCGACGACGATCACCACGATCACCCAGACGCGCGACTCATCGACCGGTCGGGGCGCGAGCAGCGTGTGACCGAGTTCGACGACGCCGATGAAGGGCACGACCGTCGCCGCGGACGCGAGGAGTTGCAGCGACTGGCCCAGCCTGACCCGGGATCGGACCGGCGCCAGCAGTTCCCGGAGCGCGCCGGAGTTCTCCCGGGCTCTGGCGTGGGCATCGGTGTCGGCGTCCGGTGCCGTGGCGATCGGACTCGGCGGGGCCTCCGCGGTGGATGTCATACGCGTACGTTAACGCCTACGCGCAACAAAAGGAAGGGTAGCCTAAGTCTCCCTTGCTCAGGTGCGCGGCAGGATCCCGTCGAGCACGACCGACAGGTACTGATCGGCGATCTGCTCGACACCCATGCTGCCGCCCGGGCGATACCACCGCACCGCCACCCACACGGTGTCACGCAGGAAGCGGTAGACGAGTTCGACGTCAAGGTCGGAGCGGAACTCGCCGTCGGCGACACCACGGGTCAGCACCGCATGCCACAGGGTCCGGAACTCGGTGTTGCGTTCTCGGATGTAGGCGAAACGATCTTGTGGCGCAAGCCGTTTGGCCTCGTCCTGATAGATCGCGACGGCGTTGTGGTCGGCGTCGATCGACTCGAAGGAGGCGATCACGAATTGCCGGAGGGTGTCGGCGGCCGAGAGTCCGGCGTCGGCGATCTGCTGGTACCGACCGAACAACGAATCGAGGAAGCCGCGCAGGATCTCGTCGACCATCGATTCCTTGGAGTCGAAATGGTGATACAGACTGCCCGACAGGATGCCGGCGGCGTCGGCGATGTCGCGAACCGTGGTCGAGCGAAGTCCCTGCTCGGCGAACATCGCACTCGCGGTCGTCAGCAGTTCGTCGCGACGGGAAGTACCGTTACGTGGCGCCACCCCCATACCCTAGCAAGCGCTTGGGTATGGGGGTGGCCCAGTCGGTTTCGGCGATCCGGCGCTACTTACGCACCTTCTTCTGCGCACGCTTGTTGAAGAAGCCCCACAGCTTCATCTGTGCGTTGCCCATCTTGGTGTCACGCGGCAGGAACGGCGGCGACATCATCTCGGCCACGGTGAACGGCATCGACGAATATGCCACGGCGCGTGCGTGACTGAACGTGTCGAAGCCGGTCTTGCCGTGGTAGGCACCCATGCCGCTGCGGCCGACGCCACCGAACGGCAGTTCCGCCCCGAACATGTGCAGGGCGAAGTCGTTGCCGTTGATCGACCCCGAGCGGGTGTTGTCGGCGAGACGCTTGAGGTTGTCGTTGTCGTCGCCACACCAGTACATCGTCAGCGGATGCGGGTTGCTCGCGATGTGGTTGATGGCCTCGGTCAGGTCGCGGTACGGGTACACCGACAGGACCGGACCGAAGACCTCGTCGTCGGCGATCTTCATGCCGGCCTTCACCCCGGTGAGCAGGGTCGGCGGGATCTTGCGACGCTCGGCCGACGGCAGCGGCTCGCCACCGGGGATCACCTGACGCTTTTCCGCGCCCAGCGAGACGGCGTCGTCGATCAGGTCGACGATGCGGTCGTAGTTCTTCTGGTTGATCGTGGAGGTGTACTGCGGATTGTCGTAGATGGTCGCGAAATTCGCGGTCCAACGGGCCATCACCTTGTCGGTGAACTCGCCGAGTTTGGCCTCCGGGACGAAGACGTAATCGGGGCAGAGGCAGACCTGGCCGCCGTTGACCATGCGGGCATCGGCGAGCATCTTCGCGGCCTTGTCGATGTCGGCCGAGACGTCGACGACAGCCGGGTTCTTGCCACCGAGTTCAAGGGTGACCGGCACCAGGTTCTTGGCGGCTTCCTGCGCGACGGACTTGCCGACGTCGGGCGAACCGGTGAAGAACATGTGGTCGACAGTGAGCTTCGCGAAATCCGAACCCGACCCATGCTTGGGCGTGATGACGGCGAGTTCCTCGATGGAGAAGTAGTCGGGTGCGTACTTGGCGATCACCGCGGTGGTGCGGGCGGTGATCGACGACGGGCGCATCAGGACGCGGTTACCGGCGGCGAAGGCCGATCCCGCGGGCACGAAGGTGAGCTGCAACGGGAAGTTCCACGGCCCCATGATGCCGACGACACCGAGCGGGTCGTGACGGACGCGCTGCTTGAAGCCCATCAGGCCCTGGACCTTTGCCGACGGCGACTCGGCCATCCATTCCTTGACCCCGCGACGCTGATGGGCAAGGTCGATCATGCAACCCGCGACATCGGAGGCGATGCTGAGTTCCTTGGGTCGCGACCCGAAGTCGACGGTCAGCGCCTCGGCGATCTCGTCACCGTGGTCGAGCAGCAGGGCGGTCAGTCGGGTGATCCGATCGATGCGGGTGTTCGCATCCGGAATGCCGTCGCGCAGGAACGCGGCTCGCTGGATCTCCAGCAGTTCGGTCATCGAGTGCGCCTCCGAGGAGACGTTCCCCTCGATCTTGGTGGACACGTCAGCAGGTTTGGTCATCGCCGCCTCCAGATTGGTCGATCATCAGGCGACGCTCGCGGCGGGCACCGCTGAGACGTTCACGCCCATTCGTTCCACCATAGTATGCGACACATCACAGGCATGTGACTACAGATGTTCTCAGATGGTTCGACGGCGCCCTCACCAGCGTTGACAGCGCTCGCCTCCCCGTTGACGACGACGCTGTCAGTGTCAGCCGAGCCTCTCGATGATCGTGACGTTCGCCGTGCCGCCGCCCTCGCACATGGTCTCCAGTCCGTAGCGACCGCCGGTGCGTTCGAGTTCGTTGAGCAGTGTGGCGAACAGCTTGGCGCCGGTCGCGCCGAGCGGGTGGCCCAGGGCGATGGCGCCGCCGTTCGGATTGACCTTCGCCGGATCGGCACCGGTCTCCTTGAGCCAGGCCAGCACCACCGACGCGAAGGCCTCGTTGATCTCGATGACGTCGATGTCGTCGATGCTCAGCCCGGTCTTCGCCAGCGCGTAGGCGGTGGCCGGGATAGGAGCCGAGAGCATCATCACCGGGTCGTCGCCGCGCACCGACAGGTGATGGATCCGCGCCCGCGGGGTGAGTCCGTACTCTTTCAGTGCCCGTTCGGAGACGACGAGCGCCGCCGACGCGCCGTCGGAGATCTGTGACGCGACGGCAGCGGTGAGCCGTGACCCCTCGGCGAGGGGCGCCAGACCGGCCATCTTCTCCAGTGAGGTCTCGCGCGGGCATTCGTCGACGACACAGTCGCCGAGCGGCACGTTCTCCTTGTCGAAACGACCTTCGGCGATGGCCGTCTTGGCGCGCTGATGCGATTGCAGCGCCCACGCCTCCATGTCCTCGCGGCTGATGTCCCACTTGGACGCGATCGCGTCGGCGCCGGCGAACTGGGAGATCTCGGCATCCCCGAAGCGCTCCCGCCAGCCCGCGGATTCGGCTGTGGGCGTGGTGAATCCGAACTCCTGCCCGGCGATCATGGCCTGGCTGATGGGGATGGCGCTCATGTTCTGGACACCACCGGCGAGGACGACGTCCTGGGTGCCGCTCATCACGCCCTGCGCGGCGAAGTGGATCGCCTGCTGGCTGGAACCGCATTGGCGGTCGACGGTTGTCCCCGGAATGGCCAGTGGTCCACCGGCGGCGAGCCATGCGGTGCGCGCGATGTTGCCGGCCTGCGGGCCGATCGCATCGACGCAGCCGAACACCACATCGTCGACGATCATCGGGTCGATGCCGGTGCGATCGAGGATCGCGGTGATCACATGCGCACCGAGGTCGGCGGGATGGGTCTTGGCGAGGGCGCCATTGCGTCTGCCGACCGGGGTGCGGAGGGCGTCGACGATGTAGGCCTGTGGTGCGGACATCTGTTCTCCTGGTTCGGTTCTGGTTGCGCTCAGGCGCGTTGGCTGGAGATGGAGACCACCTCGCCGGTCAGGTACGTGGTGTAGTCGCTGGCGAGCATCGCGATGGTGGCCGCGACCTCCCAGACCTCCGCGGCGCGGCCGTAGGCCTCGCGGGAGGCGAGTTCGTCGAGAAGGTCGTCACTGGTGACCTTCGCCAGGAACGGGTGCTTGGCGATAGACGGGGCGACGGCGTTGATGCGCACCCCGAAGTCGGCGGCTTCGACTGCGGCACAACGGGTCAGTGCCATCACCCCGGCCTTGGCCGCGGCGTAGTGGGCCTGGCCGCGCTGGGCGCGCCACCCGAGGACGGAGGCGTTGTTGACGATCACGCCGCCGTGTTCGACGGCGCGGAAGTAGCGCAGTGCGGCGCGGGTGGCACGGAAGGTGCCGTTGAGGGTGATGTCGAGGACACGATCCCATTGGTCGTCGGTCATGTCGGCGACCGGCGTCTCACCACCGAGACCGGCATTGTTGACCAGGACGTCGACCCGGCCGAGTTCGTCTGCGGCGCGGGTGATCAGCGCGTCCACCTGGTCGGTGTCGGAGACATCGCACGGCGCTTGGGTGACGGTCTGGTCGGCGAACTCCGCGGCGAGTGCGTCGTGCGCCTCGGCGAGGCGACGTTCGTGCCAGTCGGAGATGAGGACGTCGGCACCCTCGAGTAGTGCGCGGCGGGCGGTGGCGAAACCGATGCCGGTTCCGGCGGCCGCGGTGACAACCACCTTGCGGCCCAACAGGAGTCCGTGCCCGGGCGTCTCCGCCGGCGGATCGGCCAGTGACGATCGGCCGGTCTGGTCGGCCTGGGTGTCGGATACAGTCATGCGCGTGCCTCCCGCGGTAGGCCGAGGACTCGCTCGGCTATGATGTTGCGCTGCACCTCATTCGACCCGCCGTAGATGGTGTCGGCGCGGGTGAACAGGAACAGTCGTTGCCATTCGTCGAGTTCGACGTGTTCGGGGTCGGTGATGTCGTTGGGTCGGCCTTCGACGGTGGCGCCGGGTCCGATGAGCGACGGTGCACCGAGAACGTCCATGCCGAGTGCACCGAGATCGCGATGCCAATTGGCCCACAACAGTTTTGCCACCGACGCCGCACCCGCCTGGGGGACGACGTCACCGTCGAGGGTGCGTTGCGCGTGGGCACGCATCACCTTCAGGCCGATGTCGGCGCGGACCACTCGGGTGGCGATCTCCGGATTATCGATGGCGCCGTTGGTGCGGGCGATCTCGGTGATGGAGTCGAGCTCGCGGGCGAAGCCCACCTGTTGACCGAGCGTGGACACGCCGCGTTCGAACTGCAGAAGTCCCATCGCGACCGACCAACCCTGGCCGGGCTCGCCGACGATGAGATCGGCGTCGGTGACGGCGTCGTCGAAGAAGACCTCGTTGAATTCCGATGTGCCGGTGAGTTGTTGGATGGGCCGGACCGTGATCCCCTGTTGGTCGAGGGGGACCAGCAGGAAGCTCAGTCCATGGTGCCGACTGGAGCCGGGTTCGCTGCGCGCGATGACGAAGACCCACTGTGCGACGTGGGCGAGGGAGGTCCAGATCTTCTGGCCGTTGAGATGCCAGCGCCCGTCGTCGTCGAGTCGCGCCGACGTCGACACGCCCGCGAGGTCCGATCCGGCGCCCGGCTCGGAGTATCCCTGCGCCCAGAGCTCGGTGACGTCGACGATGCCCGGCAGGAGACGCTGCTGCTGCTCGGGAGTTCCGTATTCGATCAGTGTCGGGCCGAGGAGTTCCTCGCCGAGGTGATTGACGCGGGCGGGCGCGTTGGCTCGGGCGTACTCCTGATGGAAGATGATCCGCTGCTCGAGGGTGGCGCCGCGACCGCCGTGGCGGGTCGGCCAGCCCAGGCAGGTCCAGCCGGCGCGAGCGAGGTGCCGGTCCCATTCGAGTCGCTCTGCGAAGAACTCGTGCTCGCTGCCCGGCCCGCCGCGGCCCCGGAGGTCGGCGAAGTCGCCGACGAGGTTCTCGGCCAGCCAGTCGCGGACCGCCTTGGCGAAGATCCTGGTGGCGTCGGGCGTCTGAGCTGCCCATTCGCCCAGGTCCAGAGATCTGTCTGCCAGATTGATCGAGGTCATGATCGCTAGCATAGCCCACCAAGCAAGTGCTAGGTTGGGAGCATGGAGAGCGTCTCGACGACCCCCGCCGCGCTGACGCGGGCCGCCACGTCGTGGCCGGATCGTCCGGCCCTGGTCGACACCCAGTGGAGCACGCCCGTCGCGCTCACGTGGGCACAATTGCGGGAGCGGGTCATCGACGTCGCCGCCGCACTGATCGCGTCGGGCATCCGGCCCGGCGACCGGGTGGCACTGTGGTCACCCAACAGTCATCACTGGCCGGTCGCCGCACTCGGCGTCCATCACGCGGGCGCGGTGCTGGTTCCGTTGAACACGCGCTATACCGCGGGTGAGGCGATCGACGTCATCGAACGGTCCGATGCGCAGGCGGTCTTCGTGTCCGGCGAGTTCCTCGGGGCGGATCACGCCGCGGACCTGATCCGGGACCACGCTGCCGCGCTTCCCCAGGTGGTCGTGCGGATTCCGCTCTCGGCCGGCGCTGAACCCCTCGACAGAGTTCTGGACTGGGACGCCTTCCTGGCCCGCGCCACCGACGAGACCCGGGCGGAGGCACAACACCGGGCCGAAGCGGTTGCGCCCGACGACATCTCCGACGTTCTGTTCACCTCGGGTACGACCGGAAAGTCGAAAGGTGTTCTGGCGGAACATCAGCAGACTCTCGCCGGCTCACATGCCTGGGGTGCCAACGGCCGGCTCTCCCCCGATGACCGCTATCTGATGGTCAACCCGTACTTCCACACCTTCGGCTACAAGGCCGGCATCCTGCCGTGCACCCTGTTCGGCTCGACCATGTATCCGCTGGCCGTCTACTCACCGAGCGAGGCGATGAACCGGATTGCCGCCCATCGCATCACCGTGTTCCCCGGGGCACCGACGATCTTCCAGACCATCCTCGATGATCCTGCCCGCGACGGCCTCGACCTCTCGTCGCTGCGGCTGGTGGTGACCGGTGCGGCCATCGTGCCGGTCGTCCTGATCGAACGGATCCAGGCCGATCTCGGCGTCCACACCGTCATCACCGCGTACGGCCTCACCGAGGCCAGCGGATTCGTCTCGACCTGCACCCCCGATGACGACGACGAGACGGTTGCGAATACCTGCGGCCGGGCGTTTGCGGGTATGGAGATCGCACTATCGGATCAGGGCGAGGTCCTCGCCCGCGGGAAGATGGTGATGCGCGGCTACCTCGACGACGAGCAGGCCACTACCGAGACCATCGACGCCGACGGCTGGTTGCACACCGGCGACATCGGCACCATCGATGGGCGCGGCAACCTCACGATCACCGATCGCCTGAAGGACATGTACATCTGCGGCGGCTTCAACGTCTATCCCGCCGAGATCGAGCAGACCCTCGCCCGACTCGACGGGGTGACCGAATCCGCGGTGATCGGGGTGCCCGACGAGCGTCTCGGCGAGGTGGGGCGGGCCTATCTCACCGTAGGCGATGACGCCGACCTCGACGAGGACCATGTGATCGCCTATGCGCGTGAGCATCTCGCGAACTTCAAGGTGCCGCGCTCGGTGGTGTTCGTCGACGCGTTTCCGCGGAACGCCGCGGGAAAGATCCTCAAACGGGAGTTGACGTGAGCGGGCCGGAAGTGGGGGAAGAACGTTTCCTCCCCCGAAGATCGTTTCGTCGGCAAGAAACTGTTGGGGAATGAAGCAAAGGGTGGGGGAAGAAGATTCCTCCCCCACTTTTGGCGTGTCGGACAGCGAGGCGTTGCTCGATGGAGCCGGGATTGATCCCTTATGCCCGTGCGTATCTCGCATGCCTCACACTGGAGTTGCGGCGAGCGGGGGTGCCGACGAGGAATGCCCACAAACGTCCCGGTGAGGCGACCTCACCGGATATTTCCGGTGAGAACCGCTGACGGGGACGACTTCAGTCATTCGCCAATCAGCCCGGCATACCGGTCGAGCTCGGCGACCAGCGCAGCCCGCTGATCGGCCGGGAACTCCTCGCCCGCACCCATCTCACCGATCTGGTCGTCATAGCACCGCAGAAACGCCACGCGGAGATCACCGGCCGACGGACCGTCACTACCCCACGGCCGAACGGGCGTGCGTTCCATCACCTCGTTGAGCAGGGCCAGGGCACCGAACGCTTCGTCGAAGGTCTCGGCGATCGACGGCGACTCCAGGAACTCGGCGATCGGCTCGGTCAGCTGGTCCACCACGTCACCGACGAAGTCGAGCGCCTTATCGTTGCCGAACGGTCCAGCAGCCCACGTCCCCATGAGTAGCGACGCTACCAATGAGCGTTGGCCGAGCCCTTACGCGTCATCTAGCCGACCTCCCCCACCTGTGATGTGCTTGACGCGTGACTTCCGCGCGGACCCGTGAGACCCAGAGCACCGACCTGCTGGCCCAGACCGGTGCCCTCGACCCCGCTGCGCCCACCACCCGTATCGACACGCACGGCGCGACCATCCTGCTCAACGGCGATCGCGCATGGAAGCTCAAGCGGCCGGTTCGGTTGCGCTACTTCGACTTCTCCACCTCCGACCTGCGACACGACGCCCTCGCCGCCGAACTCGACCTCAATCGCCGCACCGCTCCCGACATCTACCTCGGACTGCACGCACTGCGGCGCGCCGACGACGGATCGGCGTCACTGGATGGGCCCGGTGAGACCGTCGACTGGGTTCTCGAGATGACGCGTTTCGCAGACGATGCCCTGCTCAGCCGGCAGGCCGACGCCGGAGCCCTCGATGACCGCCTGCTGCAGAACCTCGCCGCACGCGTCGTCGACATGCACCGCGACGCACAGGTGTCCGACGATCCGCACGGCGCGGCCCGATTGAAGGAGGTCGTGGACGGGAATCTGGCGAGTATGTCGGCGTTTCCTGAGATCCTCGAACCCGCACTGGCACAACAACTCACCGATCGTTTGACCGCCATGATCACCGCGCACGCCGACCTGATGGACGCTCGCGCACGGGCCGGGCGCGTCCGGCACGGTCATGGTGATCTGCATCTGGGCAACATCGCCGTTGTCGACGGCGAGCCGATTCCGTTCGACTGCCTGGAGTTCGACGCCGAGATGGCCACCACCGACGTGCTCTACGACATCGGCTTCCTGGTGATGGACCTGTGGGCCCGCGGGTTACGGCATGAGGCCAACGTCGTCATCAACGCCTACCTCGATCTCTCCACCGACGATGAGGTCGGCTTCGCACTGTTGCCGTTGATCCTCGGCGTGCGGGCGACGGTTCGTGCGCATGTCGCCGCGGCCGAGGGTGCCGCCGATCGGGCCAACTCGTATCTTTCGCTGGCGCTGGGCTTTACCGAGCCCGTCGCGCCGCGGCTCGTCGCGATCGGCGGCGGGTCGGGTACCGGAAAGTCGACAGTGGCGCGGGCCATCGGCGGTGACCTCGCACCGGCCCCTGGTGCGAGGATTCTGCGCACCGACGTACTCCGCAAACGGCTCGCCGGGGTGACCGTCGATGAGCCGCTGCCCCGCTCGGCCTACACCGACGAGGCACGGGCCGGCGTCTACACCGAGGTATTTCGGCTGGCGGGCCTTGACCTGGCGAACGGGATGAGCGTCATCGCCGATGCGGTGTTCGGGCGGCGCTCGCAGTCCGGTGTCATCGCCGATGTGGCCGAGCACGCGGGCTGCGCATTCACCGGAGTATGGCTGGAACTCCCCGAAAGCGAACGTATCTCACGCATCGAGCATCGCGGTCCGGATGCATCCGACGCCACTGCCGACGTGGCGCGGCGACAAACCCGGACCTTGGAGACACCGGACGAGCGGTGGCACCGCGTCGACGCGGTCGGTGATTCGGTCGACGCGGTACGCGGCGTACTTGCGTCGCGGTGAATGGGTGTGACACAACCAATCGGGTGGGTCGGGCAACGGACGGGCAGGGTCGAAACGGACAGATTCGATGGGGACGCTGCGATCGGCGGCGATCGCGATCGGGTCGGTGTTCGGGATCGCCTTCGGCATCGGCGGAACAGCGTTCACCGCCCGACGGCTGCTGAGCAGATTCTGAACTGCTCTCGCAGGCTCAGTCCCGCAGCGGCTTCACCAACGGGAACAGGATGGTCTCGCGAATGCCGAGACCGGTGAGCGCCATCAGCAGCCGGTCGATGCCCATGCCGGTACCGGCGGTCGGCGGCATGCCGTATTCCATTGCGGCCAAGAACTCTTCGTCGAGGACCATCGCCTCGTCGTCGCCGGCAGCGGCGAGGCGGGCCTGGTCGACGAAACGTTCCCGCTGGATGATCGGGTCGACGAGTTCGGAGTAGCCGGTGGCCAATTCGAAGCCGCGGACGTAGAGGTCCCACTTCTCCACCACGCCGGGGATGCTGCGGTGGGCGCGCACCAGCGGCGAGGTCTCGACCGGGAAGTCCCGCACGAAGACAGGCCGCGAAAGATGTTGGCCCACCATGTGTTCCCACAGTTCTTCGACGAGCTTGCCGTGCCCGTAGCCCTTGTCCTTGGGGATCTCCAGGCCGACACGCGCGGCGATGGCGAGCAGTTCATCGACGGTGGTGCCGCCGGAGTCACTCATCGGCACGATCTGTTCGCCGAGGGCCTCCGACAGCGATGGGTACATCGACAGTGAGGTCCACTCACCGGACAGGTCGTAGACCGAGCCGTCGGACATCGTCGGGGTGAGCGTGCCGAGCGCGCCCTGCGCCACTTCCTGCACGAGTTCGCGGGTCATCACCGCGGCATCGTCGTAGGTGCCGTAGGCCTGATAGGTCTCCAGCATCGCGAATTCCGGCGAGTGGGTGGAGTCGGCGCCCTCATTGCGGAAGTTGCGGTTGATCTCGAAGACCCGCTCGATTCCGCCGACGATGCAACGCTTGAGGAACAGTTCCGGCGCGATCCGCAGGAACAGGTCGATGTCGAAGGCGTTGGAGCGCGTGGTGAACGGGCGCGCCGCGGCACCGCCGTGCAAGGTCTGCAGCATCGGGGTCTCGACCTCGAGGAAGTCACGGCGGTCGAGGGCCTTGCGCAGTTCGGAGATCACCGCGATGCGGGTGCGGGCGATCTGCCGGGCCTCGGGACGCATGATGAGGTCGACGTAGCGTTGCCGGACGCGGGTCTCCTCGTTCATGTCCTTGTGCGCGACGGGCAGCGGACGCAGCGCCTTGGACGCCATCTCCCAGGAGTCGGCCATCACCGACAACTCGCCGGTGCGGGAGCTGATCACCTCGCCGTGGACGAAGACGATGTCGCCGAGATCGGTTTCGGCCTTCCACCGGGCCAGCGAATCCTCGCCGACACCGTTGAAGGAGATCATCGCCTGCAGTTGCGTCCCATCGCCCTCCTGCAGCGTCGCGAAGCACAGCTTGCCCTTGTTGCGGAGGAAGATGATGCGCCCGGCCACGCCGACGATCGCACCGGTTTCGGTGCCGGCCTCCAGGTCGGGGTACGTCGCGCGGATCTCGGCGAGGCTGTGGGTGCGCGGAATCGACACCGGGTAGGCGTCGCGTCCTTCTCCGAGAATCCGCTCCCGCTTCTCCCGGCGGATACGCAGCTGCTCGGGAGTCTGGTCGTCGGCCGACGAGGCGGGGGCCTGGGATGTCTGGGCGTCACTCACGCACGTGAGGGTATTCGGTGGTCGGGGCGTCGGCCAAGTTGCGTCGCCTGCGCCACAGCCGGCCAACGTGCGCGATCAGTGCGCGGAGAAAACGTCGAGCTCACCCTGGCTGATCTGCCCGTTGATCCCGGCGCGACGCAGACCGCGATATCCGCCGATCACGAACACCGCCCCGGTGACGCCGCGGGCCTGCAGATGCCACGCCAGCCACTCGGCTTCGTGGCCGTCGTCGGAGACGAGAATCCAGCGGGCATCACCGGCGGCGATACGCAGGGCGGTCGGCGAGCCGGGGGTGAGCAGGTCGATCGCCTCGGCGGCGTCGACGGCGATCGCGCCGAGCAGCGCGCCGTCGGCCTGGCGTTTGCGCTGACTGCGCACGTCAATCGGGGTGGCACCGGCGGCGAGCGCGTTGCGGTAGTCGGCGATGCGCAACGACAGCGGAGCGCTGGGGGTGGGAGCAGAAACCGGTGCGAGAAGCTGGACCGATGCGGTCATGGGAGGAAACCTCGAAAGTGATCGAAACGAGCGGGAGGGTTGGCGAGGGGCCACCGCTGTGTCGTGAAGAAACGACGACGCGGGCTCAGCCCTGACAACACTCCTGACAGCTCTTGATCACGGCGACAAGTGTGCCACAGTTGCGGCGTCGGGACCAGAGGCGATGGGGTTTCTTGCTCGGGGTGGGTGAAAGTCGCGGCGGGGAGCTGTCGCTCGGCGTTCCCGTGAATGACGCCGCGCGGTGGTCCCTCGCCGGTCCGATATGGTGCGGGGCGATGAGTGAGCGCATGTTCGTGGGGGCGTCCACGCTCGAGGCGGACCGGCTGGCGCTGGCCCTCGCACCGGCCCGGGTTCCCGGCGGCCTCGACACCGACCCGAGCTTCTTCCACGGATTCGCCACCCATCCGGTCGTCGTCGCCCAGGGACTGCTGGCCCTCGCCGACGTCACCGGCACCCGCTACTTCCAGTTCACCCCGGCCAGTCAGCGCGATCCGGTCCTCACCGCGAATCGCGACCGGCTGCGCGCCGAGGTGTTCTCCGCATGCAACGGCGTGTACGCCCGACTCGACGTCCTGGGCTCGGGGCTCGACGGCGGCGAGATCGGAACCGGCACCACCAACGTCGACATCAACCTGCCGACCCGCACCGCCCTGGGCCGTGTACGGCGCACCGACCTCCTGCACCTCGACGTCGGTGCGGGCGGGCTGCGCGCGTCGACGATGATCGCTCCAACTGAACTGACTCAAGTGTAACGACGACCACCGACAACTTTCTTAGCGCGGAATCGGTTGGGGATGAGGAGTATCAGTGTCCACAGGGACGGGTTTGGTTGGCGCTGGTTCGGTTTCGCTCCCGGTTAGCGGAGGTGGCCTCGACCTCGACAAGGTCGGTCTGATGGATACACCGACTCGCAAGCTCGTCGGCACTCGGCCAGCGAAGGTTGCGTGCGCTCGACCAGCGGGGATGCTACCGCCGGATCGAGCGAGAGGGGACGGTTAGGACGACCGGCTCAGCGTCCCCTACCACGGGATTGCTGCTTGGCCCGCTCGTGCACCAAACGCAGACCTTCGAGGGCTAGGTGCGGGTGTTGCACTGTGAGAGTGCGGCATTCGTCGAACATCAGCGGAGCGAGGAAGCCAGTGGCCACCACGGTGACGTCGTCGCCGTCGAATCCCGGGACAGTGGATCGGACGCGCTCCACCAATCCGTCGATCTGGCCGGCGAAGCCGAACAGGATGCCCGACTGCAGTGCCTCGACGGTGTTCTTGCCGAGCACACTCCGCGGTGGCATGAGTTCGACCTTGCGGACCGTCACCGTGTGTTCGCTCAATGCCTCGACACCCAGATTGACCCCGGGAGCGATGGCGCCGCCGAGGAACTCACCCTTGACCGAGACGGCGTCGACGACGGTGGCGGTTCCGCAGGCCACGACGATCGCCGGGCCACCATAGATGTGTTGGGCGGCAAGGCAGTTGGCGACCCGATCGGTGCCGACTTCCTTGGGATTGTCCACGAGCAGTGGAACACCGGTCCGCACACCGGGTTCCAGGATCACGTTGTGCGGATTGTCGAAGTAGCGGGCGACCATCACGCGCAGTTCCCGTAGCAGCGATGGCACGATCGACAGCGCCGATACGCCGGTGACCTGCTCGATGTCGGCACCCAACAGGCCCTTGATCAGCAATGCCAATTCGTCTGCGGTGCGATCGGGTTCGGTGTGCAGGCGCCAATCGTTCACCAGCGTGGCGTGCGCGCCGGTGCCGGCGAACACACCGATGTGCGTGTTGGTGTTGCCGACGTCAATGGTGAGGAGCATACGTAACGAGAGTCGTCAGGCGGTGGCGTCGACGAGCACGTCGGCGTGGCGCGGATCGCGCAGCCCCGAGCCCTCTGGTGCGCGAGCCGGATCGGTGCCCGACTCCAGCACGCGATTCGCCTCGTCGACGAAGACGACGTGCGGTGCGTACTCGGCGATCTCGGCCTCGTTGAGGATGCCGTACGCGATGATGATCACCAGGTCGCCGGGGTGCACGAGATGCGCTGCGGCACCGTTGATGCCGATCACACCGGAGCCACGTTCACCAGCGATCGCGTAGGTCTCCAGGCGTGCGCCGTTGGTGATGTCGACGATGGTGACCTGTTCTCCTTCGAGGAGATCGGCGGCATCGAGCAGGTCGGCGTCGATGGTGACCGAACCGACGTAGTGCAGGTCGGCCTGCGTGACGGTGGCGCGGTGGATCTTCGAGGTCATCATGGTGCGGAGCATGTGGGGGTCCTCTGTTCGGTACTTCAGTGCTGTTCGGTACTTCAGTGCGGATCGGTCGGATGGCAGAACGGTGGTCTCATTCGGATCTGGCCTCGCGTTCCTCCAGGCTCAGGCCGATCGCGACGCCGACATTGTCGATGAGGCGGGCCGGGCCGAGCCGAGCCGCGACCAGCAGTCGTCCGTATCCCTTCGTCGGCGGGTCCTCCAGAGACCGGCCCCGCAGGGCGAGATAGTCGAGTTCGATCTCCGGTACCGCAGCCAGAACCGTGTGTGCCGCAGCGAGAATGGCGTCACCGCCGCCCGGCGCGGCGTGCGATCCGGCGGTCAACGCCGCCGACAGTGCGGTGGCCAGTGCCCGCTGCTCCTCGGAGAGGTACCGGTTACGGGAACTCAGGGCGAGCCCGTCGGGTTCGCGGACGGTGGGCACACCCACGATCTCGACGTCCATGTTGAGGTCGTCGACCATCTGTGAGATCAGCACCAACTGCTGGTAGTCCTTCTCACCGAAGTACGCGGCGTGTGGTGCGGCGATGTGCAGCAGCTTGTTCACCACGGTCAGCATGCCGGCGAAATGTCCTGGGCGCGAAGCACCGTCGAGGATGTCACCGGCCGGACCGGGATGGATCATGGTGCGACGGCCCTGCGGGTACATCCCGGCCACGGTGGGGGCGAACACCAACTCCACCCCGAGCGGCTTCAGCAGGGCCAGGTCGGCGTCGAAGGTGCGCGGGTAGGCGTCGAGATCCTCACCCTCGCCGAACTGCAAGGGATTGACGAAGATCGAGACGATGACGATCGTGTTGCCGCGACTCTTCGCGGCCCGCACCAACTCCAGATGACCGGCGTGCAAGGCACCCATCGTCGGTACCAGCGCCACCCGCTTACCGGAACCACGCAGCGCCTTGCTGACTCGCTGCAGGTCGACCGGATCACGGTGCACCGTCAGCATTCCGGGTGTGTAAAGGTTCGCCTCGTCGGCGATCACATGACTGGTCATCGGGACTCCAAAACGTCGAAAACCGCAGGCGGCGCATCGGATTGGTGAGCGGCCCGACGCGCCAGCATGCGGTAGGACTCGGCGATCGAGTCGGTCTCCGCTCCCCCGGGCAATGCGCGCAACGCGGCCAGATGGGCAGCGACCGCCGATGCGTCACCGCGCGCCACCGGACCGGTCAGGGCACCGGGACCGAGGTCGAGCACGTTCTGTAGGGATGCGGTCACCAGTGGACCGAGGATTCGTTCGGCCAGGCGGACCGGATCACCGTCCACTGTGGCGGTCGGATGCGCGACGCCGTCCGGCCCGGCGATGGCGTGATTGAGCGCCGTCACCGCATCCGAGATCAATGCGATCAGGTGGTTGGCGCCGTGCGCGAGGGCTGCGTGATACAACGTGCGGTCGGCTTCGGCGATCCGCACCGGCTCACCACCCATCTCCAGGACGAGCGCCGACGCGATGGCCTCGCCGACCTCGTCGGCGGCGGTGATACCGAAGCATGCGCGGGCCAGGCGGGCGGTGTCGTCGTCGGTACCGACGAAGGTCATCGCGGGATGGATGGCCAACGGCATCGCACCCCGCCGCGTGAGCGGTTCCAGGATGCCGACACCCTGCGCACCGGCGGTGTGGGCGACCAATGTACCCGGACGCAAGCTGCCGGACGCAGCAATATCTGCGATCACCGATTCCAGCTGAGCGTCGGGGACGGCGACGAGGAGCAGTTCGGAACGAGCGAGGACACCGTCGAGGTCGAGAATCGCCGATTCCGGGAGACGTGCCGCCGCCCGACGGCGCGACTGCGGGGAACGGGCAAGGACGGCACCGACGACGTGACCGGCACGTTCGAGCGCCGCACCGAGCGCGGTACCGACACGCCCGGAGCCGACGATGCCGACCGTCAGACGGGCCGGCGTGGGGAGATTGGCGATGCCGGGGAATCCCGACGCACGATCTGCGGGGACACCGGAACGCGCCGCGTAGGCGTCATCATCCGATGAGGTCACCACTGTCCTCCAGGTCGTTCCAGTCCCGTGGGCTGCCGAGAGATTCCGCATCGATGTCGTCGCGGAACGCACCCGGCCGGGTACCAGACGTTGCAGAGCAAGGTTAGGCCGTCAGGTCGACACGGATCCAATACGTGTGATCGGGCTCACCGAATCACAGACACCGTTCAGCCGCGACGGCGCCGGCATCGATCAGTCGCGACGGCGACGCATCGATCAGTCGCGACGGCGACGGCGACCCGACCCGCCCTCGGTCTCCCGCAACTGGCGCAGCAACTCCGACACCGGAAGCCCGTTGGAGTGCGCATTGTCGAAGTCGTCGGCAGCGGCTTCGGCGGCCACCGGCTGCTCCACCTCATCCTCCCGGCGGCGACGACGCCCACCGGTGAACCCGGCTGCGGCACCGACCGTCTCATGCCGTCCACCACCGAGGAAGGGAACCGGACCACCGGTCGGCTGGGCCGGTGCGGTCGGCTCGGCCTGAGCGGCCTGCGTCGCCCACTCATCGGTGGGCGTTTCGTCGACGTAGGCCGAGACCGGTACGGCGGCGGGTGACTCTTCGTCGGCCGACGGGGCCTCCCCGACCCCCGGGCCACCGGCCACACCACCGTCGTCGACGACGTCGGCGATCTCCGCGTCCGCCGCGTCGGCGGTCTCGACGTCGGTCACCTCGTCGGTTTCGGCGAGCACGGACGCATACTCGGTCTCGTACACCGACTCGTAGGGCGCCTCGGCCCCGTAGGGACGCGACAGCGGATCGTCGGTGATGACCGGGATGACCTCGGTCATCTCGTTCGGATCGGCGGTGGGCCCGATGTGGCGACCGTCGGCGGCCGACGGTGCGGTCTGCGCGAAGTCGCGGGCGGCAAGAACCCCGTCGTCGTGGGCGTAGGCCTCGGGAGAGTCGTACTGACCGCCGTAAGGATGCGGATCGAGTCCGTGACCACCGAGGCCCGAGGCCAGCTCACGCAGCTTCTCGTTGGGCAACGCCACCTGATCATCGGGCAGCGACTCGCCGAGCAGTCGCTCCAGACTCGATCGCAGCGACACGACCTGCTCCTTGAGTGCGGCCAGCTCTGCACCCGATTCGGCCGCCACCTCGCGGCGGATCGTCGACTCGACGTCGAGCTCGTACTGCCGGCGCGCGGCGATCTCCCGCTCCAACTGCAGTTCGTAGACCAGGCGGAGATCGCGACTCTTGGCCTCCGCGGTCTCGGCCTGCTTGCGGAACCGGGTGACAAGGATCGCACCGATCACCGCGGCCCACAGCGCCGCGATCACCGCGAGCGAGCCGGTGATCGAGAGGTTGTCGGTGAAGATCATCAGGATGCTGGCCGCGAGGGCAAGGACGATGAGCAGACCCAGCAGCCACTGGCCGACGGAGCGGCCCGTGCGCCGAGTGTCCGAGGAACGGCCGGAGGTGGTCGTCATATCAGTGCAACTTACCCGTTGATCTCTGTGTTATCTCCCAAGCCCGGCGGAGAGTCACGAATCGCGGGTTTGGTAGGGCGCGGCCCCGGGTACCCTGAGGTGCCGCAGATAACGCGCCGGGTCGGCCGGGAAATCGCGGGTCATGCGTACCGGTAGACGCCCCTCCGGTCGACATCGTCGCTCAGGCCGGACCGGGACTCGACCCGTTGATCGAGGAATCCTCCGGATCGTCGGGGGCCCGGCAGCAGTACTCCAGCCACAACGCGGCAACCGTCAGCAGCACCCCACCGATGAGGCCGACCACCGCGGCGGGCCGATCGTGCTCGGCCGCGGCGATGTCGTGCTGGGTCAGCAGGAACACCAGCACCCCGGCCCACAGACCGGTGGCGATGGCACCGAGGATCGCCGACGCCTTCGCCAGCGCGAGGACCCGGGCCGCGGTGAGCGGATGCAGTTGTCCGCGAGCACGTCCCACGTCGCGACCCTCCACCCGCGCGCGCACGATGAACCCCACCACCACCTCGATGACGGCGAGGATGTAGAGCACGATGCCGGTCAGCACCGGCAGCGGCGGCACGCTGGAGTAGTTGTAGCGGACCAGGATCCACGCGGTGACACCGACGATGAGGGCGACAACGACGAGGTCGAACGGCTTCGTCGGCCCCATCCGCTCTTTTTCGTCATCGCCGGGCGGCGGGGTGGGTGTGGTCATCGCGGCACCGCCCCGACACGACGCACACCCTCGCGATCGGCGCCCGGCAGCCGGTCGACGAGATCGTCGACACGCTGCTCACCGCCATCGGTCCACAACGTCGCGTCGGGATCGATCTCGAGCCACGGCACGAGCACGAAGGCGCGCTGCGCGGCACGCGGATGCGGCAGGATCAGCGCCTCGTCGTCGCTGCGCACCACCCCCGCCGCATCACTGACGGTGATCACGTCGACGTCGAGTGTCCTTGGGCCCCAACGAACGTCACGAGTCCGATGTGCATGCCGCTCAAGCTCGGCACCATGGCGCAGCCAGTCGGCGGCACTCCGCTCCCCCTCGACGATGAGAGTGATGTTGAGGAAATCGGCCTGCTCGACACCACCCCACGGGGCGGTGGCGTACACGTCGGACACCGCCACCACATCGGCGCCGAACCCGTCGACCACCGACCGCAGATTCGCCATCGGATCACCGACGTTCGACCCGGCCGACAGGACCGCGCGGGTGTGGCTCATCGCTGCGACTTCCGGGAACGTCGGGTCACCACGGCGACGTCGTCGAAGGTCAGTGGGATCGGTGCGGACGGCTTGTGCACCACCACTTCCGCGGCGTGGATGCGCTCATCGCCCATGATGTCGTCGGCGATCTCGGCGCCGACGGTCTCGATCAGGTTCCGCGGGGTCCCGGTGACGACGTCGTGGGCGCGTTGCGCCAACGCGCCGTAGTCGACGGTGTCGGCGAGATCATCGGAGGCTGCGGCGATCCGCAACTCGAGCCATAGGGTGATGTCGATGATGAAGTCCTGGCCGTCGACGCGTTCATGGTCGAAGACGCCGTGATTGCCGCGCACCCGCAATCCGCGGAGCTCGATCCGGTCGGCCATCAGAGTCCTCCCTCAATACGCCCGGACCCACCGTGTGCCCAGGCCGTCGCCACCGCCACGGCATCGCGACTGCTCGCCACGTCGTGCACCCGGACACCCCACGCACCGCCCGCGGCGGCCAGGGTACTGACCGCGGCGGTCGCGATGTCACGCCCGGCCGGCGGCCGATCGACCTCGCCGTCGGCGAGCAGGGTACCGAGAAAGCGCTTGCGCGACGCCCCGACGAGCACCGGGAAACCGAGTCCGACGAATGTCGGTAAGGCATGCAGCAGAGCCCAATTGTGGGTGGCGGTCTTGGCGAAACCGAGACCGGGATCGAGAATGATCCGATCGGGATCGACGCCGGCGCTCACCGCGGCGTCGACCTGCCCGAGCAGTTCACGACTCACCTCGGCCACCACGTCGTGATAGCCGCCGGTGTCGTCGACGCGATGGGTGAAGCGGCGTCCGGCGTCGGAATCCTCCCCGGCGGGGCGCCAATGCATCAGGATCCACGGCAGGCCCGAATCGGCCAGCACCCGCGCCATGTCCGGGTCGGCGCGACCACCGGAGACGTCGTTGACGATCGCGGCGCCGGCCTCGATCGCGGCCGCCGCAACCGACGCACGCATGGTGTCGACGGACACGGTGACGCCGCCCTCGGCGAGTGCCGAGATCACCGGTGTGACCCGGGCGATCTCGATGTCGGGGTCGACGCGGATCGCGCCGGGACGGGTCGATTCGCCGCCCACGTCGATGCTGTCGGCCCCGTCGTCGAGCAGGCGCCGCGCATGCGCGAGTGCGGCGTCGACATCGAGGTACCGGCCACCGTCGGAGAAGGAATCGGCGGTGACGTTGATGATGCCCATGATCTGCGTGCGGGCATCGGGATCGCCGGTCAACGTGTGATGAGGTCGAGCGCTTCGCCGCGTGAGACCGCGCTGGTCTTGAACAGTCCACGCACCGCCGACGTGGTGGTGCGGGCACCGGGTTTGCGGATGCCACGCATCGCCATGCACAGATGCTCGGCCTCGATCACCACGATCGCGCCCCGCGGTTTCAGCCGGGCCACCAACGCGTCGGCGATCTGACTGGTCAGTCGCTCCTGTACCTGCGGCCGCTTGGCGTAGAGGTCCACCAGCCGCGCCAACTTCGACAGGCCGGTCACCTCACCGCTCTCACCGGGGATGTAGCCGACGTGGGCGACCCCGTGGAACGACACCAGATGATGCTCACAGGTGGAGTACATCGGGATGTCCTTGACGAGCACCAACTCGTCGTGGTCCTCGTCGAAGGTCGTCGCGAGCACCGCCGACGGATCGGTGTACAACCCCGCGAACATCTCCCGATAGGCGTTCGCCACACGAGTTGGCGTGCGCTGCAACCCTTCTCGGTCGGGATCCTCCCCGACCGCGATGAGCAGCTCGCGCACCGCCGCCTCCGCGCGCGCCTGATCGAAGTGACGTCCGGACATGACCGACGCCGGAGATTCCACGGAATCGTCACCGATCAGGGCAGCGACGTCCGGGTGGTGACCATTGCTGATCGTCATCGAGCTGACCCTTCAGGCGCCGTTGCCGTTCACACCATTGCCATGCTGACCGGTCCCATTCGGGCCGGGCCCATGCTGACCGTTCGCGCCGTTCGGGGCGGAGCCGCCGTTGACACCCGGCCCCTCCTCACGGGGCGGCCAGCCGGGAGCCGACCAGTCGCGCGGTGCGCCATAGTCGGGCCACGTGGCGCCACCACCCGGCGGCGCGGCCGGCGGCGGATAGCCACCCGGCTGCGGCTGCTGCGGCGGGTAACCCCCCTGCGGCGGATACGGATTCTGCTGCGGCGGATATGGATGCTGCTGCGCGGGCGGATACCCACCCGGAGCGGCCTGCGGCGGATACGCCGGTGCCGCACCGGCAGGCTGACCGAAACCGCCCGGCTGGCCACCGGCCGCACCGACCGGCTCCGGAACCTTCGCAGGCTCCGGCGGCGGCCACGGCTCACCGCGCTCGATGGCGAGCTCACCGGGAGTCTTCACCGGCGGCTTGTCACTCGGGGTGCGATCACCGAAATCGTTGAACGTCGTGATCCGCGGGCGCTTCTCGACCTGGCCGAAGATCTTCTCCAGATCCTTACGCGTCAACGTCTCCTTCTCGAGGAGTTCGCTGGCCAACACGTCAAGGGTGTCGCGATACTCCGACAGGATCGCCCACGCCTCGGTGTGCGCGGCCTCGATGAGACGACGCACCTCCTCGTCGATCTCATTCGCGACCTCGGCGGAGTAGTCGGTGTGATTGCCCATCGAACGACCCAGGAACGGATCGCCCTGCTCCTGGCCATACCGCACCGCACCCAGGCGGGCACTCATGCCGTACTCGGTGACCATCGCACGAGCGATCTTCGTCGCCTGATCGATATCCGACGACGCACCCGTCGTGGGCTCGTGGAAGACGAGTTCCTCGGCGGCACGACCACCCATCGCCATCACCAGCCGGGCGATCATCTCCGAGCGGGTCATCAGATCCTTGTCCTGCTCCGGCACCGCCAGGGCGTGACCACCGGTCCGACCACGCGCCAGGATCGTGACCTTGTAGATCGGATCGAGATCGGGCATCGCCCACGCGGCCAGGGTGTGACCACCCTCGTGGTAGGCGACGACCTTCTTCTCGTGCTCACTGATGATGCGGCTCTTACGACGCGGCCCACCGATCACCCGGTCGACGGCCTCCTCGAGCATCTCCGCGGTGATCGTCTGCTTGTTCTCACGCGCGGCCAGCAACGCGGCCTCGTTCACGACATTCGCCAGATCCGCACCCGACATACCCGGGGTGCGCTTGGCCAGACCGTCGAGATCGGCGTCGGCGTCGATCGGCTTGCCCTTGGCATGCACACGCAGAATCGCGCGACGACCCGCCATATCCGGATTGCCGACCGGGATCTGCCGGTCGAAACGGCCCGGACGCAACAACGCCGGATCCAGGATGTCGGGTCGGTTGGTGGCCGCGATCAGGATGATGCCCTGACGGTCACCGAAACCGTCCATCTCGACGAGCAACTGGTTGAGGGTCTGTTCGCGCTCGTCATGACCACCGCCGAGTCCCGCACCACGCTGGCGACCCACGGCGTCGATCTCGTCGACGAAGATGATGCACGGGCTGTTGTTCTTGGCCTGCTCGAACAGGTCACGCACACGCGAGGCACCGACACCGACGAACATCTCGACGAAATCCGAACCGGAGATCGTGAAGAACGGCACCCCGGCCTCACCGGCCACCGCCCGCGCCAGCAACGTCTTACCGGTACCGGGCGGGCCGTACAGCAACACGCCCTTCGGGATCTTCGCGCCCAACGCCTGGTAGCGCGCCGGATTCTGCAGGAAATCCTTGATCTCGTACAGCTCCTCGACGGCCTCGTCGGCACCCGCCACATCGGAGAACGTCGTCTTCGGCATGTCCTTGGTGAGCTGCTTGGCGCGCGATTTGCCGAAGCCCATCACGCCACCACGACCACCACCCTGCATGCGGCTCATCACGAAGAAGAACAAACCGAACAGCAAGATCATCGGCAGGATGAACAGCATGATCTGCCAGAACACCGACTGTTCGTTGACATTCGTCTGATACGGAGCGCCGGTGGCCTTGACGTCGTTGAAGATCTCTTCACTCGCCGCCGCCGGATACTTCGTGCTGATCTTGGTCAGCTCATCGTCACCGACCTTGACCGGCGTATCGGTCTCGATGCGGAGCTGCTGCTCACGATCATCGATCTGAATCGATTTGGTGTTCTTGACATTGAGCTGCGTCAACGCGACCGAGGTGTCCACGGCCGTGTACTCGCGATCATTGTCACGCCACACGCTCCAGCCCCAGAAGGCGAGCACGATGACCGCCACGATGGCGAGGTTACGAAAGACTGTCTTGCGGTTCATGCGAATTGGTGGAGGGCCGGCGGGCCGGTGGAGACGGCGCCGTTCCCAATCGTCCTTCCCATCGATTCGAGAGCGCGGCGAACAGACCAGCAACCGCGCTCGTTGTGATAAGGCTACCGGTCAACGATCACGCAGGTGAAACCGTTCCCTGTGTTTGTTGGCGCCGCCTCCGGCAATCGCGCGTGTGCGCGCCCACCTGCACCACTCTGGGACGACCTGACGGCCGCAGCAACCACCTCCTCGTCGCTGGACTCACTCGACGGCAGGCTCTACGCCATCGCCGACGCGATGTCACGATGCCGCGAACTCGACATCGAATTCCGGGAAATCGAGAGCGAGCGCCCGAGCACGATCGCGGGCGAATCGGGTGTCGAGTGCTTCATATCGCGTTGGTGGACGCCCCGGCATGGGCGGCCCGCACCGACTCGTCCGGTTCGAGAACGGTCGCGTCGAGCACAGCCTGTGAGTCCCGTGCCGGCAGCGGGAAACGGTGCGACCGACGAGGACGGGTGCGACCGTGCGTCAGTGCTCGTACACGCTCGAGCGCAGCCGGCCGATGAACGGCAGGTCACGGTACCGCTCGGCGTAATCGAGGCCGTAGCCGACGACGAACTCATTGGGGATGTCGAAGCCGACGTCGGCCACCGACACCGGTGAGCGCACCGCCTCCGGCTTCCGCAGCAGCGTGCACACCTCCAGCGACCGCGGGTTGCGCGTCGCGAGGTTCTTCATCAGCCATGACAACGTCAGCCCCGAGTCGATGATGTCCTCGACGATCAGGACGTCACGGCCCTCGATGTCGCGGTCGAGGTCCTTGAGGATGCGCACCACACCCGACGACGACGTCGACGACCCGTAGCTCGACACCGCCATGAACTCCATCTGCGATGGGATGGGTAGCGCGCGGGCGAAGTCGGTCATGAACATGATCGCGCCCTTGAGGACTCCGACGAGCACGAGATCCTGGTCGAGCTCGCGATACCGCGCGGCCACCGACTCGGCCAGCTCGGCGGTGCGCACCTTGATCTGCTCCTCGGTGATCAGCACCGCTTCGATGTCGTCGCCGTAGTGATGTTGGGTCTCGTTCGCCACGGACTCAAGCTTGACACGTCCACGAGGCGGCGCAGCACGCACGGGCAGAATTCGCCCGCCGTCGACATCGACCATCGGCCGGTGATCGGCCGACCTACCGCCATGAGTGCCCGACGTCGTACACCGTCGGTCGGCACCGGCGTCACGGTGCGATCACAACACGCCACATCAGTCACGGCAGCGTTTATTCGTTAATTCTCACGGTCGTAGATCAAATATCCACAGGAAATTCCGGGTCATTCCCAACATTCCGCCCCGAGCCACCGCACCATTTGATTGCCGAAAAAAATGAATAACGGGACCACAAAACAGAGCCCGGTCGACCACCGCCGGGCGGATTCGACTCCGGGGCACCGGACCCGACACCATCGAAATGACCCACCATGTCGACCACCGCACCACCTCGACCTTCCGCCGCGTCTTACCGACAAGCCCGACCGTTCGGGATCCGACTGCGTCACCTCACCATTGCCGTGCCGTATTGCCTTGCACTGCTATCTTTTTCGGTGATCGCTCCGGCCTGTGCCGCCCCACCGAGAATCGTCGGCCACACCGTGTCGTTCGACGACACCTCAGTGTCACTCACCCTGACCGACGGGACGTTCCGGCACCGCGGCACCTCCCTGTCGATCGACGCCGACGCGACGCCGACGTCGAGGTGTTCCGGATGCCGCTGGTTTATCGTCTCGACGATCGCCGATTCCCGATCGGCGCGCATGTCACCGATACCGCTGCAACCCTCATGCCCACAAATGATCTTGCGCATTCCGTCGCCGTCGATCCGAAGCAGGTGGCACCATTTCGGGCCGCCGCATGCAATCGGCTCCCGGCCGGTCCGACTGCCAACTAGGAACGTGACGATGCGGCACTGGCACGGTTCAACCAGACGGTCAGTGCCCGGCATGACGATCTCGACTCTCGTCGGGACCGTCATCGGCGCCGTTGGTGGGCGGAATCGCAGGAGGACTGCTCGCCGGGTCGACCGTCTGCATCCTCGGCGGCGGTGGCAGCCTGGTGGTCGCCGACTTCCGGTACATCGAGACGATCAACTCGCCGTTCCGTCGCACCTCAGCGACGTGGACTCTCCTGCACGACGATGGCGTCACCGCACCTGGCCGCGCTGCGTCGTACATCCGCATCCCCACCGATGGCGACGCCACCCTGACCACGCCAATCGGTGATCAGCGCATCGATACCGACGATCACCCGGGACGTCGGCTCGGTGGCACCGGCGTCGTGCAGCCACAACCGGATCACCCGCCGACGAATCGCCGGCACGGTCGCGGCCAGTGATGCGATCAGTAGTTCCGGCGCCGGATCACCGGTGCGGACGGCCTCGCGGTACAGCGTGTCCGCAAAACCGTCGAGCGCATCGTTGTCCTCGCGCAGGGAACCGGCGGTGCGTGACAGCGCCTCCACCGCACCCCCGTGCAGCACGTCCTCGAGCAGCGGAATGACCTCGGACCGTAGACGCACGCGGGTGAACCTCGGGTCCCGGTTGTGCGGGTCGGAGTGCGGCGCCAATCCCCTTTCGGCGCAGGCCGCCAGGGTCTGGGCGCGGCGGATTCCGAGAAGGGGGCGGGCCCACGGCGCCGACCACGGGCGCATCCCGGCGATCGACCGGGCACCCGATCCGCGGGCCAGACCCAGCAGCACGGTCTCGGCCTGGTCATCCATGGTGTGTCCCAACAGGACGGGCAGCCCCTCCCGGGCATGCTCGAGCGCGTCGTAGCGGGCCGTACGGGCCGCGGCCTCCATCCCGCCGTCGTGCCCGACGCTGACCTCGATGACGTCGGCGCGGGCACCAAGCGCCGTCGCGGCGCGCGCGGCGGAGTCGGCGACGTGGGCCGATCCGCGTTGCAACCGATGGTCGACGATGAGCGCCCGCACGGCCAGGCCGCTGTCGAGGGCGGCGGCGGTCAGGGCGAGAGAGTCGGGGCCGCCGGACAATCCGACGCACACCTCGCGGGCACCGTCGAGGTGTGCGGCCGCGAAGTCCGCGACCGCACGTCTCAGAGCACCCGCGTGATCCACTTCGACGGCTCGTCGATCTCGTCTGGAAGCGGCATGGTCTCCGGCGAGGTCCAGATGGTGTTGAACCGCTCCATGCCGACCGTCGACACCACCTCGTCGACGAAGGCCTTGCCCCGAATATATTGGGCCAGTTTGGCATCCATTCCGATGAGTGCACGGATGATGCGCTGCACCGGATTTCGCGGTCCGGTGCGGCGTTTGTCGAAGGCCGCCCGGATGGAGGCGACGGTGGGCACCTGTGCGGGCCCGACCGCATCCATCACATGGTCGGCGTGACCTTCGAGCAGGGTGCCGAGCATCAGCATCCGGTTGAACGCGTCGTACTGTTCGGGCGTCTGCAGCAGCTGCATCGCTCCGATGATCCCCTTCTCCCTGGGCTTTCCGCCCTTGAGTGCACCGGTGATCCGCGCGGCGACGTCGGCCACCGATTCCCCGGCATCGGAGGTCAGCACCTCGATGTTGTCCGACATATATTGGCGCAGCCAGGGGTTCGCGGAGAACTGGACCCGGTGGGTGACCTCGTGCAGACACACCCACAACCGGAAGTCGCTGGGGGACACCTTCAGTGACCGTTCCACCCCGACGATGTTGGGCAGCACCAGCATCAGCACGCCCGGATCGTCGGCGCCGGCCGGTCCCGGCGAGAACGGATCGTACTGGCCGAGGATCGCGGTGGACAGAAACGCGAGCAACCCCGATGCCTGCAGTCCGCCGATGCGGCCGGAAATGCCCGGCGACTCGTCGAGGGTCTCACCGTCGCCGGAGAGCATCGACCGCATCGACAGGGCCGCGGCGTCGATCCACTCGTCACGTTCGAGGACCCGCGCGGCCGGCACGGCCAGACCGTCGGCGAGTCCGGTGACCTCACGGACCGGACCCTCGGCGCGCGTGGCGGCGTCGGCGAGTTCGGCCCGCGCCGCGTCGCGTGTGTAGGTCGTCATCTTCGGTCCGGGTCGGGACAGTTTCTTGCCCACCCCCGCGGCCAGACCCCAGTCGATCTTGGCGCCGACCGGATCGAGCAACCCACTGCGGGCCGCGACCTCGTTCTCACTGCTCTGGCTCACCGACATCCGCACTCCCTCAAGTCGCCGGGGATGGCATCGAGTGCGGGCCGCGCATCGACCGGGGATGTTCCCCCCGACATCAACGCGAACGACAGCACCCGCCCATCGACGGTTTGAACTATCCCGGTCAACGAACTGACCCCGGTCAGTGTTCCGGTCTTGGCGCGCACCCATCCGGCGCCCGGATTGGTGCGCGGGTCGAAGCGGTCGGCCAGGGTTCCGGTCCCGGCGGCCACCGGCAGCCCGTCGAGCATCGGTCGCATCTTGATGTCCCGGTCCCGGGTGGTGCTCGACGCGTCGCCGTCCGACGCCGACGCGCCGGCCTCGGTGTCGCCGCTGGCCGCCGACATCACCTCGTCGAGCAGCGACGCGGGCACCTTGTTGCCGTAGGACAAGCCCGACGAATCGGTCAACGTCGCCCCGGAAACATCGAAACCGTTCTGCGACAAGGTCTTCAGCACGGCCTGCGCACCACCGGCCAGTGTCGCCGGCCCGCCCTGGGAGGTGGAGAGTTCGATGGACAATGCCTCGGCGAGTACGTTGTCGGAGAACCGGAGCATGTCGTTGACGCGGGTGGCCAGCGGCGCCGACTGCACCGTCGCGATGGTCTGGGCACCGGCGGGTGCGCTCGCCTCGGTCACGTCGGTGGAAACGCCGAGCGCACTCGCCAGCGCCTTCCCGGCGGCGATGCCGGGTTGCTCCTCGCGCGGCGAATACTCGTCGAGCGGCTTGATCCGCGCGCCGTCGACCATCAGTGATTCCATCGGCGCGATGTCACCGCCGGCGATGTCGTCCCGAGACCAGGTGCGGTCCATGGTCGGGCCGGAATACGCGGACAGGTCCACCGCCACCGAGGTGACGTCGACGCCCGATTTGACGATCTGGTTGGCGAGGTCGGAGATCCGCGCCGGGTTGGTGTAGAAGGTGTCGGTACCGGGGGCCTGCGCGGTCAGCGTCGGATCGCCGGCGCCGCGCAGGATCACCTGTCCGTCGGGTCCGGCGAGCACGGTCGTGGTGACCCGTTGATCGTGCGGCAGGGCCAGCAGAGCGGCGGCCGCGGTGAGGACCTTCGCGTTCGAGGCCGGCGTCCGGGGCGTACTGGCACCTTCCGACCACAGCACGGCGCCGGTCAGCGAATCACTGATCTGCCCGGTCAACGTGCCCAGTTGAGGCGCCTTGACGGAGTCGGCGATCGCGGCGGTGACCCCCGCCGAGGTGGGTTCGGGCGCGGTGGCGGCGACCGGGTCGATCTGCGGGTCGGCCGCGATCGCCGCAGGTCGCGCCGGGATGCCGGCGGGCAGCGGATCGGGCTTGGTCAGCTGCAGGTAGGTGAATCCGGCGCCGACCGCAATCACCGCCACCAGCATGACCGAGAGCAGCGATCGAACGATCCAGCGGCGTCGTCGCGGTCCGCTCACGTCCGCCGCTGGAGTACTGTGCACCGCATGACCTCCGGGTCTCGACATTCTCTTGGTGGCGTCCTAACAGTATCGTTGAGGCGATTCGCGTAGCCGACTCCGCAGTTGGGGCGGCCGCCATCACCCCAACGACAGTGCCACGATCAAGGAGGACGCGTGGAATTCGATGTGACCATCGAGATCCCGAAGGGTAGCCGCAACAAGTACGAGGTCGATCACGAGACCGGCAAGATCTATCTCGATCGCTACCTGTACACGGCGTTCGGCTATCCCGCCGACTACGGCTACATCGACAACACGCTGGGCGACGACGGCGATCCGCTCGACGCGCTCGTGCTGCTCCCGGAGTCGGTGTACCCGGGCGTCATCGTCAAGGCCCGCGTCGTCGGCATGTACACCATGACCGACGAGGCCGGCGGCGACGACAAGCTCCTGTGCGTCCCGGCCAACGACATCCGCTGGAACCACATCCAGGACATCGGTGACGTCTCCGAGTACGAGACCAGCGCCATCTCGCACTTCTTCGAGCACTACAAGGATCTCGAGCCGGGCAAGGAGGTCACGCCGGGCGGATGGGTCGGCAAGGCCGAGGCCGAGAAGGTCGCCGAAGCGGCGATCGCACGCCTGGCCGAGCATCCCGGCGAGGCCAACGAGCCCTCACGCGGCTGACGCCATGTCGCTGACAGCGCTCTTTCTGACGTTGACAGCGCTCTGATTCTCGTTGACAGCGCTCTACATGACGCCGAGCGCGCCCGCGATCTGATCCGCGGGCGCGCTCGGCTGTTGTCTGGGCGCTGTCAGTGTGGTGGCGAGCGCTGTCAGTGTGGTGACGAGCGCTGTCAACGTTCAGGAGAGCGCTGTCAACGTTCAGGAGAGCGCCGTCAGTGGGGCTCGGTCAGGACTTCTGCGGCTCCCCACTCGGTGCGTCCTTGGGCGCACCGATCGGGCGCCCCGACCGCAGCGGCAGTTCCTTCCAGGTGACGGTGCCGATGATGGCGAGCAGCGACACGATCGACACGGTCAGGAACACCCGGTCCATCGAGTTGGCGAAGCCGGTCATGATGGGTTCCGACAGCGAGTCGGGCAGCTTCGCGATGATCGACGTGTCATTCATGACACTGTCGGAGGATCCGGAACCGGCCGCGCCGGGATTGGCCTGGCTCGCGATCAGCGACTGACCGAATTCACGCACCTGCGGATCGCTGCTCTGGGCCGCCTCCATCACCCCGGCAGAGAATCCCGGCTGCGTCGACGCGGCGGTCATCTCGTCCTTGATGTTGGGTCCCATCAGTGAGAACAGCAGTGAGAAGAACACGGCCACACCGAGGGTCGCACCGATCTGCCGGAAGAACGTGGCGGTTCCGGTCGACAGTCCCATATCCTTGGGCGGCAGGATGTTCTGCATCGCGAGGGTGATCGGCTGCATCAGATTGCCCAGGCCGAAGCCGAGCAGTGCGGCATAGAGCATAACCACCCACACCGGCGTGGTGATGCTGACGTAGTGCAGCAGGAATGTCGCGACCGTGATCAGTACCGACCCGAGGATCGTGAAGACCTTGTATTTGCCGGTGCGCGAGATCAATTGACCCGACGCCACCGATCCGGACATCAGTCCGAGCACCATCGGCAGCATCTGCAGTCCGGCCACCATCGGGCTCGAACCGCGCAGCACCTGGTAATACTGCGGCAGCATCGAGATGCCGCCGAACATCACCGCGCCGACGACCATCGATACGACGATGCCCTGCGCGAAGACCCGATTCTTGAACACCCGCAGCGGGATCAGGGCGTCGTCGCCCATCTTGTTCTCAATCCAGATGAACGCAGCCAGCCCGACGACGGCAATGGCGTAACACACGATCGACTTCGTCGACCACCATCCCCACACGCGGCCCTGCTCGGCCACCACCAGGATCGGCGCCACTGTCACCGCGAGTGCCGTCGCGCCCCAGTAGTCGGTGCGGGTTCCGGTGCCCTTGTTCTGGTCATAGTTGAGGACGGCGTAGACGACGAACAGCGCGATGATGCCGATCGGCACGTTCACCAGGAACACCCAGCGCCACCCGGAGATCCACAGGATCGACGACTGGCCGGCGAAGAAGCCGCCGAGGACCGGGCCGAGCACGCTCGAGGTGCCGAACACCGCCAGGAAGTAGCCCTGGTACTTGGCTCGTTCCCGGGGCGGGACGATGTCGCCGATGGTGGTCAGTGCGAGGGTGAACAGACCACCGGCACCGAGCCCCTGGAGCGCTCGGAAGCCGGCCAGCATGTACATCGACGTGGCCATCGAACACAGCAGTGACCCGATGACGAAGATCGAGATGGCCAGCAGGAAGAACGGTTTGCGGCCGTAGATGTCGGAGAGCTTGCCGTAGAGCGGGGTGACGATCGTGGAGGTCACCAGGTAGGCGGTGGTGACCCAGGCCTGCAGGTCGTAGCCCTGCAGGTCGTCGGCGATGGTGCGGATCGCCGTCGAGACGATGGTCTGGTCGAGGGCGGCGAGGAACATGCCGATCATCAGTCCGGCCATCACTGTGAGGATCTGGCGATGCGTCAGACCGGCACCCGCGTGTTCTACGGGTGAGGCCGACGAGGCGGCCGCCGCGTCATGGTTGGTCATCGGGGTCCTTTCGATCGGGCTGGGATTCGTCGTTGGCGTGCTTCCCGGATGGGGGTCTCGCGCAGTCGGGAACCATGAAGGTCTCGGTGGCGTCGACGAATCGGTTGAGCAAGCTCACCAAGGTGGAGAGTTCGTCGGCGGTCCAGTCCGACATGGCGTCGTTCATCGCCGCGCGCCGAGCCGAGCGCATGGCCTCGACCTGGGCGTCTCCGGCTTCGGTGATCACCAGCAAAGTCGCCCGTCCGTCGTGCGGGTCGGCCTCCCGACGCACCAGCCCCTTGTCGACGAGTTGGGCGACCTGTCGGCTGACCGTGGACGGATCGGAGTTGAGCGCGCCCGCGAGTTCGCGGGAACGCATCGGTCGGCGCTGCAGATGGAAGAGTCCCTTGAACGCCGCGATCTCGACGTCGCCGTCCGGTGTGCGCAGGGTCGTGTGCACGGCTCGGTCACGTACCCGCAGGTAGCGGGACAGCGCGTCGAAGAGGCGGTCGACCTCGACCGGATCGAGCATGGCGGATCCCCCCGGATGAGTCGGAGCAATTCTTCGGTGCGCGAATCAATCAGTTGCAATGTGCACCTAGTTGGACTGCGCAAGTATGCCCTCGAATGTGCCGCGATCGCAAACGCCATTAGGATCGGTGGCCGTGACCCCTTCGCCCCCACCCACCGCGTCCGGAACCCGCCCTCACTTCACTTCGATGCCTGACCTGGCATTACGGGATCTCGGCGGTGCCGTCGTGTGGTCGAATGACGACCTGTTCGCGGAGGCGCAGAACCTCATCTCGACGCCGCCCGCGGAGTACCGGCCCGCGACGTTCGGTCACAAGGGCCAGATCTATGACGGCTGGGAAACACGGCGTCGTCGTCGCGATGGGGTCGACCAGGCGATCATCCGCCTCGGCGCTCCGGGCGTGATCTACGGCGTCGTCGTCGACACCGCCTGGTTCAAGGGCAATTACCCACCGTTCATCTCGGTGGAGGCCGCCGCCAAGGAGGGTGTGGTCTCCGTCGACGAACTGGTCAACGACACCGAGTGGATCACCATCGTCGACAAGAGTCCGGTCGACGGGGACACCCGCAATCCGTTCCGGGTGGATGCCAAGGACCGTTTCACCCATGTGCGTCTGACGATGCACCCCGACGGCGGCATCGCCCGCTTCCGGGTGCACGGCCGAGGCGTGCCCAACCCGCACTTCTTCCGGTACGGCCACTTCGACCTGGCCGCGCTGGAGAACGGCGGCCTGATCACGGCCTGCTCCAACATGTTCTACAGCTCACCGAACAACCTGCTGATGCCCGGCCGGGCCCGCCACATGGGTGAGGGCTGGGAGACCTCCCGACGCCGCGACGACGGCAACGACTGGGTGCAGGTGCGCCTGGCCGGCCAGGGGCGGGTCAGTCTGATCGAGCTCGACACGAGCTACTTCCTGGGCAATGCACCAGGCGCCGCCACGGTCCGCGGCCGTGACGGCGACGACGGCGAGTGGTTCGAGGTCCTGCCCCGCACCGAGCTGCAGCCCGACACCCGGCATCGGTTCGTCATCGACCTGGACCGGCCGATGACCGAGGCACGGCTGGACATCTACCCCGACGGGGGCATGGCCCGGTTCAAGCTGTACGGACTGCTCACCGAGGAGTCCTACGCCGGGCTCATCGAGCAGTGGGAGCGCGGCGAGGCCTGAGGTCGAGTCTGTGCACTCCGGACCGGTGCGAGATCTGCGGATCAGGCGACGCGTCGGGCGGCACCGGTGAACGCCGGCAGCACGAGCTGACGGACCCGGTTCTCGGTCGCCGACCCGTCCAACGACACCAGGATCACCGCGTCGGCGACCTCGGCGGCGTAGATGTCGCGGATGAGGGTGACCAGCCCGCCGGGTGTGCCGATGTAGCGGACGGTACCGCCGTCGAGCTCGTCGGGGATACCCGCGACCGCCGCCCGTGCGGACGCGGCATTCGGGGCGATGGCCACCTCGACCTCCAGTGCCACACAGAAATTCGCGGTGTCCCGGGTGCCGGATCGCAGCACCGACCGCGCCCGCTGCGCGTCGCGAAGGGTCGGTCGACGCACCACGATCGGCACGTCGATGGCCGACACATCCCCGGCCAGTGCCACGCGCAGACCGGGGCGGCCGATGCTGATGCGGACGTCGGAGAGTTCGGCGGTCATGGCTGTGCCTTTCCGGGAGTAGTGCGGGTGAGTTCGGAGAGTGCGGTGACGAGCCGGTCGACGTCGGCGGAATCGGTACCGAGACCGAAGCTCGCGCGGACCGCGCCGTCGGTGTGTCCGAGTCGGGCCAGCAGCGGATGCGCGCAGAACTTGCCGTCGCGCACGCCGATTCCGTGATGATCGCTGAGGTACTCGGCGACGGCGCGCGGCGTGTGTCCGTCGACGGAGAAGCCGGCGATGCCGACGCGATCGAGGTCGTCGGAGAAGATCCGCAGCGGCGTCACGTCGGCGACGCCGGCCAGTCCGACGTCCAGACGGGCGCGCAGTTCCGCCTCATGCAGGCCGATCAGTTCGAATCCGAGATCGACGATGGCATCGCAGGCGGCGGCAATGGCGATCGCGCCCAACACATTCGGTGAGCCGGCCTCATGCCGCGCGGCACCCGAGTGCCAGGCGGTCGAGGCGCAGTTCTCGTCGGGTCCGTCGACGAGGCTCACCTGCGCCGACGCCCCGCCGCCGGCAAGGTACGGGTCGGCGGCGTCGAGCCAGTCGCTGCGACCGATGAGGACTCCGGATCCAAAGGGTGCGTAGAGCTTGTGGCCGGAAAAGACGAGGTAATCGATGCCGTGACTGACGATCGACACCGGTCGGTGTGCCACCAGTTGCGCGGCGTCGACGAGGATGCGGGCACCGTGGCGGTGGGCGATCGAGGCCAGCCGCGAGATGGGCAGCACCTCGCCGGTGACGTTGGATGCCGCGGTGACGGCGAGCAGGGCGGCCGGCGCCGCGGCGAGTTCGGCGTCGAGCGCGGCCAGGGTGTCCTCGAGGGTGTCGCACGCCGAGACGATGCGCGCGGTCCCGTTGTCACGGGACACCCACGGCAGCAGGTTCGCGTGGTGCTCGATGTCGAGAACGACGACGTCACCGGGGGTGCAGTGGGCGGCCAGGTTGATCGCGTCGGTGGTGTTGCGGGTGAAGACGACGGTGTCGTCGGTGCGGCCACGCACGAAACGTCGGACGGTGTCCCGGCACTGCTCGTAGCGGCGGGTGGTGACCTGCGACAGGTGGCCGGCGCCGCGGTGGACGCTGGCGTACTGACTCACCGACGCCGCGACGGCGTCGGCGACGGCGGTGAGGGCGGGCGCGCTGGCCGCGTAGTCGAAGTTGGCGTAGCGGATCTGATCACCGCTGGTCAGCGGGACGAGTTCGGCGGCACCGACGACCGAGGTCAGCGGTCCGATGGTCGACAGGTCGGCGGCATCGGACTGCACCGCGCAGTCGTTGCGGCAATCAGTGGTGGTGGCGACAGCAGTCATCGCAAAGGCTCCTTGGAATCCACGCTTGCCGTGCCCGGTCGGTACACGGCCAGGTCGTCACCCGGAGCACCCCACCGCGGAGGAGGGTTGCCGGCCAGCTAGCCGGGGCTTGTCGCTGGCACTCATGACCTGCACCAAGGGTGGCCTACGGCGCGCAAGGGTGTCAATTTTCACTCAGCGTGAGCGAAAGGCCGCGGCCCGTCGTCGCCTAAGTTGGTTGGGTGCCCGTCTCCGATACCCACGCCGCGTCACCGTTCGTCCTGTCGCGGCCGCACGGGACGGTGCGAGCGCGCGGCGTGCGGACGCGATTCGCCGACGCCGACGACGCCGCGACCCGGCTGCGCAGCGGCGCCGTCGATGCGGTCGTCGGGGCGGTGGCCTTCGATCCCTCGGCCCCGTCGGCGCTGTTCGAGCCGGTGACGCTGTCCCATGAACCGACTCCGCTCGCCGGGAGCCGACCACCGCGCCGGACGCTGATTTCGTCGGAGCAGATTCCCGATTCGGCCACCCATCGTGATCGGGTGCGTGCCGCGTTGTCGGCGATCGCCTCCGGCGCATTGGCGAAGGTCGTCCTCGCCAGAATGATTCGGGCTCAACTGGATTCGCCGGTCACGGTCGACGGGCTGCTGGCCGCACTCGCCGGCGGCAACAGCGAACACAACGCCTTTGCCGTCGACACCGGCACCTCGTGGCTGCTCGGCGCGAGCCCGGAACTGTTGCTGCGCAAGGACGGTCGCGAGGTGACGTGCCGGCCATACGCCGGTTCGGCGCCGCGCTCGGCCGATCCGGAGGCCGACCGGGAGTCCCGCGAGAAGCTCGCGGCGTCGGAGAAAGATCACCGCGAGCACGCGTTCGTCGTCGAGCACCTCCGGGATCGCCTGGCACCGTTGTGCCGCGAACTCGCGATCCCCGATGAGCCGCAGTTGTTGTCGACCGGCGAGATGTGGCATCTGGCGACCCCGATCCGGGCGATACTCGACGACGACGCCGTCGGCGCCCTGGATCTTGCGATCGCGCTGAGTCCGACACCGGCGGTCGGCGGCACACCGAGCGAGGTGGCCACGGAATTCATTCGCGCACACGAGGAACCGCGCGGGTTGTACGCCGGTGCGGTCGGGTGGGCCGACGCGGCCGGCAACGGCGAATGGATGGTGACCATCCGGTGCCTGGAACTCGAGCCCGACCTCCGTTCCTTCCGCAGCTGGGCGGGTGGCGGCATCGTCGCCGACTCCGACCCCGATGCCGAACTCGCCGAGACCACCGCGAAACTCCTAACGGTATTGCGGGCGTTGGGTATCGAGGACTGACTCGCCGCGTCGAGTGGGCGCCCTTTCCCGTCGAGTGGGCGCACTTTCCCGTCGAGTGGGTGCCCTTTCCCGTCGAGTGGGTGCCCTTTCCCGCCTTGCATCGCGAGTTCTCGGGACACCCCGACGCGGCAGGTGAACTCCCGATTGTCGAGGGCGCGCACCGAGTCGGCATCGATGACGCCGTACCCGTCGAGATAGCCGGGTTCGTCATCCTCAGCGTCGAGGGTGGATTGGTCGGCGACCACGAAGATCGATGCGCGGGCGGCGGCACAGGTAGCGGCGGTGGGGCGCGGTGTTCGGGACCAGTACACAAACAGCTTGCTGCGGATCGGGCTGGGCGGACCCCGACTGGGCGGAGGCCAACTCTGTGCCGGCGACCACAGGTGCGTCGACTGGGATCGCAGGATCTGCTGGATCCTCGCCCATGCCATCGTCAGTGCGAGCACCGCCAGGAACCACGTCGGAATCGCGTTGCTCCTCACACACCGGAGACCGACCGCCAATCGGTCCTGCCCCTGGGTCAACGCGATCAACGCATCGGCACGACGCTGCGCCATCGACCGCCGATCCGCTGACTGCGGCGAAGCCCTGGCTCGACGCCCGCCGGATACACCCGGAAGAGCACAGACGAGTTCATCTGAACCAGAACCACTTTCACGCACCTCGGCCCCACCCGGAACTCCCGGGTGGGGCCGTTGCATATCGACCGAGGCCAGCCGATCAGATCCACATCCACAGCCACTGACGGCTGCGCGGGTCGTAGCGACGCACGCGGCGACGACGCTGGACGCGGACGGGATTGTTGTTGCGGCGAGGTGCGGGCATGATGAACTCCTGTGTTCATAGACGTGAGATCCGCTGTGTGCGTTTCTCTCTGACGTCTTCCACGATGCCGGTCCACCCTTGCGGTGCCGTGCACACGACCTGCCAGATTGCTGCGCGACCGCAAACCGCGGCCACACATCGGTCAGCCCAGTGCCTGATCCAGGTCGCCGAGGAGGTCGTCAATGCCCTCGAGGCCCACCGACAGCCGAACCACCGAGTCACCCAACCCGATCGCCGCCCGACCCTCGGGTCCCATCGCCCGATGGGTGGTGGTCGCGGGGTGGGTGATCAGTGACTTGGAGTCGCCCAGGTTGTTCGAGATGTCGATGACGCGGAGTGCGTTGAGCACGTCGAAGGCGCGTTTCTTGCCCTTGACACCGCCCATTTCGGCCAACTCGAAGGTGACGACGGTGCCGCCACCGGACATCTGCTCCTTGGCGAGCTCGTACTGCGGATGTGATTGCAGGAACGGGTATTTGACCCACCCCACCCGCGGATCGTCCTCCAGGAACTGCGCGATTCGCAGTGCCGAGGCGACCGACGCGTCGACGCGCAGGCGTAGGGTCTCCAGACCCTTCACCAGCGTCCACGCGTTGAACGGGCTCAACGCAGGACCGGTGTGACGCATCAGCGTCTGCACCGGGCCGTCGATGTACTCCTTGGTGCCGAGCACCGCACCACCCATCACGCGGCCCTGCCCGTCGATATGCTTGGTGCCCGAGTAGACGATGACGTCGGCCCCGAGTTCGAGACCACGCTGCAGCAACGGGGTGGCGAACACGTTGTCCAACACCACCTTTGCACCCGCGGCATGCGCCAGCTCGGACACCCGCGCCACGTCGACGAGGGTCTGCATCGGATTCGACGGGGTTTCGAAGAACACTGCGTCGGCCGGCGTGGACAACGCCTTCTCCCACTGGGAGAGATCCTCACCGTCGACGAATTCCGTTGTCACACCCCAGCGCGGCAGGATCTCGTTGGCCACCACGAAGCACGAACCGAACAGGCTGCGTGCCGCTACCAGCCGGTCCCCGGCCTTCAGCAGCGCACCGAGAGAGACGAAGACGGCGGCCATTCCACTCGCGGTGGCGAAACACGCCTCGGCGCCCTCGAGTAGCCGCAGCCGCTCCTGAAACATCTCGACGGTCGGATTTCCGTAGCGGGAGTAGACGAATCGTTCGTCCTCACCGGTGAAGGCACGCTCGGCGGCCTCGGCGGAGTCGTAGACGTACCCGCTCGTCAGGTACAGGGCCTCCGACGTCTCGAAGAAACCGGATCGATCCAGTCCGCCGCGGACCGAGATGGTCTCCGGCGAAACACCAGGTGGCAGTTCGCGACTCACGACTGCCTCCACTCTGCACGGTCGGCCGGCTCGCTCGTTTCGCTCACGACTGTCTCCACGGAAGATCCTGGGCCCGCCAACCGGTGGAACCACGATGATCGAATTCGTCGAGCGCACCCTCGAATCCGTCGAGCACGTTGTAGGCGAGGGAGACCCCGTCGGCGGTGGCCGCCTCGGCCGCACCGATCGACCGGTGACCCGAACGGCAAATGAAGATGACCTCGTCGTCATCGGCGATGCCCGCGTCACGCAGTTCGGCGACGAACGCCTCGTTGGGGGTCCCGGCGGGGAAGGTGGTCCACTCGACGAAAATGGTCTGCTTCTCCAGGACCTCCAGGTCGGGCACACCCACGAACGACCACTCGGCGCGCGTGCGACAGTCCACCAACTTCGCCTTGGGATTGTTCTCGAGCTTCTCCCAGGCCTGCTGCGGGGTCAGATCTCCGGCATAAGTCATGCCTTGCACACCTTCCAGTTCCCGTTCTCCCGAAGCACCACGACGTTCGTCGTCTGCTTCTCGTCGGATTTCTTGTCGAATTGCCAATGTACTGTCGCCGTCGCGCGGTCACCGGAGACGCTGACATCGCTGATCTCCGGAATCACGATCCGTCCGTTGGCCTCCAGTGACTTCTGGTTCTCGGCGGTGAACTCCGCCTCGGACGGAAAGTCACTCGCATTCAGATCGGCGGCGCAGGTGTGATCGCGGAACTCCGCGTAGTCGAGGTTGTTACGCGCGGTGTAGAAATCGTTGATGCCGTACTGGACCTGCGCCGGTTCACTGGCCCGTTCCTCGGCCGGTCGGATCAGATACGACAGCGAGATCCCCAGCACCGCCACACCCACGACGATCAACGCCAACAGAAACGGCCAGGCCTTGCGCCACGACGGCACCCCGGCACCCGGGTCGTCGGCACCGAGATCGTCACCGACGGTCTCCGGTGCGGACTTACGAGGTGCGCGTTTGGCCATGGTGGCGAGTGTATCGCCGCAGTTCTCGCCGGTTTCGAGGGCCTTGTCGCCGGATGCGCTCGATCACACGTCGCCGCCGCGAGTGAGGTCACCCTAACCCGAGATTTTGGGTACGGCCCACCAACGCCTACCGTAGAGGGGATAAGCGTCGACGCATCGCTGACCTCCCGCGCGCGTCGAAGACAGACGAGAACGAGGTAGACGACACCTTATGACCGATCAGAGCCGCCCGCTGCGCGTTGCCATCATCGGGGCCGGTCCCGCCGGGATCTACGCCGCCGATGCGCTGATGAAGTCCGACACCGCCAAGGATCGCGGTGTCAGCATCGACCTCTATGAGCGGATGCCCGCGCCGTTCGGCCTGATTCGCTACGGCGTCGCACCCGATCATCCCCGCATCAAGGGCATCATCACCGCCCTGCACAAGGTACTCGACAAGCCGCAGGTCCGCCTGCTCGGCAACATCGACTACGGCACCGACATCACCCTCGACGAACTGAAGTCGCTGTACGACGCGGTGATCTTCTCCACCGGCGCCACCGACGACCGCGGACTGCAGATCCCCGGCGTCGACCTCGATCGTTCCTACGGCGCCGCGCAGTTCGTCGCCTGGTATGACGGCCACCCCGACTTCCCCCGCGAATGGCCGCTGGACCAGGAGAAGGTCGCCGTCATCGGCGTCGGCAACGTCGCACTCGACGTCGCGCGCGTGCTCGCCAAGACCGGCGACGAACTGCTCCCGACCGAGATCCCGGACAACGTCTACCAGGGACTCAAGGCCAACAAGGCCGTCGAGGTGCATGTCTTCGGACGACGCGGACCGGCGCAGGCCAAGTTCACCCCACTCGAGCTCAAGGAACTCGACCACTCGCCGAACATCGAGGTCATCGTCGACCCGGAGGACATCGACTACGACGAGGGTTCAGCCGTGGCCCGTCGCGGATCGAAGATCACCGACCAGGTGGCCACGATCATCGAGAACTACGCGATGCGCGAGCCCAAGCAGGGCGCCATCCATAAGCTGTTCCTGCACTTCTTCGAAAGCCCCATCGAGATCCTCGGCGAGGACGGCAAGGTCGTGGGTCTGCGCACCGAGCGCACCCAGCTCGACGGCACCGGCAACGTCAAGCCCACCGGCAAGCACACCGACTGGGACGTCACCGCCATCTACCGCGCCGTCGGCTACCTGTCGGACAACCTGCCGGAGATCCCGTTCGACACCCAGGCCGGCGTCATCCCCAACGAGGCCGGACGCATCTTCGACGAGGGCACCCACCTCGTGGGCCTGTACACCACCGGTTGGGTCAAGCGCGGTCCCGTCGGCCTGATCGGCCACACCAAGGGCGATGCCAACGAGACCGTCGAGTGCATCATCGAGGACATGACCAACGGCGTGCTGAACACGCCGTCGAGCCCGTCCGAAGACGCCGTCATCGAACTGCTCGAGTCCAAGAGCATCCCGTTCACCACCTGGGACGGCTGGTACCGCCTCGACGAGCACGAGCGGTCCCTCGGCGCCGAACAGGGCCGCGAGCGCATCAAGGTCGTCGAGCGTGAGGACATGCTCGCCGCGTCCGAGCCCGGCAAGGTGCAAAAGGCCTGACTCCGTCAGGGATTCAAACAAATACCGAAGGTGGCGGAAGAATCTTCTTCCGCCACCTTTGTTTTCGCACCGGGGAACTGTTCGCCAGAGAACACAAAACCCGCGGAAGAAGGTTCTTCCGCGGGTTCGGTGTGTGAAAGATCAGTTCGTCGCCGACGGCGGCGTGTTGACCGTCCCCGGAGTTCCCTGCTGCTGCCGGACGTTGGCCCAGAAGCCGAAGTTGTTGGTCACGTCCTCGACCTCCTGACCGATCGTGTAGCCGGAGATCGACGACGGGAAGCAGGCACGCCAGGTCGTCTCGAGCTGCGCCGGCTTGAAGGCCTGACCCGGCAAGAGTTCGCCGACTTTGGTATCCCGCGCGGTCGCCGGCGCGGCACCCGCCGCGATCGCCTGAGCCTTGGTGCGCTTGGGCACATAGATCGGACCGCCACCGAGTTCGGTGATGCTCACGTTGTGCATGGTCATGCCACCGATATTTCGCACGGTCATCCACCGGTGCATACGCCAGCCGGGAAGGTTGTCCCAGGTGGGCCCCCAGCCCTTGAAGTAGCAGTCCACCCCGCCGAACAGTGCGAGGTTACCCGGCGTCGCGGCCTGCGCCTCACCTGCGGCGACCATCGAGCCACTCGCAATACCCGCCGCGACGGCCACACCGGCCACCAGGCGCTTCAGCGTCTTCTTCATGTCGACTCCTTCTTCGTCGATGTGACCCGAAGGTCATGAACCAGGCGGCGCTGCGCGCCAAATCAGTTACGTCCAGGTTTATCGCAACCTCACAGGTAACCGTTACTGCTTTTTAAGAATTGTGTCCGGTCAGTACCCGGACCGTCACCCGATTCGCCGAAATCGAGTGTCAGGTAAGGTAACCCTTCGTGCGACGACTGACGGGGCTGGTGACCATCGTGGCCGTCCTGTTCGTCGCGGTCATCGGCTCGGTCCTGATTGGTACGCGCGAGATCCCGTATGCCACCACCTGGGACAGCCTGACCAGCGGCTCCGCCCAGATCTGGCACGGCCTGATCCACTTCACCGCGCCGCATATCGACACATCCACCGACGTCTCGGGGATCGTCTGGGACCTCCGCGTACCGCGGACACTGCTCGGGTTGGTCGTCGGCCTGGCAATCGGCGCGGCCGGCGCGATCACCCAGGGTCACACTCGTAACCCGATCGCCGACCCGGGCATGCTCGGCGTCAACGCCGGCGCCGCGTGCGCGGTGGTGACCGGGGTCTACATTTTCGGCATCTCCTCGCCGCTGGCATACATGGGGTTCGGACTGCTCGGCGCGATCGTCGCGTCGGCGGCCGTCTTCGGTGTCGCCGCACTCACCGGCACCGGCCCGGTGACCCTCGTCCTGGCCGGCACCGGCCTGTCGGCGATGCTGGTGGCCATCGCGTCGGCGATCGTCCTCACCGACACCCAGTCGCTGGACGCCTGGCGCTTCTGGAGTGTCGGTTCGACGTCCGGCCGCTCCATCGACGTGTTCTGGGCGAGCCTGCCGTTCATCGTGATCGGCCTGATCCTGGCGATGGCCAGCGGCTTCTTTCTCAATCTGCTGTCGTTGGGCGACGACATGACCAAGGCACTCGGATCGCGGGTGCTGCTGATCCGTGGCGTCGGCATCCTGGGTATCACTCTGCTGATCGGCGCGGCCACCGCCGCCTGCGGCCCGATCGTCTTCCTCGGACTGGTCGTCCCGCACATCGCGCGTGCGATCACCGGGCCGGACTACCGCTGGATCATCCCGTACTCGGCACTGATCGGCGCCGCGCTGCTGCTGGTCTGCGACATCATCGGGCGCGTCGTCGCGCGACCCGGTGAGGTGCAGGTCGGTGTGGTGCTGGCCTTCGTCGGCGCCCCGTTCCTGATCGCCATGGTCCGACGGACGAAGTTGACGAGCGTATGAGCACCGATACGACGCCCCACCCCGTCGCCGCCGACGCGGCGCCCACAAGCACCGCCCGTCGTATCGTCCGGTTCGGCCCGACGTCGTGGGTGATCCGGCCCCGGGTGCTGATCACCGTGACCTGCTCGCTGGTGATCGCCGTCGTGCTGTTCCTGCTCAGCGTCACCATCAGCGAGTACCCGGTCACCCCGATCGACGTGATGCGCATCCTGCTCGGTGGTGGCACCCGCATCGAGAACGTCGTCATCCTCGACGACGCGGTGCCACGTGCGGCCGTGTCGGTGCTCGTCGGGTTCGCTCTCGGGATGTCGGGCTCACTGACCCAGCTGATCGCGCAGAATCCGCTCGCCACCCCGGACATGCTCGGCATCACCGCCGGCGCCGGCGCCGCAGCGGTGGCCGCGATCGCCTTCGGGACCAGCTGGGGAGCTTGGTTCGCCGAACTCGGCGTGCCGATGGCCGCGCTTGTCGGCGGTCTGGGAACTGCGGCGCTGATGTATCTCCTCGCGTGGCCCGGCCGAAAGGCCAATCACGCCATCAATCCGTTGCGGCTGGTGCTGATCGGCGTCGGCATCACCTGGGTCCTGCAGGCCGGCACCTCCTACCTGTTGACCCGCGCGGAGATCCGCGACGTCGCACGCGCCCAGACGTGGCTCGTCGGCTCGGTGGCCAACACCTCGTGGTCGAGTGTGTGGCCGGTGGCGATCGCCGTCGTGCTGGCCGTCGTCGGCGTCGGGGTGCTCGCCCGGCAGGTCGACGCGATGAGCCTCGGCAACGATCTCGCGCGATCCCTCGGGGTCCGGACGTTGGCGGTCTCCTCGGCGATCCTGCTCATCGCCGTGATCGTGGCCGCCCTCGCCGTGTCGGCGGCCGGACCGATCGCCTTCGTCGCACTTCTCGCCCCTCAGATCGCGATGCGCATCACCGGCAGCGCCGTCCCCACCCCCGTCGCGTCGGGTGCGATAGGTGCGATCCTCGTCGTCGCCGGCGACATCGCGTGTCGCACCCTGCTGCCCTCCGGCCTGCCGGTCGGCATCGTCACCGCCGCGATCGGCGGCCCGTTCCTCATCTATCTGATGGTCACGATCTCCCGAAAGGCCACCGTATGACCAGGCCCCGCGTGAACGATCGCAGCATCGCCGCCCCACCGATGGGCGGCGCAGACATGACCCGCCTGTCCGCACGCGACCTCGTCGTCGGCTATGACGAACGGGTCATCATCGACCGACTCGACATCGACATCCCCGACGCCGCGATCAGCACCATCATCGGCCCCAACGGTTGCGGCAAATCGACGCTGCTGCGCTGCCTTGCGCGTCTGTTGCCTGCCCGATCCGGCACGGTGTTTCTCGACGGCGCCGACATCACCACGATCAAACCGAAGACCGTCGCCCGCACCCTGGGCATTCTGCCGCAGAATCCCGTTGCGCCCGAAGGGCTCACGGTCGAGGATCTGGTCGCGCGGGGTCGTCATCCCTATCAGAAGTGGTATCAGCAGGCCTCCGCCGAGGACGAGCGGGCCGTCGCCGAGGCGCTGGAACTGACCGCCACCGCCGACCTCGCCGATCGCACCCTCGACGCCCTCTCCGGCGGGCAACGCCAACGGGTCTGGATAGCCCTCGCCCTCGCCCAGGGCACCGACCTGCTGCTGCTCGACGAACCGACCACCTACCTCGATCTGGCGCACTCCCTCGAGGTGCTCGATCTGGTCCACTCCCTCAAGACCGACCACGGCAAGACCATCGTGATGGTCCTGCATGACCTCAACCTTGCTGTGCGATACAGTGATTCACTATTTGTGATGAAGGACGGCGGACTGGTGCATTACGGCGTGCCCGACGAGGTGATCACCACCGACCTCCTCGACGACGCGTTCGGCCTGCGCGCCCGGATCGTCCCCGATCCGGTGTTCGGCGGCCCGATGATCGTGCCGATCGGAACGCACAGCGCCCGTGGGGTTCCCGGCCTGCGCAAGATTCCCAGCGCCTGAGGGCACTCAGACCGCGATCGCGCCCGCCAGCCACACACCGGATGCCAGCAACGCACCGAGCAGTTCGATCCCGATGGTGACCGCCGATGCCTTGGTGGCACCGACGGTGCCGCGCCATGCGGCCGCGGTGCTGCGGGTGCGGATCAACTCGGAAACCATTGCGCCGGCGATGAATCCGATGAACAGGCCGATCACCGGGATGACGAAGAACCCGACGATACCCACCACGGCGCCGACGAGGACGGTGCGGTTGGGTATCTCGTGGCGCCGCATGACCCGGCCGGCCAGCACGTACTTGATGACCTCACTGGTGGCGATCAGGACCGCGGCGATCCCGAAGATCAACCATGCCCAACCGCCGACGACGATGGCCCACACCAGAATCGACACGACCACCACCAGGGTGCCGGGCAGTACCGGCACCACGATGCCGAGCAGACCGATCAGGATGCAGACACCGACGATGACGTCGCCGTAGAGCGGCATGGGCGAGGCGTCAGTCGACCTGTGCGGGAGACGATTCGGCACCCCGAGGTGCCGGTGCCGGCGCGGCCGCCGGTGGACGCGCAGCGGGCGGACCACCCGGACCCGCGGGCGGACGAGGAGCCATCGGCGGACGGGGACCGCCCGGCGGCGGGCCGACGCGGGGTCCACCGGCGTGCGGTCCACCCTGCGGAGCACCCGGCCCCGGCCCCTGCGGACCACGCGGCGCCGGACCACCAGGACCGACCGGGCCTCCCGGACCACCGGGACCGACCGGCGGTCGCCCGGCCTGTGGTGCCATCTGCTGTGGACCCGGTCGTGGTGGCGCGCCCGGTGGCGGACCCGCGGGTCCGCGGGATGCGGCACCGGCGGGCGCGGTCGGCGGCATCGGCGCGGGTACGCCGTGACGGGCCGGTCGGCCGGGAACGGGCGTGACGATCGAGGCGGCCTGCACGGCACGTTCGCGGGCGGTGGCCACGTCGTCGGCGGTTGCGGTGATCACGCCGACGCGGCGCCGATGGAAACTCTCCGGCTTGCCGAACAGCCGGATGTCGGTTTCGGGCACGGCCAGCGCCCGCGCGACGTTCTCGAAGCCGATGGCCTTCTCGTCGAGTTGGCCGTAGATGACCGCGGATGCGCCCGGGGAGGCCAGCGTGACGTCGACGGGCAGACCGAGGATGGCGCGCGCGTGCATCTCGAACTCGCTCAGCCGCTGCGTCGCCATCGTCACCAGGCCGGTGTCGTGCGGGCGCGGACTGACCTCGGAGAAGTACACGTCGTCGCCCTTGACGAACATCTCGACACCGAAAATACCTCGGCCACCGAGCTTTCCGTCACCGAGTGCGGTGGCGATGCGGGCCGCGATGGAGGTGGCCGCGCCCAGCGCGTCGGGCGTCATGTCGTGGGGCTGCCAGCTCTCGACGTAGTCACCGTTGACCTGCTTGTGACCGATCGGGGCACAGAAGTGCGACATCAGTTTACCGGTGGCCGGATCGATGGCCCGGACCGTCAGCAGGGTGATCTCGAAATCGAATTCGACCCATCCCTCGACGATGACCCGCTCCCCGGCGACGCGGCCACCGGTGGTGGCACGTTCCCAGGCCGAGTCGATGTCGGCGGCACTCTTGAGGATGGTCTGGCCCTTGCCCGACGACGACATGACCGGCTTGACCACGCACGGGAACCCGATCTGCTTGACCGCGACCGCCATTTCGTCATGCGAGCCGGCGAACAGGTACGGGGAGGTCGGCAGCCCGAGATCCTCATCGGCCAGCCGGCGGATGCCTTCCCGGTTCATCGTCGCCACCACCGCCGACGCCGTCGGGATGACCTCGGCCAGCTTGCGATCCTCGATCGATTTCAGCGCGTCGGTGGCGATTGCCTCGATCTCGGGAACGACGTAATGCGGGCGGTACTTCTGTACCAGCGCGTGAATGGCGGCGCCGTCGGTCATGTCGACGACCTCGGCGTGATGGGCCACCTGATGCCCGGGCGCCCCCTCGTAACGGTCGACGGCGATCACCTCGACGCCGAGCCGCTGGAACGCGATGACGAGTTCCTTGCCGAGTTCACCCGCGCCGAGCACCATGACGCGCGTCGCCGTCGGCGACAGCGGGGTACCCAGGATGTCGGGCGGCCCGACGGGTGATTCCTTCGGCCCGGACACTGCCTGCACCTGCGTCGGCGCCTGCGATGCCGCGACCTCGGCGGCGTCGGCTGCGGCCGGTACCGCCGGCTCCTTGCCCATTGTCGCCGGCTCCGTGCCCATTGCCGCCGGCTCCGTGCCCATTGCCGCCGGCTCCGTGCCCATTGCCGCCGGCTCCTTGGCCATCGTCATCGGCTCCGGTGTCGACTCCGCGACCACCGGCTGCGCCGCGGGTGCGGATTCCGCCTCGGGTCCCGACTCCGCCGCGGGGGCGGATTCGGTCACCGACAGCGGCGTGTCGATACCCGGTCCCGAGGGCACCGCTGCGGCGTCCGGTGAATCCGTCGACGGTTGCGGCACCTGCACGACGGGCGCCTGGGCCGGCGGGGCACTCGGCGCGGCGGCCTCGGTGCGCTGCGGCTCCTGAGGCGATGCACCACTCTCGGTGTTCGAGGTCATTCCCGGATTCTACGTGGCGTCACCGAGCGCGGTCATCGACACCACACTCGGTGAACCGGGAGTCGATATGGGGCTGTGACCTGCAGGGACGCCGGACCATCACGGCCGGTCAGCCCATCACCTGGTGGACGTAGCACCAACGCCACACTTCTCCGGGTTCCGCCGAACGCATGACGGGGTGGCCCGACGCCGCGAAATGCGCGGTCGCGTGCTTACGTGGCGACGAGTCACAGCAGGCGATATGCCCGCATTCCAGGCACTCACGCAGATGCGACCAGTGCTGCTCACCGAGTTCGACACAGTCCTGGCATTGGTCGCTACGGCCGTTCTCCGGCGGCGGGTCGCCGGCCGGATCGGCACCGTAGCGGGCGAGTTCCGGGCAACGGTCGCCCGTCGCCCCGGCGCCCGCCGCGTCGTCGCTGCGGTTTCCACGTCCAAACAATCGCATTCATCCATTATCGCCACTGTGACGCGGCCACACCGGTGCTACGTTCGTCCGAGTGAGCGCCTCACTCCTGCTCGTCGCGGCGGTGTCGCTCGCGATCGCCGCGCTGTGTCGTCATTTCGGTCTGTCCGCTCCGCTGGTACTCGTCGCGGTCGGTCTGGCCCTCGGATGGATCCCGGGTCTGCCCGAGGTGACCCTGGAACCCGATTTCGTGCTGTTCGTCATCCTGCCGCCGCTGCTGTACTCGGCCGCGCAGGACAGTTCGTATCAGGAGATACGGGCCAATCGCCGATCCATCGGTCTGCTGGCCGTCGGCCTGCCGCTGTTCTCGACGGTGCTGGTCGGGCTGGTCGCCTGGTGGAGCATCCCGCACGTGCCACTGGCCGCCGCCCTGGTGCTCGGTGCGATCGTGGCGCCGCCGGACGCGGTGTCGGCGCAGGCGATCGGGCGCAAGGTGGGCCTGCCGCGGCGCATCATGACGTTGCTGGGGGGCGAGAGCCTGCTCAACGACGCGACGGCGCTCACCGCGTTGCGCGTCGCCGTCGCCGCGGCCGTCGGGATGACCACGACCGTGTGGAACGGCATCTCGACGTTCCTGCTGGCCGCCATCGGCGGACTCCTCGTCGGCCTGGCGATCGGCTACCTCACCTCGTGGGTGCGCGGCTGGCTCACCGACCCGACCATGGAGACCGCGATCGGCATCATGGTGCCATTCGGCACCTACTTCGTCGCCGAGGAGTTCGGAGCGTCCGGGGTGATCGCGGTGGTCACCGCGGGCCTGCTGCTCGGACAACGATCGGTCCGCGAGGGCTACCAGACCCGCCTGCAGGACGAGGCGGTGCGCAAATCCATCGACGCCGTCCTCGAGGCATTCGTCTTCCTGCTCATCGGCCTGCAACTGCCCGACCTGGTCGACGGACTACACGGTGAGTCGTGGGCCCAGATCGCCATCGACGCCGTCGTGGTACTCCTCGCGGTGATCGTGGTGCGCTTCATCTGGGTGTATCCGGCGACCTATCTGCCGCGGCTGCTGTCACGCACCATCCGGGAACGCGAGCCGTTCCCGAAGCCGAGTTGGGTATTCATCGTCGGCTGGGCCGGAATGCGTGGGGTGGTGTCGCTCGCGGCGGCGTTCGCGATCCCGCTGACCACCAACTCCGACGCCCCGTTCCCGGCGCGGGCGGAGATCATCTTCCTCACCTTCGTCGTGGTGGTGGGCACGCTGCTGATCCAGGGCACCACGCTGCCGTGGATCATCCGACGTCTCGGTGTCGCCGGCGACGACGCCGCCACCGAACGCCTGGCCTATGCCGGCGCACAGGACCGGGCCTCGCGCGAATCCGAGGCGCTGCTCGATCAGATCGAGGCGCAGATGGCACCCGACGACGTCCGTCGGCATCAGATCGGGATGCAGCGCAAATGGGTGACCACGCAACGGAATACGGCGTGGGAGGAGCTCGGCCGGGGACCCGATGCCATCGGCGAGAGCCCCACCGCGGCCGGCAACCGCATCCGCGGCAAGATCCTCGCGGTGCAACGCAAGGTGTTCATCGAGGAACGCGACGCCGGCCGCATCGACGACGAGGTGCTCCGGATGGCGTTGCGGCGGTTGGACTTCGCCGAGGGATACACCGACCGCAGCGACAGCTGAGCGGCCGGGTCACGCCTCGTCGGAGCCGACGCGGTCCCCGATCTCGTCGATGTGCTCGACACCCCCGGAATCGTCGGTGTCGTCGACGTCGTCGAGTTCGTAGACCACCGTCTCCTGGGTCCGGCCCCGCAGCGTGACGGTTTCCGCACGGCGCCAATGCCGACCCTCGTCGCCCTTCACCGCATCCATTGCACGACCGGATGCCAAGGGGCGCAATGGGTCACGCTTGGCCAGCTCCGAGAGCCGGGCGCTCTCGTTGACCGGATCACCGATCACCGTGTACTCGAATCGTTCGATGGCACCGACGTTTCCGGCGACCACCGGTCCGTGGCTGATCCCGATGCCGGCGGATAGTTCCGGCACCTCCAAGCGCAGCCGCATCGAGATGTGCCGGCCCGCGGCCAACGCCGCCCCGGCCGCATCCGGAAGGGCCAGCGGCGCACCGAAGATCGCCAGCACCGCGTCGCCCTCGAACTTGTTGACCAAGCCCTTCTGTTCCTCCACCGCCGCCACGATGACCGCGAAGAAGCGGTTCAGGATCTCCACCACCTCCACCGGGGAACGTTGCGCCGCAAGGGTTGTCGAACCGATCACGTCGACGAAGACAGCGGCCACCACCCGTTCGACACCGCCGAGTTCCGGGTCCGATGACAACGCCGCCGCGGCCACCTCGCGTCCGACATGCCGACCGAATATGTCCCGCATGTGCTCTCGTTCACGCAGCCCGCCGACCATCGAGTTGAATCCGGCCTGCAGATCGCCGAGTTCGGTGCCGTCGTAGACGACGAGGTCGGCGTCATCGAGCCGGCCCGCCTGGACCCGTTCCATCGCCGAGCGGACACTGCGGATCGGCCCGATGACGGACAGACTGGACAGCAGGGTCAGGATCAGACCGGTGGCCAGCGCGGTGAGCGCGAGCACCATCACCCCGACGAACAGGTCGAGTTTGGTCGTCTCGGCGCGGAACGCGCCGAACATCACCACCAGCAGGATGCCGACGATGGGGATGGCCGATCCGACCATCCAGGAGGTCACCGATCGGCTGCGGACGCCGCTGCGTTTGCGTCGGCCGTAGCCGGCGCTGATGAGCTCCGCGGCCACCGGACGCAGGGAGAACTCGATCAGCAGCGACGAGATCGCGACGACCACCACCCCGCTGAGCCCGACGACGAAGAACATCTTGGGGATGAGGTCGGGGTCGGTTATCCCATAGGCGAGGGTGAAGAAGACCACCGCACCGGCCCACAGGGCTGCCTGGAGGCCGAGCAGACGTATCGGGGCGCGTCGGGCGCGGCGCGCGTCCTTCTTGGTGGGTTCCCGATCCTGGATGGCCCAGCGCAGATCGCGGACCACGACGACGGTACCGAGGACGATCCCGATGACGAAGGCGAACACCACGTACACCGGGAGCGCGATGAAGTTGACCCACCACAGGTTGCTCCGGAACACCGACGGTTCGGGAATCCCCACCGAGGTGAGCGTGATCGCCATGATCGCACCCACCAGGTTCGCGAACACGATCGACGACGTGAGCAGCGTCTGGATGCGGACGCGCTGTCTGACCCCGCTCTCCTTCGACGAGCCGAGCAGGATCGATCCGTAGTCACGTCTACCCGTCCTCGCCACCCGATCACCTTCTCACGACTCGCCCGAGGTGGAATCGATCCGGGCGTCCGGTGCGTGTAACACCCGCGCCGGTCATTCGCGATGCAAACAATATCGGCGCGATCTGGTTCTGCGCCGCGGATAGCAGTGTCGATGTCCGGTTCCCATGACGCCCACGTCGCCCCGGATGCGGCCGGATCGCCGATCGCATCCGGGTGGACGATTCACCCGCAACAGCAGCAGCCCTCCGGCCGATCACCGCGTCGTCGGCGCCTGCCGGGTCGCCGCTTGGTCATCCCGGGCATCGCCGCCGTGGTGACGCTGCTCCTCTACGTCCTCAGCGGCCTGATCACCGGCGGGAACACCGCCTCTGCGCTCGTCGGGCACCCGGAGGTGCTGCGCCCGGGCTGCACCTGGGACTCCTCGGGCAATTACGTGCAGAACTGCAGGGTGTGGTCGGCGTCGATGAACAAGTACATCGTCGTGCAGGTCCGCGCCTCCAACGGCAGCGACAAGGGCATCTACCTGCTCGACGGCATGCGTGCGGTGGACACCCATTCGGCATGGACCAGTGATGTGCAGGCCGCCAAGGTGTATGACTCGTCGACCGACACCACGCTGGTGATGCCGGCCGGCGGGGCGTCGTCTTTCTACACCGACTGGAACGGCCCGGCCGGGGCGAACACGACGATCAAGCAGGAGACCTTCCTGACCCAGGAACTGCCCGACTATCTGTCGCAGAACTTCGGCGTCAGCAAGTCCGGCAACGCGATCGTCGGGCTGTCGATGTCGGCGGGTCCGGCGGTGACCCTCGCCGAGAAGCATCCCGAGCAGTTCAAGGTGGTGCAGGCGATGTCGGGGTACTACCAACTCGACAACCCGATCGGCGCGCTCGGCGTGCTGGCGTCGCAGACGATCGTCTCCAACTACACCAACGGCATCGTCAACATGTGGGGTGCGCCGGGCAGCGCACAGTGGGCCGCCAACGATCCGTCCCGCAACGTCGACAAGCTGAAGGAGAACGGCCAGGTGCTGATCATCTCCTCCGGCAACGGATTCCTCACCACATCGGAGATGGCGAAGCTATCCCAGCAGGATCAGATCAGCGCGATGGCGCTGGAGATGCTGTCGGCGGTGTCGACGGTGCTGATGCAGTTGCAGCTCGCCCAGTCCGGGGCGTCGGTGATCTCGCTGCCCAACTACGGCGGCCACACCTGGACGACCTGGGACCGCAGTCTCACCGACGGCCGGGACGACCTGCTGGCCGCTCTGCGGGCGAATCCGCCGGTGACCACCAAGGCGCAGGTCGTCAGCGCCGGCGGTGACACCAACACCACGGGCGTCGCCGCGGCCACCGCAGCCGCACGGAACGGGGCGAGCACCACCGTCGCGTTGCCCACAGTGCTTGCGGCACAAGCATCTTCGTCAGGGGCATCGCCGTCGGTGGCTTCACCGTCGGGCGCGGCGTCCTCGGACGATCCGTCGTCGGGGACGGCCGACTCGTCGGTCCCGTCGTCGGACGCGGATGATCCGTCGACCTCCGCCCCGGCCGGAACGACCACCCCGGCCCATCCCGGCGCGAGCGAAAGCCCCTCGCCAGCAAGCGAATCACCGAGCGTCGGGGTTCCGCCGGGGGTTCGGCGCTGACCACCACCACCCCAGTGCGCTGACGCACCGGGATGGTGGTCGAGCGCGTCAGCTGATGCGGATCATCTTCTTGTTGACGAATTCGTCGATACCGAAACGTCCGAGTTCTCGTCCGAAGCCCGATCGCTTCACGCCACCGAAGGGTAATTCGGCACCCTCGGCACCGACGGCGTTGACGAAGACCATGCCGGCCTCGATCTTGTCGGCCACCCGCAGCGCCTGATCCGCGTCGGTGGTGAAGACATAGGAACCGAGCCCGAACGGGATGTCGTTGGCGAGCGCGACGGCCGCGTCCTCGCCGGCCACCTTGTAGACGGTGGCCACCGGGCCGAAGAGTTCCTCCTTGGCGACCGGCGACTCCGGATCGATGCCGGTGAGCACGCCGGGCGGGAAGTGCGCGCCGGAGCGTTCACCCGCCGAATCCAGTGTGGCGCCTGACTTCACGGCCGTGTTCACCTGCTCTTCGAGACGTTCGGCGGCGGCCAGCGACGACAGCGGGGCGAGTCCCTGCGCGGTCGCCTTGACCTTGTCGGTGAACTTGGTGATGAAGTCGTCGTAGATGCTCTCGTCGACGATGAAACGTTTGGCGGCATTGCAGGCTTGACCGGTGTTCTCGAACCGCCCGTCGACCGCGGCGGATATGGTCGCGTCGAGATCATCGGTGGACAGCAGGATGAACGGGTCGGATCCACCGAGTTCGAGGACCACCTTCTTCAGGTTGCGCCCGGCCACCTCGGCGACGGCGGCACCGGCCCGCTCCGAACCGGTCAGCGAGACTCCCTGGATACGCGGATCGGCGATGGCCGCAGCGATCTGATCGTTGGTCGCATAGATGTTGACGTAGGCGCCGGGCGGGTAGCCGGCGTCGAGGAAGATCTGCTGTAGCGCGGCCGCCGACTCCGGGCACTGCGGCGCGTGCTTGAGCACAATCGTGTTGCCCAGCACCAGGTTCGGACCGGCGAACCGGGCGACCTGGTAGTACGGGTAGTTCCACGGCATGATGCCGAGGAGCACCCCGACGGCACTGCGCCGGACGAATGCCGAGCCCTCGCCCTCGAGCAGGGTGATCGGTTCGTCGGCGAGGAACTTCTCGGCGTTGTCGGCGTAGTACTCGTAGATCGCGGCGCTGAACTCGACCTCACCCACCGACTGATCGAGCGGCTTGCCCATCTCCCTCTGGATGATGGCGGCGAGCTCATCCTTGCGTTCGGTGTGCAGTGCCGCCACCTTGCGGATCAACTCGGCCCGCTGCGCCACCGTCGAGGTCTTGGACCAGTTCGCGAATGCGTCGGCGGCCGACGCGATCGCGGCGGTGACCTGATCGTCGGTGGCGGTCGGGTATTCCTTGACGACCTCACCGGTCGCGGGATCGGTGACGGCGTACAGGCCCATCGGACACTCTCCTCGTTTGCGGGGTGGCCGGGGCGCCACCACCTGCTTCCACGAGGCTAACCAACATCACGCGGACATGCCGCCGATACCGCCGTATTGAGACACATCGGCAGCGGTTATCCGCGCTTACACGCCCAGGCTTCTGCGAATTCCGGGACTAACAGGACAGCCGGCAACGATATCCGCAATTCTCGCCCGCTTTCAGACGATGTCGCGGCGCACGATCGTCTGTTCGCGTCCCGGGCCGACGCCGATGCACGAGATGTGCGCACCGGACAGTTCCTCGAGACGCAGGATGTAGTCCTGCGCGTTCTTGGGGAGATCGTCGAAGGTCTTGGCCTCGCTGATGTCCTCCCACCAGCCCGGCATCTCCTCGTAGATGGGCTTGGCGTGATGAAACCCGGTCTGCGTCATCGGCATGTCCTCGACCCGTTCACCGTCGACCTCGTAGGCCACGCAGATGGGCACGGTCTCCAGGCTGGAGAGCACATCGAGCTTGGTCAGGAAGTAGTCGGTGATGCCGTTGACGCGCGTCGCGTAGCGGGCGATGACGGCGTCGAACCAGCCGCAGCGCCGGGCCCGGCCGGTGGTCACGCCGACCTCGCCGCCGGTCTTGGCCAGATACGCACCCCACTCGTCGAACAGTTCGGTCGGGAACGGGCCCGAGCCGACGCGCGTGGTGTAGGCCTTGAGGATGCCGAGCACGGTGGTGATGCGATTGGGTCCGATACCCGCACCCACCGCCGCGCCGCCGGCGGTCGGATTCGACGACGTCACATACGGATAGGTGCCGTGGTCGACGTCGAGCAGCGTGCCCTGCGAACCCTCGAGCAGGACGGTCTCACCGCGTTCGAGGGCCTGGTTGAGCAGGAGCCGGGTGTCGGCGATGCGGTGCTTGAAGTCTTCGGCCTGGGTGAGCACCTCGTCGACGACCTGCTGGGGATCGAGCGCGCGGCGGTTGTAGATCTTCACCAGGATCTGATTCTTCAGCTCGAGTGCCGCCTCGACCTTCTGGGCGAGGATCGACTCGTCGAGGACGTCGGCGACGCGGACGCCGACGCGGGCGATCTTGTCCTGATAGCAGGGCCCGATCCCGCGACCGGTGGTGCCGATCTTCTTGTTGCCCAGGAAGCGTTCGGTCACCTTGTCGATGGCCACGTGATACGGCATCAGCAGGTGGGCGTCGGCGGAGATCATCAGGCCGGTGGTGTCGACGTCGCGGTCCTCGAGGCCGCCGAGTTCGGTGAGCAGCACACCCGGGTCGACGACAACGCCGTTGCCGATGACGTTGTTCACGCCCGGGGTCAGGATGCCCGACGGAATCAGATGCAGGGCGAAGGTCTCGCCGTTGGGCAGCACCACCGTGTGACCGGCGTTGTTGCCGCCCTGGTAGCGGACCACCCATTGCAGCTTGCCGCCGAGGAGATCGGTGGCCTTACCTTTGCCCTCGTCACCCCATTGGGCGCCGATCAGCACGATCGCGGCCATGGTCTGTTCACCCTTCAGTTGCGTTCGTCGAACCGGGACAACCCTACTGGTTCGGCCTGCTCGATACGCTATTCCCATGTCGTTCGCCCTCATCACGTCCGTCCAGGCACCGTCGGTGGGCAGCTCTCGCCGGGCCCTGCGCGACGCCGTGTCGACGCGGATCGCCGAACCCGGGGTGTCGCGCCTGATCGTCGAACCCGACGCGGGCGGCCCCGGTGATGCTCCCGCCGCCGACGCGGCCGCCGCCTCCGACCGCTATCTCGCGCAGGTCATCGCCGCCCTGATGCTGATCGAGCGTCTCGACGTCGAGGTCGCCTACGTCGCCGACCGACCGACACCGGCGACCCGCATCTACGGCCTCCCCCACGGCGACGCGGCGCGGGACCTGGCCCGCACCGGACGGGCACGGGATCTACCGCTGATCCGCGACGACGCCGCGACGGTGCTCGTCGGCGTCGCCCGACACCTCGGCGCCGACGGCGCTCCCCTGCACGGCGAGAGTTACGCCGACGATCATCGGCTTTTCCGCGGCGAGGTGCCCGGGATCCGGATCGAGCCGACGCCGGGCGAGCCGGGACTGCGGGCCCGCCTCGAGCCGTCGGGAATGCGCCGGGTGCTGCGCCGGCAGCGGTGGTATCCGGGTCGGGCGGTACAGACCGGCGGGACGAACATCGTTGTGGAACGCGAGGGTGAGCTCACCGAGCGGGTGGTCAAGCGCTCGACGTACTACCGTCACCACGTGGATCTGAAACTGGTGCTGCCGTCCGGAGAATCGTCATGACCGGCCAGGGCTTCGAGCGGCGACGCACGCCGACGATCACCGAGATCGGCCGGGCGGTCCAGCCCGGGGCGATCTTCCTCGGCCTGATCGCCGTGGCCATCGTCGGCGGATGGTTGTGTGCCACAGCAGGATTCGATCGCGCTTCGGGTAGGGCCACCGCGGGCATGCTGCTGCTGGTGCTGTCCGGCTGGGTGATCTCGCTGTGTCTGCACGAATTCGGGCACGCGGTCACCGCCTACCGATTCGGTGACCGGGACGCCGAACTGCGCGGTTACCTGACCCTCAATCCGCTGCGCTACACCCACCCCGGCCTGTCACTGGGATTGCCGCTGCTGATCATCCTGATGGGCGGCATCGGATTCCCCGGCGGCGCGGTGTATCTGAACGAGCGCGGCTTCACGCGCGCACAGCGCACCCTCGTATCGCTGGCCGGACCGGCGATGAACATAGTGCTGGCGATCATCCTGCTTGCGGTGATCCGGGCGTTCGGGCCGTTCACCGACAGTCCGTTCGGGGTCATCATCACCGACCCGTCCACCATCAACCTGTGGGACGGACTGGCGATGCTGGCGTTCCTGCAGATCACCGCCGCGGTCCTCAACCTCATCCCGATGCCGGGATTCGACGGGTACGGGGCCATCGAGCCGTATCTGTCGCCGCAGACGCGGCAGTCGGCCGCCAAGATCGCACCCTACGGCTTCCTGATCGTCTTCGCGCTGCTGTTCATCCCGGCACTCAACAAGGCCTTCTTCGACGTCATCTTCTGGCTGTTCGAGCTGTCGGGTGTGCCCTCCCAGCTCGCCGGCTGGGGCTGGGAAACCTTCCTGTTCTGGCGCCGCTGACCTCATGTTCCGGCGCCGGCCGCCGCACCCGATCAGACCGGGCGCACCCACGATCGGGTGTTGACGCCGGAGCCGATGTAGCTGCCCTTGCCGCAGTCGGTGGCGGTGAATCCGCTGCCATCGGTCGCCGGACTGGTGCGGTGATAGAAGACCCGGACGCCGGCGGTCTCGCCGGTGTTGCGGCCCAGACCCACGCAGTCGAGTTCGAGGACGGCCCGGACATTGGCCGGGCAGTTGATGGACGCGCCCGCCCAGTAGTTGTAGATCGAGCAGTCGCGCACGGTCGCGGCCTGACCGTCGCCGGCGCCCAGGGTGGCAGCCGTGCCCAGCGCCATACCCGCGATGGCCGTGGTGGTGCAGAGTCGTCGGATGATGCTCATGGGTGATGCCTCTTTTCCGGATCGGGTGGTGAACTCCTACCGGAGGATTCGCGACATACGCGACATTCGTTACCTCGGCAAACGAAACCGCGGCCCTACCACCGCAGTTCGTCGTGGCATTTGTGCTGCTGATCCTCGGGATCCACCTGCACCGTCGCGTGTTCGAGTCCATGACGGGTGAGCACCTGCCGGGCGGCCGAGAGCACCTCGGCGCCCTCCCGCGAGCTCCCGAGATGCACCGTGGCGACGTCCATCCCGGTGGTCAGCGACCACACGTGCAGATCGTGGACGTCGTCGACGCCGGGAATGGCCGCGAGTTCGGACCGTAGCGCATCGACGTCGATGTGCGAGGGAGCCTGCTGGTTGAGGATGCGCAACGCGTCGATGGCCAGCCGCAGTGCGCGCGGCACCACCCAGAGGGCGATGCCGACGGCGACGATGATGTCGGCGTAGCCCCACCCGGTGGTCAGCGCGACGATGCCGGCGACGAGCACGCCCACGCTGCCTACGGCGTCGGCGAGGACCTCGAGGTAGGCACCGCGCACGGCGATGGAGTCGCGGGAATCGTCCCGCAGCAGCAGCATGACCGCGAGGTTCACCGCGAGCCCGATCAGTGCGACGACGATCAACGTCAGACCCGGGACCTGCGGGTCGGAGCCGATCCGCTCGATGGCCTCGTAGAGCACGAACGCCGCGACCCCGATGAGCAGTACCGCGTTGGCGACCGCGGTGAACACCTCGGCCCGGTGCCAGCCGAAGGTCCGGGTGTCGGTGGTCTTGCCGTGCCGCGCGAGCAGTAGTGCGGTCAGCCCCATGAGCAGCGCGACGACGTCGGTCAGCATGTGCCCGGCGTCGGCGATGAGGGCCAGGGAGTCGACGGCGATGCCGACGGTGAGCTCCACGACGAAGTAGGTGCTGATCAGACCGACGGCCACGGCCATCGGCCAGATCCGTCGATGCGCGGCCGAGGCGGCGTCGACGTGACCGTGCGAGTGCGAATGTGAATGTCCCATGACCCAGCCAATATATGCACGAGTTCGCATATATGACAAGAGTTAGGGTCGGCTAAGTGGGTGGCGCGATCGCTCCTGACCCGCGCGGTACGCCCATAGTCACGCGGTTAGCGCAACGACCGCGTAAGTACGCGGACTCCGCGTCGAGCAGCAACAACCGCGCCAACTCCGATGCCCGCCCGGCAACCGACCGCCGACCGCGCGGATCTTCAGCGCAGCGTCGCCACCGCCGACGACCGTCGCAGTCCCGCCACCATCAGCAGATCGACGAGCAGCGACCGAATCTCGGCCAGCAACGCCGTCTCGGCCATGCCACGCTCCTCGGCCAGTTCCATCCGCGCCTTACGGGCGATGGTGCGCAGCACCCGTGCGGCGTCGGCGGCATCGGGCGATTCGCCGGGATCGGCGAGCATCATCTCCCGCAGGATCTCGAACGCATCCGCGAGGTCGCCGACGATCTCGATGAGTTCGGGACGCAGTGGTTCGCCCCGCTGCGTGATGCCCAGCGCACGTCGGGCGATGATGCGGAAGTTGCGGACCCCGTTGTCGATCGGGTCCGCGGTCGCCGAGATTCTCTGGAGTCGCATCCGCGAGCCCCAGTACAGCGGCGAGAGCGTGCTGATCTCCCGGCCACCGCTCATGTCCTGCCGCATCGTGTTGATCGCGCCCTGCGTACCGCGGCCCTTCTCCAACGCGGCGAGCACCAGTTCCTGGTCACCGGCGCGGAGTCCGTCGGCGAGCTGACGGGCGGCATCACGGACCGTGGCGAGCACCCCGGCCGCGTCACGACGCGCTCGGGCCGCCGGGTTGGCCGGCAGCAACGCCCCGACGAGGATGCCGATCAACCCACCGGTGAGCGCGTCGATCGCGCGGTGGAATCCGCCGATCCCCCCGGGCGGCAGCAGCGTGGCGACCAGGACCGCCGACGACGCCGCCTGCATCGGGATCAGCGGCCCGTCGTCGAGGAACACCGCGACCGCCATGGCCAGGGCCACCACGACGACGATTTGCCAACCGCCACTTCCTATTTCGACGATCAGCAGATCGCCGACCAGGATGCCGATGGTGACCCCGGCGACCAGTTCGACCGATCGGCGCCACCGGCGGCCCAGCGACAGACCGAGCGAGATGACCGCGGCGATCGGCGCGAAGAAGGGTTGTGAATGACCCAGGACGTCGAGGGCGAACCACCACGCCACCCCGGCCGCGATCGAACACTGCAGGATCGGTACCGCCGACAGGTAGAGCCGGCGGATCCGCACCCGCAGGAGCCGCGGCAGCGCCTCGTATCCGCCCCGCACCCGCGACGTCAGCGACGTCACCGACGGGTCAGCTCAGCCCGAGGTGATCGACGGCCCTCGGGTCGCTGTCGTTGAGCAGATCGAGGCACCGCAGGTATTCGTCCTCTTCACCGATCGCCTGCGCGGCCCGGGCGAGCGCACCCACACACCGCAGGAATCCCTGATTCGGTTCGTGACTCCACGGCACCGGGCCGAAGCCCTTCCAGCCGTGGCGTCGCAGTTGGTCGAGCCCACGGTGATATCCGGTTCGGGCGTAGGCGTAGGCCTCGATCACCTTGACGGTCTCGGGTTTCTGGGCGCCCTGTGTGGCCAGTGCACGTTCGGCGAGGTAGGCCCACGCGATCGACGCGGTCGGATGCGTTGCCGCCACCTCGGCGGGTTCGGCTCCGTTCAGCAGGTCGGATTCGGCATCGTCATCACCGGTCAGGAGCGTGGGTTGCGGTCCGAGGAGGTCTCCGAAGGAAGTCACCCCACCATTCAATCACCGGACTTCTCGGCGGGACGTCCGGTCGTCTCGATGGCACAATGCCCCGAAGGTCTCCGATGGGCGTTCCTCGCCGCGTCGATCGCGGTCTCCCCAGCGGAGAGATGGCAGATCGATTCGCTAGTGTGAATGGCGCACTTCGTCGAGTCGGGATGTGCTTCGTCGCTCCACTCGGGGCGACGTGAGTCTTTGTGGGTATGTCGAGCCTCGTGTTCGAAGAAGGTGTGGTGATGTCCGATGACGCAGTCTGACGATCAGAAGTCGGCTGTCACCAGGGCTTTTTCAAAGCTGCGGAAACTGCGTGAGCGTGGCGGCGATGCTGCCGGATCGAGCAGCGCAGCACCGACGCCACCGCGCCCGGCAGGTCCCGCACCTCGACCTCAGCAGGGACCCCAGCAGGCCGTTCCGCCCCGTCCGCAGGGCGGCCCCGCGCGCCCCCAGGGTGGTCCGGCGCGAGGACCGCAGGCCGGGCGTCCGGCCGGTGACAGTCCCTCAACGGCGCCGATGCACGCCACGACCGCACCCCATCCGACCGCCGGAGCCGGACGGAGGCCGTCGGATCAGCAGAGCGCACCGGGTACGAAGCCGGGGCGGGACTCCTCCACCGAGAGCCCGCATCCCCGGCCGCGCGGCGGGCGCGGTATCGATTCGGCGACCAAGGTGATCTCACGCGCCAGCCTCCCCGACACCACGGACCTCGACGACCTCGAGGATGTCGAGGTCTACGGCAGTGGTCCGGAGTCGGTGGATGCGACCGACGCGGCCGCAGCCGATTCGAGCGACACCGTCGAGCGGGAGAGCAGCACCGAGACCGCTGACACCGCTGAATCGGACGGCACCGCTGAATCGGAGGGCACCGCCCAAACCGCGAGTGACGCCGAATCCGCGGTTCAGGCAGAAGTTGAGACCGATGCCCCGGCGCCCGCCGCGGAATCGGCTGCCACCGAGACCGCGCCGAGCGAGACCGACGACGCCGTCGTCGCCGAGGACACCGAGCCCGTCGCCTCCCCCGACGACGCCACAGTGACCGACGAGAGCCCGTCGACCGAAAGCCCGTCCGCCGAGAACGCGGACGACGCAGAATCTGCCGATGCCGATACCGATGCCGACGCAGCCTCGGATGACGCCACCCCGGATGACGACGGTTCCGGTCACGGCACGGCCGTCGCGGCAGGTGTCGCCGCGGGCACCGCAGCCGCAGTCGTTGCCACCACGGATGACGACGACGATGCGACCGAGACCGCCACCACCGATGAATCGGCCCTGGACGCGCCCGCCGAGGACGCCCCGCAGGGCGACGACGTCGCCGAGGCACCGGCACAGGAATCCGAGGAACCCGCCGCCGAGGTCGAGAGCGACGACACCACCCCGAGCAACACCGAAACCGCCACCACCGAGCCCGGTGGGGCGGAGCAGGCCGAGCCGGATCAGGGTGAGCCGGATCAGGGTGAGCCGGTGCCAGCAGACGCCGCAACCGATGCGGATGCGCCCACCGTTGCCGAGACCGAGGCCGGCGACCCCGAGACCGCAGATACCGAGACCGTTGACTCCGACGCCGGATCAGATGCGGTAGCGGAGACGGGATCGGAGACCGAGGCCGGCGTCACCGAGACCGCAGATATCGAGTCCGCAGAACCCGAGACCGCAGAACCCGAGACCGCAGAACCCGAGACCGCAGACACCTCGGATGAGGCCGACACCGAGGCAGACTCGGCGATAGCGGAAGATACTGTCGCGGAGGCGGATTCCGACACGGCGGACGACACCGTCACCGAAACCGATTCCGCCACAGCCGAAGATGCGGTCACCGATACCGACATCCCCGACACCGACGCAGCAGAGGCCGCCGTCGCCGAGGCCGCCGAGGATGAGGCGGAGGTCGACGAGCGGGTCGCCGACGAGGTTGATGCGGCAGACGTCGCCGAGACCGAAACCACCGACACCGCAGACGATGTCGCGGGCGACGATGCCGACACCGTCATCCTCAACAAGGCATCGCAGCAATCCGGGGCCCCGCAGCAGGATGAGCAGTCGGCCACCAGGGGCGCCGGTGCAGCGGTCGCCGGTGCAGCCGTGGCCGGGGGTGCCGTGGCCGCAGGTGCGTCCGCCGCCAAGGCCTCCGCCGGATCGGCGACTGCAGGCTGGTCGACGACAGCCCATCAGCCGCAGGTCATTCCGGGTACGCAGGAACCCAAGAAGGCCACGCCCCGGAAGGGCCGCGGTGCACTGCTCGCCGTTCTCGGGATCATCATCGCGCTCGTGGTGATCGCCGGAGGTATCTTCGCCTACTTCCAATTGCGGCCGGTGGCACCGGAAGACGAGGCGGCCGATACCGCCACCACCTTCACCACCGCTCTGTACGAGGGCGATCTCGCGACGCTTCGTGACGTCACCTGTGGCGCGAAGTTGGCCTATTACACCAACATGAACGACGCGGACTGGACGAAGCTCTACCAGACCCAGAAGGCCAAGAACGAGCTGACCAAGGTCGAGTCGGTCAATGCGGTGCGCATCGACGACGGCGGCAACAGTGCGGTCGTCGAGGTCACCGCGCTGAACACGAGCACCCCGGACCAGCCACAGCGGGTTGCCATCAATCTGCAGAAGCAGGGCGATGACTGGAAGGTCTGCGATCCGCAGTGACCGGTGATCGCGCCGCGGGCGATCCGTCCGCGGCAGACCCCGGTCACGAGGCCGCCGAGACGCGCCGGATCGACGGTCGCGGGCGCCACCAGCGGCCCATTCCGCCGCCGGACCGTCCACCGCTGCCGATGGGGACGCGTCCGGCCGCACCCGATGTCCGCGGCCCGATGCCCGGTGCGCATCATGCCGACGCTCTTGCGCGTCCGGTTCCGGGCCCACGTGCCGACGGCCCTGTCCCACCCGGGGCTCCACCCATTCCATCCGCGGCTCCGCCAGCCCCACTCGCGGCTCCAGCCGTCCCGCCCGGGGCCCAGCCCGTTGCACCCGAGGCCCCAGCGGCCCCGCCGCAGGGCCTCCCCGTCCCGGCGGCGGTCATCGCCGGGTCCGACGATCCCACTCCACGACTGCCGCAGCCCAGTGAACCCGCACCGACCGCGTTCCGCGGTCCGCGTGCGCCGGGCTCCCCGCAGGCCGCTGCGCCCGCGCCGCAGATCGCCGAACCACGTCCGGCCGGTCCGCCCGCCGCAGGCCCCCATCCCATCGATCCCCGCGCCGCCGCCGATCCCCGAGCCAACGATCCCCGCGGCACCGATTCCCGCGCCGCTGATCCCCGCCGCCCGGTCCGCGGCCCCCACGACTCGGCCGGTCGCCCGTCGCCGTCCAGGGCCACCTCTGCGTCGCCCGGCCACACGCGCAAGCACCGACCGGATCTGTTGATCATCACGGCGGCCACCGTGATGGTGCTGCTGGCCATCGGAGTCCTGGTCGGGCTTCTCACCCTCTGAGGCCGAGCACCCGTCGCCCCCGACACGCCGACGGCGCCCCGGAATCATCCGGGACGCCGCCGTCGGTCTGTGCCGGGTCCCCTCGGACCCGTCAGGTCATGCGCTAATCGACTTGCCCACCGACTTCAGGTCGGTGCAGGCCTCGACGACGCGCTCACTCATGTTCGCCTCGGCCTTCTTGCTCCACACACGCGGGTCGTAGGTCTTCTTGTTGCCGACCTCGCCGTCGACCTTGAGCACACCGTCGTAGTTCTCAAACATGTGCCCGGCGATGGGTCGCGTGTAGGCGTACTGGGTGTCGGTGTCGACGTTCATCTTGACGACGCCGTAGCTCAGCGCCTCCTCGATCTCGCTCTTGAGCGATCCCGATCCGCCGTGGAAGACGAAGTCGAACGGCTTGGATCCCTCGGCGAGGCCCAACTTCTTGACGACGACCTCCTGACCGGTCTTGAGTACGTCGGGACGCAGCTTCACGTTGCCCGGCTTGTAGACGCCGTGGACGTTGCCGAAGGTGGCGGCGAGCAGGTAGTGACCCTTCTCACCGGTTCCCAACGCGTCGACGGTCTTCTCGAAGTCCTCGGGGGTGGTGAACAGCTTGTCGTTGATCTCCGCCTCGACGCCGTCCTCTTCACCGCCGACCACACCGATCTCGCATTCCAGGATGATCTTGGCCGCGGCCGCCTTGGCCAGAAGCTCCTGCGCGATCTCGAGGTTCTCGTCGATCGGCACGGCCGAGCCGTCCCACATGTGCGACTGGAACAGCGGGTTCTTGCCGGCGTCGACGCGTTCCTGGCTGATCGCCAGCAGCGGCCGCACGTAGGTGTCGAGCTTGTCCTTCGGACAGTGGTCGGTGTGCAACGCAATCGTCACGCCGTACTTCGCGGCGACGACGTGCGCGAACTCGGCGAGTGCCACCGCACCGGTCACCATGTCCTTGACGCCGAGCCCGGAACCGAACTCCGCGCCACCGGTCGAGAACTGGATGATGCCGTCGCTGCCGGCGTCGGCGAAACCCTTGATGGCCGAGTTGATCGTCGACGACGACGTGCAGTTGATCGCCGGGAACGCGTAGCCACCCTCCTTCGCCTTGGCGAACATCTCGGCGTACTGCTCTGGGGTTGCTATGGGCATGTCACGTCCTCCAACCGGGTAGGCGTCTTCTCACCGTGTGAGCGGGTCCACTCGGATTCAGTATGTCAAGGTCGAGCCACCGGCGCGCAGCGGCCCGGGATGTCGGCACACGACGGATTCACCAGACACTCATATCCACCCGGTACCCTGAATTTCCGTGACGAACTTCGCGTTGGCCGCAAACACGACAAATCTGGCACTGCTCCCGGGTTTCCTGGATCCCGTCAACCTGCTGAACTCGTTCGGCACATGGATTCTCGCCGGGCTCCTCCTCGTCGTGTTCATCGAGTCGGGCCTGCTGTTTCCGCTGCTTCCGGGTGACTCGCTGCTGTTCACCGCGGGCCTGATCGTGGCCGCCAAGTCCGCCGACATCGAACCCTTCGCACCGCTGTGGGTGCTGTTGGTCACCATTCCGATCGCCGCCTTCCTCGGCGATCAGGTCGGCTATCTCATTGGCAACCGGCTCGGATACTCCCTGTTCAAGCCGAACGCGCGGGTGCTGAAAGAGAAGTACATCATCGAGGCGCACGAGTTCTTCGAGAAGCACGGGCCGATCACCATCGTGCTGGCCCGATTCGTGCCGATCGTGCGCACCTACGCCCCGCTCGTCGCCGGGGCCGCCAAGATGCGCTACTCGATCTTCCTCACCTACAACATCGTCGGTGCCATCGCGTGGGGCGCCGGAGTGACCCTGCTGGGGTATTTCCTCGGCCAGATCGCCTTCATCCGCGACAACGTCGACTACATCTTCCTGCTCATCGTCTTCGTCTCGGTGCTGCCGATCATTTCCGAGGTCGGCAAGCGCGTCCTCCGCGCCCGCCGCGGGATCGTCGAGGAACCCGTCGACGACCGTGCGCCCGAACCGTCACAGGTCCCGCCCGCAGCCTCCTGAGGCGACGCCACGTCGCCCAGGCGACCCGCAGCGGGTTTTGGCCGTCTCACAGGCCGACCAAGTAGCCTGGTGACCCGTGATCGATTCCGCTCTCGCCCAGGCCACGACCACCGCGGTCGCACTGCCGGGCATCCTCGACCCCATCAACGTGCTCAGCTGGTTCGGCGCCTGGGCGTTCTGGGGCCTGCTCCTGGTGATCCTCATCGAGTCCGGGGTGCTGTTTCCGGTCCTGCCCGGTGACTCGCTGCTGTTCGTGGCGGGCATGGTCGTCGCGGCCGGCGGTAAGGAGGGCATCGACAAGTTCGCCTCGCTGTGGCAACTGCTGATCTTCGTGCCCGTCGCCGCGATCATCGGCGGCCAGATCGGCTACTGGATCGGCCGGTTCGTCGGCACCGAGATGTTCCGACCCGACGCCCGATTCCTCAAGGAGCGCTACCTCACCGAGGCCCACGACTTCTTCGAGAAGCACGGCCCGATCACGATCTTCCTGGCCCGGTTCGTGCCCATCGTGCGCACCCTGGCCCCGATCGTGGCGGGTGCCGCGCGGATGAAGTGGACGGTGTTCGCCATCTACAACGTCGTCGGCGCCATCGTCTGGGGTGCCGGCATCGTGCTGCTCGGCTACTGGCTGGGTGGCTTCGAGATCGTGCAGAAGCTCATCGAACCGATCTTCATCCTCATCGTGGTGATCTCGGTGGCCCCGATGCTCATCGAGTGGTACCGCCGACACCGCGCCGCCAAGAAGGGGATCGTCGACGAGGACGTCACGGCCACACCCACGTCGGTCGAGGATCGCGGCACCGGTTCGGTCTGATCGACCCTCGACACCGGCGAGCTACCGTGGGCCCTGAAATCCCATGCCGAGCCCGCTGGTGTGCGGGATGCCCGGCGACGGCACGCCGTGAGCGGGACCGACCGGATCGCTGGGCCGTAGTCCGACGGTGTCGCTGCGCCGCACGAATCCGGCATCGGCACGACGCAATCCCACGATGCGCGGATGGTCACCCCACGCCACCCGATCCCCATGACCCACCCCCTTCCCTGGCAGTCCCTATTGCTTTCAGACTGCGCCGGTCGATGTGGGGTCGTGGGGTCTCGGCCTGCTTGACCCAGGTACGCAACGCCTCCGGTGGCACGCCGAGCTGATCACCGATCCTTTTGAGCGCTCCCGGCCGCGCGTAGCCGGGTCGTTGCGGGCTTCCACCACCATCCGCGTTGCCTGTCCTTCAACGCTGTACTTCCGTGGTGCTGCCATGCTCTCCATCCTTCACAGGTTCGAGAGCCTCCGACAAACCCGGGGCGGTTCAGTCCGGCAACTCACACGGTCAACGCGCCCGCGGGGGTGCGGTCGCTGGAGTAGGCCCACAGCCAGTCGGTGTACTTGTAGCTCGAGGTGTCCCGGGTCCGGAACAGTTCGTTGCGGGCGATGCGGCCCACCCCGTCGAGATGCCAGAGCTCACCCCACATCCGGCCGGTGGTCAGGATGCGGTTGCAGCGCGGCGCCCGTTCGGCGTTGACCGCGGCCAGGGTGCGGTCCCACGCATCCGAACCACCAAGGGCCAGTTCCTCTTCGGCGTAGTCGGCGATGCACTTGGCGTCCTCGATCGCCATCACCGCGCCGGATGCGAGGTACTGCAGCGGCGGGTGCGCGGCGTCACCGAGCAGGATCATCCGGCCGTCGACCCAGTTCTCGATGGGCTCACGGTCATACATCGGCCACCACCGGTCCCGCCAGAGGTGATCGGTGGCGGAGCGGAGGGTCTCGTGGCAGTGATCGTAGGCGTGCGCGAGCTCTTCGGGCCCGCCCCAATCCTGCTCGACCGCAAGATATTTGGGAGATTGGAACACCGCGACCTGATTGAGCATGGAGCCGCCGCGCAGCGGGTACTGGATGAAGTGGCAGCGTGGTCCGATGTAGCCGACCACGTCGGTGATGTCGGCACCGGCGGACACCTCGTCCCGCGGGAAGGTGCCACGGTAGGCGACATATCCGGATGCGACGGGTTCGTCGTCGGAGAGCTTGCGGCGCAGACGGGATTTCAGGCCGTCCATCGCCAGCACCACGTCGGCCTCGTGGGCCTGCCCGTCGGCGGTCGAGAGCACCGCCCGGTCACCTTCGGTGACGACGTCGGCGACGGTCTGTCCGGTGAGCAGTTCGGCGCCGGCCGCACGCGCCGCGTCGATGATGAGCGAGTGCAGATCGCTGCGGTGGATGACGAAATACGGTCCGCAGTAACGGTTCCGGAACTCAGTACCGAGATCGATGCGGGTCAGTTCCTCGCTGGTGACGGCGTCGCGGAAGACGATGTTGCCGGGCAGCACGCCGCGTTGCAAGGCGGTGTAGAGCAGACCCCACGAGTCGAGCATGCGTGCTCCGTGCGGGCCGATCTGCAGTCCGGCACCGACCTCACCGAACTCGGCGGCGCGTTCGAAGAGGGTGACCGAGGCACCCTTGCGCGCCATGGCGAGTGCGGCGGCGGCACCGCCGATTCCGCCGCCGGCGATCAGGACCCGGGAGGTTGACAATGACATTTCTGACTCCGATCTGAAGATGAGGATGAGGGAGAACCGGTGACGGACCAGGGTTCACCGACGCTCAGGCGGCGACCGTGGACGGGGCGACGGCGGCCGGCTGCGGGCCACGCACCGCGGAGACCGCGACAAGCACCACCGAGGCGATCAACGCACTGACACCGAAGAGGATGAAGTTGGAGTTCGCACCGAGCCCCGCGGCGATCAGCCAGCCGCCGATCTGCGGTGCCGCGACGGCACCGATACGTCCGACGCCGAGCGCCCAGCCGAGTGCGGTGCCGCGCAACGGTGTTGGATATGCCGAGGCCACCGCGGCGATGATGAGGCACTGGGTCCCGTGGGTACCCACGCCGGCGAGGACGAAGATCACATAGATCATGGCGGTGGTCGGTCCGGTCACCAGGAACAGCAGAGCACCGCCGGCGACGAGCGCCGCCACCACGGCGGTGCGCACCGCACCGAATCGCGCTCCGGCCCAGGCGGTCACGATCGATCCGAGCACCGCGCCCAGGTTCAGGGCGAGCGCGAAGGTCAGGGCACTGCCGAGATCGGAGCCTGTCGACTGCATCAGTTTGGGCAGCCAGGTCCCCAGTCCGTACCAGGCCAGGAGCGTGAACATGGTGGCGATGGCGAACAGAATGCTCAGGGTGCGATAGCGCTCGCCCAGCAGCACCCGGAATCCGACCGGATGCCCGACGTGATGCACGTGCGCCGCGGGAAAGACGAGCCAGGCCAACGGGACCAGCAGCGCCAGCGGGATGAGGGCGAACAGGAACATCGGCTGCCACCCCCAGGCAGGGATGACCGACATGCCGATGAGCGCGGCCGCCGATCCGCCCAGCGGGACACCCGACATCATCAGGGTGGCCACCGGCGAGCGCCAGCGATCCGGAACGAGTTCGGCGGCAAGGGCGTTGGCCGTCGGCACCAGACCGCCGAGGCCGAGCCCGGCGATCAGTCGCAGGATGCCGAAGGTGACCGGTCCGGGTGCGAACGCGCAGGCGGCGGTGAACGCCGACAGCACGACGGCGCATCCGACGATGGCGTCGCGTCGGCCGATGTGGTCGGAGAGCCGGCCGGGAGGACAGCGCCGATCATCATGCCGAGGAAGGCGAGGCTGCCGAGGGTTCCGGCGGTCGAAGCACTGATCCCCCATTCCCTCTGCAGGCTGCCGATGACATTGCCGTAGACGATGAGGTCATATCCGTCGAAGACGACGAAGAGCCAGCACGCGGTGACGGTGATGGCGGCGCGACGTGGAGACAGGCCGTGGCGTGCCGCCGCATCACGCGGGACGTGGGTGCTGTGCGGTGAAGCGGTCATGACGATCACAGTGATGGACACCACAACCGTCGCAATATTGTTCTGCTATGCAGAAACGCGTGATCGAGCGGCCGTCGTACGTCATCACCTCCGTCGACAGTGCCCTGCGCCTGGTCGTGCTGCTCCGTGACGTGGGCGCGGTGCGATTGTCGGATGCGGCCGCCGAGCTCGGGGTGGCCAACTCCACCGCCCACCGACTCCTCGCGATGCTGGTGTACCGCGGTTTCGCCGTGCAGGACGAGCATCGCGTCTATCACCCCGGACCGGCACTCGGAGCCGGACCGGCACGACGCGGCTGGACCCGCGACCTCACCGATCGCGCGCGGCCCTACCTCGAGGCGCTGACCGCCCAGACCGGCGAGACCTCCAACCTGGTGATCCGGGTCGGCACCCAGGCGAGATTCCTCTACTCGGCCGAATCCGCCACCATCCTGAGGGTCGGCGATCGGCAGGGCCAGGTGCTCGACGCACACCGCACCGCGGGCGGGCGGGCTCTGCTCGCCGAACTCGACGAGGCGGTGCTCACCCATCTCTACCTGCTGCCCGATGGTCAACAGCGGCGCGACGACGCCGATCCCCGACTGCCGGCCGACGAGTTCGCCGCGTTCAGCGCGTCGCTGCGCACGATCCGCGACTCCGGCGTTGGCATCAACCTGCAACTGTCGGAGAACGGGGTGTCGGCCTTCGGCATGGCCATCCACAATCACCGCGGTCTGACCCTCGGCGCGATCACCGTCGCCGTCCCGTCCACCCGCTACGAGCAGCACGCCCGCGGGCCGCTGATCGGACAGATGCGGAGGTGTGTGCACGAGATCGAGGTCGACGTCGCCGACCTCGAACCCTGACCGCCGGCGCCCACTCCGTTTCTGCTGTACAGAAACTTCGGGATCTTCACCTCGCCCTCCCCCTACCGTCGAGAGCAGTGATCCATCCCATAGCCAGACGGAGAACGCGATGACCACCACCACCCCCAGCGGGACCGACACCGCCCCCGACGAGGACGCGGCCCTCGACGCCCTGTATTCCGACTTCAACGCCGCCAACCTGATCCCGCTGTGGACCCAGATCGGCGACCTGATGCCGATGTCGCCCGCGCCCCAGGCGATCCCCTACGTCTGGCGATGGGCCGAGCTCCTGCCCCTGGCCGAGCAGGCCGGCAAGCTGGTGCCCGTCGGCCGCGGCGGCGAGCGCCGCGCGATCGCGCTGGCCAACCCCGGTCTGGGTGGACGCCCGTACGTCAGCCCGACCCTGTGGGCCGCGATCCAGTACCTCGGACCGCGCGAGACCGCACCGGAGCATCGGCACAGCCAGAACGCCTTCCGCTTCGTCGTCGAGGGCGAGGGCGTGTGGACCGTCGTCAACGGTGACCCGGTCGCGATGCGCCGCGGCGACTTCCTGCTGACCCCTGGCTGGAACTTCCACGGCCACCACAACGAGACCGACCAGCCGATGGCCTGGATCGACGGCCTGGACATCCCGTTCAGCTACTACGCCGACACCGGCTTCTTCGAATTCGGTTCCGACGGCGTCACCGACGAGTCGATGCCCGAGGTCTCGCGGTCCGAACGCCTGTGGTGCCACCCCGGCCTGCGTCCGCTGGTCGGGCTCGACGCCAAGGTCAGCTCGCCGATCGCGTGCTACCGCTGGGAGTACACCGACGCCGCGCTGCGCGAGCAGCTCGAGCTGGAGACCGAGGGCTACGCCTCGACCACCGAACCCGGCCATGCCGCCGTCCGCTACACCAACCCGACCACCGGCGGCGATGTCATGCCGACCATCCGCGCCGAGTTCCACCGCCTGCGCGCCGGCGCCCAGACCGCCACCCGCCGCGACGTCGGCTCCACCGTCTTCCAGGTGTTCGATGGCGAGGGCGAGGTCACCATCGGCGACGACCGCCGCGAACTGTCCACCGGCGACCTCGTGGTCATCCCCTCCTGGGTGCCCTGGTCACTGGCCACCGATCCCGGCATCGACGTGTTCACCTTCTCCGACGCCCCGATCATGGAGCGCCTGCACTTCGATCGCTCGCAGATCCAGAAGTACCCCCCGCTGGTCGATTTGTCGAGATCTAGACCACACCACGCGACAATCTGCCGGAACTCGGCCACCACGAAAAGGAGCCCACCCGATGAAACTCACCACCCTCCGCCTTGCCGGCACCACTACCGCCGCCCGCGTCGACGAGACCACCGCGACCGTGATCGACGGCTATGCCGACCTGGGAGCCCTTCTTGCCCAAGACAACTGGCGCGACATCGCCGAGGACGCCCACGGCACCACCGTCGCCCTCGATGACGCCGACTACGCCCCGGTGATCCCCCGCCCCGGCAAGATGTTCTGCGTCGGTCTGAACTACGCCTCGCACATCAAGGAGATGGGCCGCGACCTGCCGGAGTACCCCACCCTGTTCCTCAAGGTCGCCGATGCCCTCACGGGACCGTACGACGACGTGGTCGTCCCCGAATACGCTGCCTCACAGCTCGATTGGGAGGCCGAGCTCGCCGTCGTCATCGGCAAGCAGGCCTACCAGGTCAGCGCCGCTTCGGCGGCCGACCACATCGCCGGCTTTTCGGTCATCAACGACTACACGATGCGTGACTACCAGTACCGCACCCTGCAGTGGGATCAGGGCAAGAACTTCGAGAAGACCAGCGGTTTCGGGCCGTGGCTCGACACCGACTACGAGCTCGGCAGCCGCATCGAGACCCGCCTCGAGGGCGAGGTCATGCAGGAGTCGACCACCGATGACCTGGTGTTCAAGCCCGCCGAACTCGTCGAGTACATCTCGCACATCGTGACCCTCAACCCGGGCGACGTCATCATCACCGGCACCACCGGCGGCGTCGGCCACGCCCGCAAGCCGGCCCGCTACATCGGCGACGGCCAGACCGTCGAGGTCACCGTCGAGGGCCTCGGAACCGTCCGGAACAAGACCATTGTCAAGTAACGTCAGCGCGGTGAGTACCGACATCGCGGGCTTCCACCAGCTCCCCCTCGACGAGCAACTGGCCATCGCCCGCAACGGAACCGCGTACTTCGTGCAGCACCTGGCACGCGTCTCCGACGACGAGCTCGCCGGGCCGTCACTGCTGCCCGGCTGGTCACGCAAACATCTCGTCGCGCACGTCGGCTACAACGCCGCCGCCCTGTGCAACCTGATGATCTGGGCCGCGACCGGAGTCGAGACACCGATGTATTCCTCGGCCACACAACGCAACACCGAGATCGAGGAGGGATCGACGTTGGGTGCGCAGCCCTTGCGCAACCTCGTCGATCACACCGCGGCACGCCTCGACGAGGCGTGGCGTCGGCTGCCCACCGAGAAGTGGGAGGCACAGGTCAAGACTATCCAGGGTCGCACGGTTCCGGCCGCGGAGACCGCGTGGATGCGCACCCGGGAGGTTTGGATCCACACCATCGATCTCGGCGCGGGTGGCTCCTTCGCCGACTTCCCCGAGGCCGTGCTGCTCGACCTGTTCGGCGACATCGTCGGCGCATGGGCTCGCAAGGGCAGCGGTGCGCAACTCCGGCTGATCACGCCGGCCGGCATCACCGACGTCGACCCGGATTTCGCCGGTGAGCGCATCGAGGTGCGCGGCGAGTTGTCGGCCGTCGTCGGCTGGATGGCCGAGCGCACCACCGTCGGTGCGCAGAACTCCGGTGTGCAGACCTCCGCGGAAGTGACTGCGCCGCACTGGCTGTGAGCCGCCGACGCCGAGCCGGCCAAACTGCGAAAAGTGGGGGAGGAACGTTCCTCCCCCACTCTTTGCGTTCTGCGGCAGAAACTCCTCGGGAGCGAACGGACAAGTGGGGGAAGAAATCTCTTCCCCCACTTTCGCCCAGAGTTGCCGACGACGAGCCGCCCGCTACCCCGCCAGCGCCGCGGCGAGGTTGATCCGCAACCAGCCGCCATCGGCGCCACTCTGATCGAGCGGGTAGCCGGCCGGAATCGCGGTGCGACGCAGGATGTCCAGCCGCTGCGCGTCGGTCAGGTTCGGGTAGCGGCCACGCAGGAGCGCGGCGGCCTGCGCCGGGATCGCATTGGCCTGATTCGGGATGATCCGCGCGAAGCCCCAGGTCATCTGCTCATCGGCTTCTGCGACGGCAGCGGTGTCGCTCAGATACGGCGTGTCCGCGGCGACGGCCTGCGCCACCGAGGTGCCGAGCGCGGCGGACAGCTGGGTACGCAACTGGACACCGGCACTGTCGACGAGCCTCGCGAACGCCGGGTCGGCCAGTCGCTCGGCGGCGACGGCCAGTCCCATGATCCGCCCGCCCATCACGTCGAGCGGGTAGTGCACACCGAGAACCATTCGGCCATAGCCGATCTCGCCGGAACGCGCGAGAATCTGCGGTCCGAGCTCGGGCAGCCAGTAGGCCATCAGCGCACCCATCAAGTAGCCCTGGCTGGTGTGGCCCGACGGATACGACCCGTTGCCCGCGAGTGCGGGGTACAGATCCGAACCCGGCCGGTTGTAGCGCTTGATCTGAGTCGGCGCAACGACGAAGGGCCGTGGGTTGTTGTAGTACTGCTTCTCGATCAGGGTGGTCTGCAACGGAATCCCGGCCCGCGCGGTGTCACCCTCCACCAGCTGTGCCACCTCGGGGATCCGACCCTCGGTGAGCAGTTGCCGGAAGGTGGCACCGACCTTGGCGCCCAACGCCTCCGACAGCGACACGATGCGGTCGTCGTAGTTGATCGCCAACGCGTCGGCCTGCTGCACCGGGGTGGCGTCGTTGTTGATGGCGATGACCTTCGACAGGTTCTGCCGGATGATCTCGGGATGGTCGGCCTTGACCGATGCGAAGCCGTCGAGGATCGGGATGTAGGTTCCGCCGGGCGGGACGTCCGAGGCGAACGGGCCGACGAGCTGTGCGGTGGAGAAACCCGCCGGCGGAGCCACCGGAGCAGGTGCAGCCTGCGCGGTACCCGCGCCGACGAGGGCGAGGACGGCGACCAACGAGACCAGGACAGTACGGAGACGCATCGACAGCGACGGGACATGCATGGGAAACACTCTCGCGCATGCCCATACGCCCGGGCAAGAGGGGCCGGTGCCAGGTGGGCAGAATCGCGATCGGCGTAGAGGTCCGTTCACCTGATGTTCGCTCTCCGGCAAGTCCGGCCGGATCACTCATCCCCGAGATCGATGTCCCCCGCCTCGACGCGCTGCCGGATCTCGTCGGTCTTCTCGATGGCCGCGCCGATCTCCTCTGCCATCACGTGCGCGGCCGATTGCCAGGAGACCGCGCGAAACCGGTCGAGAGCCGCCTCGAACCCCGGTTTCGTCGCGTCGCTGTGCTAGAGCCGCCCACGCATCCGAACCGTCGACGGACTCTCGGTCCGACCGGCTAGATCCTCAAGCGCGAGATCCGCATCTGAGGTCCGCCATCACCACGCCTGCCCGAGATCGGCGTGCTGCCGAATCCACGCGTGCATCGCAATGCCCGCCGCCACACCGGCATTGATGCTGCGGGTGGACCCGAACTGGGCGATCGACACCGTCAGGTCGGCCCGGGATAGTGCATCGGCGCTCACCCCGGGGCCCTCCTGCCCGAACAGCAGGATGCAGTCCCGGGGCAGATCCGCGGTCTCGAGCGGCACCGCGCCGGGTGTGTTGTCGACGGCGACGATCGCCAGGCCACGCTCCCGAGCCCAGGTGATGAGGTCGGTGACGGTGTCGTGATGTTCGAGACGCTGATAGCGGTCGGTCACCATGGCGCCCCGGCGATTCCAGCGTCGCCGTCCGACGATGTGCACCGCGGCGGCGGCAAACGCGTTGGCGGTGCGCACCACCGTGCCGATGTTGGCGTCGTGGGCGAAGTTCTCGATCGCGACGTGGAACGGGTGGCGGCGGGCGTCGATGTCGGCGACGATCGCCTCGCGCGTCCAATAGCGGTAGGCGTCAACCACATTGCGGGTGTCGCCGTCGGCGAGCAGTTCCGGGTCGTAGCGGGGATCGTCGGGGACCGGGCCGTCGTGTTCGGCCGACCAGGGACCCACCCCGACGGGTGGGGTCGACGCCGACTGCCATTCGGTGGGGCCGGGCGCCGCCGGACCCGACGCCGTTTCCGGTGTCACCGACCTCAGGCGAGGCCGAGGTCGGCCAGGCTGAGCAGTGAACGGTAGGGCACACCCAACGCCTCGATGACGGCGTCGGCGCCGGTCGCGCGGTCGACGACGGTCGCCACGCCGACCACGATCGCGCCGGCTTCGCGGGCGGCCTCGACGGCCGTCGACGGTGACGCGCCGGTCGTGGAGGTGTCCTCGACGACGAGTACCCGCTTGCCGACGATGTCGGGTCCCTCGATGCGGCGCTGCATACCGTGCGCCTTGGCGGCCTTGCGGACGACGAACGCGTCGATGGCGCGACCCGGGGCGTGCATGATCGCGGTGGCCACCGGATCGGCACCTAGCGTCAGCCCGCCGACCGCGTCGAAGTCCCAGTCGGCGGTCAGCTGCCGCATCAGGGTGCCGATCAGCGGGGACGCCTGATGATGCAGGGTCGCCCGGCGGAGGTCGACGTAGTAGTCGGCTTCCTTACCCGATGACAGCGTCACCCGCCCGTGGACCACCGACAGTTCGGTGACCAGGGCGGCGAGAACGTCACGGTCGGCGGCGTCGACGGTGGGCTGGGGGGTGGGCGCAGACACGGGCGAACTCACTCTCTTGCTGAACTGATCGGGTCGCGGCCGGAGATCACTGGCGCCGGTGGCGGTTGCGCCGCACCGGCATCTCGCTGGGGCCGGTGCGTGTGGCCCGCGGCGCGATGCGGGTCTCGGGTGCGGGCGGCTCGTCGTCGAAGTCGACGTCGTCCTCAACGGGACCGGAGCCGGTGGGACCGGAGCCGGTGGGATCGAAGCCGGGATCGACGTCGCGCCGGGCCCGACGCGGGGCCGGCTGGCGTTCGGCCGGACCGCCGCGACGCGCCCCGCCGGGACGCTTGCTCAGCAGGGTGGGCGGCGCCGCCCCGTCGGTGCCGTCGTCGCGGGCCGCGGCCTCGAGTCGGGCGCGGCGATTCTTGTCCCGCATGTGGTCGGTCTTCTCATCGGCCAGTTCGGCACGCGTCGGCCCGTGCGGATCCCGCGGGTCCGGCGCATCCTGCGGCTCCCGCAGCGGCGGCAGCACCCGCAGCAGATCGGCGAATCGGCGCACGACCTCCAGGGCGGTGTCCAGTTCGGCGGGGTCATCGGTCAGCGGGATCGAACCCAGCGCCCAGTTGCCCTCATTCCACAGCACCTCGACGTAGGTGGGTGCCTTGGTGGCCAGCGCCACCATGCGACGGTCGCAGACGCGGCGCGCGGCGTCGAGATTGTTGGAGAACATCACCCGCGATCCCATCGCGCCGAGCAGTTCGACGTCGTCCTCGGCGGGCGCGAGGACATCCTCGTGGCGCAGGTCGACGACCACGCTCGACGGTGTGGACCGCCGGACGGCGATCACCGTCGCGGTCTCGGCGAGGTCGAACACCACCGCCTCGGCGCCGCCGTAGTGCCCGTAGGCCACGTTCTGGACCGCGATGTGATCGGGGACGTTCATGGTCGCGCGCCGGAACACCGTCCGCAGTTTGGAGTCGGATTCACGGAACTTGAAGTCGTGCTCGTCGCCCCAGATGGCGCGCTGATGCCGCGTCACCGAGGAACGCCGGCGATCCAGCCACAGCAGAAACACCGCTCCGGCCAGTGCGATGGCGGCGATCACGAAGTAGACGATGGTGGTCATCGCGCTACAGAGTACTTCAGGCGGTCGGCGGACCGCCCGGCACGACGTATCCGCGCACCTTGTCGACGACGTTGTTCAGTGTCGCCGACAGTTGCGCATCGGGATCGTCGGCATATCGTCGCAGGTTGTCGAGGATTTGTGCGGCGATCACGTCCCGCCAGCCTGCGACGTCGCCGCTCATGTGCGCCGAGATGGACACGTTGTCCATGTCCCAGAGCGGGCTGTCGGCGGGCAGCGGTTCGGTGACGAACACATCCAACGATGCCGCGCCGATCTGCCCGGTGCGCAGCGCCTCGATCAGGGCGGCCTCGTCGACAAGTGCGCCGCGGCCGACGTTGACGAGGTGCGCGTCGGTGCGCATCGCGGCCAGCACCTCGGCATCGATCATGTTCTCGGTCTCGGCGGTGAACGGAGCGATCACCACGACGGTGTCGAAGTCGCCCACGTAGTCGGTCAGCTGTGCGGACTCGCGGACCTCACCGAAGTCGGGGTCGCCGGTTCGGGCGCGGCGTCCGGCCCCGGTCACCTCGATGCCGAACGCCCGCAGCAACCGCGCGATCTCGCGGCCGATACCGCCGGTGCCGATGACCAGCGCGGAGCGACCGGCGGCCATCAGGGTTTCGCGATGCTGCCACCGATGCTCCCGCTGCAGTTGCTTGGATTCGTGTAACCGCTTGTCGCGGGCCAGGATCGAGGCCAGGACGAACTCGGCGATGGGGCGGTCGAAGGCGCCGTGCGCGTTGGTCACGACGACATCGGCGGCGACCAGATCGTCGAACAGCAACGAGTCCACCCCGGCCGCGCAGACGTGTATCCACCGCAGCGAGTCGGCGGCGGCCCAGTTCTCGCGCAGCGCCCGGGAGAAGTAGTCCCAGAGCACCAGGGCGTCGGCGCCCGGCAGGACGGCGCCCAGGTCGTCGGCGGTGGCATGCCGGATATCGGCGAGTTTCTCCAGTTCGGCCAGGTTGGGAGGGGGTGGCGCGTCGGGCGAACCGAGCAGGACCACCACCGGATCGGGTGCAGCCATGCGCCCCACGCTACCGGCACCGGAGATCCCCCGTTCGGATCGGATTGGCACGCGGCGGACTCCTCGGCGACCGCGCACACCTCGAACGCCGCCGAGCAGTTCGCGCCGACGGGATATCGAGGAGCCGACCACTACGTCGACGCTCCCGCCGTCACCGGACGCAGCGTCATCACCGCGGCCGCCGTCGCGCCGGTGGAGTTCGCCCGAGAGATCTTCGCGCAGTTACAGATCTACGACCACCGCGATCCGTCCGGCTTCTGTCGGCCGGCGGGTCAGCAATGAGTAGACCGGCGGGTCAGCAATGAGTAGAGAGGCCTTCTCATCAGGAACTCTTGAGCCGGTCGGCGCTGACGGCGTTCCGCACTCAACGCCAGTTCCTCGCTCTCGCCGAGGAACTGGCCCGCCCGGCCGGACTGACCGCGACTCGGTGGCAGGTGCTCGTTGCCACCCGGGAAAGTCCGCTCACCGTGTCCGACGTCGCCCGCGCCATGGGCATCACCCGTCAGAGCGTGCAGCGCACCGCCGACATCCTCGCCGCCGACGGACTGATCGCGTACCGGGACAATCCCGCCCACGTCCGCGCCAAACTCGTCGCACCCACCGACGCCGGGATCGCCGCGGTCGGACGAATCAACCCGCAGCACAGTGCCGCCGCAGACGCGCTCGCCGAGCGACTCGGCGAGAAACGGTGGCAGGCCGCACTCGAAGCCCTCGAGGCACTCTCGGCCGCGTTGACAGCGCTCTGAATTCCGTTGACAGCGCTCTCAATCCCGTTCACAGCGCCCTGAATCCCGTTGACGGCGCCCGATACTCCGTTGACGGCGCCCCGAAGCCGGATGCGTTGGTTCCCGAGCGAAGAGTGATCAGATCCGCACCGAGATCACGCATGTCTCGTGACCGAGTTCTCGCGTCAGGTCGGCGACGAACTCCTCGGACAGCGGCTGCCACCAGTTCCAGAAGCTGATGGCGAACTCGCCGAGTGCCCAGCGTTCCCCGTCCACCCACTCCCAGTCACTCGTACGCAGGTCGGCACCGCACCGAGCGCACGGGAGAAGGTCGACACCATCGGAATCCCACCACTCGTTGAACAGATCCAATGACCTGGTCTGCCAGGTGTCGCAGTCCTCCTCGCCACTGCAGCGTGGACACCGGGCGGCCCGCCCCACCAGCTCGATCGGACTGAACACCTGCCGCGTGGTGACGAATTCGACACCCTCGGAACACATCTCATGACCCGGGGCGAGGTCGACGGTCGCGGTGGCGGCCGGTCCGGGTAGCCAGAGCACCCCGCCGCCGAGCGCGCTGTCCCGCTCATCACGGATGACGCCGCGGCGCAGCAGCCACTCGCACATCCGGTCGTGAACAGCCGCGACGTCCACCTCACCCCTGACGTCGATATCGACAACGTCGACCTTGGTATCACCCACGAGACCATTTGATCACACCGGAATCCTCCACACCCGACGCAGAGAAGGTGTCTAATTGTTGACAATCCGACGATGAGGCCTCACGGTGGACCCATGACCGCCGTGGCACCCCGCACTCAGACCGCATCGTTGTCGCCGATCCTCAAACAGGCCACGCCCGTCGTGGTCGATCACGCGCAGGGTTCGTGGATTCACGGCACCGACGGCAGGGATTACCTCGACTTCACCACCGGAATCGGCGTGACCAGCACCGGACACTGCCACCCACGCGTCGTGGCCGCGGCACAAGCCCAGTGCGCCAAGGTGATTCACGCCCAGTACACGACGGTGATGCATACGCCGCTGCTGGAACTCACCGAACGGCTCGGCGGAGTACTCCCACCCGGACTCGACTCGGTCTTCTACGCCAATTCCGGCTCGGAGGCCGTCGAGGCCTCCGTTCGCCTGGCGCGGATGGCCACCGGACGGCCCAACATCATCGTCTTCCAAGGCGGATTCCACGGGCGCACTGTCGCCGCGGCCAGTCTGACCAGCGCCGGAACCCGCTTCTCGGCCGGCTTCTCCCCGCTGATGGGCGGTGTTCACATGGCGCCCTTCCCTTACGCCTACCGATACGGGTGGGACGTCGAGACCGCCGTCGATTTCGCGCTCGCCGAACTCGACTACCTGCTGACCTCGCGCGTCGCCCCCAATGACACCGCCGCATTCCTTATCGAACCCGTCCTCGGTGACGGCGGCTACCTGCCCACCCCGCTTCGATTCCTCCACGGCCTGCGTGAACGTGCCGACGCACACGGCATCCTGCTGATCGTCGACGAGGTGCAGTCGGGCTTCGGTCGGACGGGCCGGTTCTGGGGACACCAGCACGCCGACGGCCTCACCCCCGACATCCTCATCACCGCCAAGGGACTCGCCTCCGGTTTCCCGATCTCGGCGATCGCCGCCCCCACCGAGGTGATGAGCAAGGCATGGCCGGGTTCGCAGGGTGGTACCTACGGCGGCAATGCGGTCGCCGCGGCAGCCGCCATCGCCACCCTCGACGTCATCGATGACGAAGACCTCGTCGAGAACGCCCGGATACGCGGGCAACAGTTGGTCGACGGAATCCGCCACGCCACCGCACCTTTCGACACTGTCGGTGACGTCCGCGGACTCGGACTGATGGTCGGGATCGAGTTCGTCATCCGCGACGGCGGGCGCACCGTCCCCGATCCGGCAGCCGCACTGGCCGTCCAGCAGGCCACCACCGACCACGGACTGCTCACCCTCACCTGCGGGCCGGCCGGCAACGTCGTCCGTCTGATCCCGGCGCTGGTGGTCACCGAGGACGAGATCGCCACCGGCGTCGACCGTTTCACCGCCGCACTGGAATCGGCGCTGAGCGCACGAGCGCTGGGCGGATGAGCTCGCCCGTCCTCGCCGACCTCGCCGCGCACGGTCTGTCCGTCGACGACTCATCACGCCGACGCGCCGAATACTCCTACGATGCCTCCAATTATCGCGTCCCACCCCTGGCGGTGGTGTTTCCCCGCAGCGCCGACGAGGTGGCGACTGCCGCGCGTCTGTGTCATCGTCACCGAGTCCCCATCGTCGCCCGCGGCGGCGGAACCTCCATGGCCGGCAACGCGATCGGCGCCGGCATCGTCGTCGACCTCTCACGTCACCTGACCACGGTCAGCACGATCGACGCCGACGCCCGCACCGCTACCGCCGACGCCGGCGTCATCCTCTCCGAACTCGCCACCGCGGTCGGACACGCCACCGACGGTGCCCTCACCTTCGCGCCCGATCCGTCGTCGGCGTCCCGGGCCACCATCGGCGGCGCGATCGGCAACGACGCCTGCGGTAACCATTCAGTCCGGTACGGACGTACCAGCGATCATGTACTGTCACTGGATCTCGTCACCGCCGACGGCCTGCGGATCACCGCAACCCGAACGGGACTGGCCGCCACCCGGCCCGGCGACGCGACCGCCACGGCGCGCGCCGCCGACCTCGCCGAGTCGATGCGCGAGCTCATCGCACGCAATCTCGGACCCCTGCGCACCGAACTCGAGACCATCTCACGCCAGGTATCGGGCTATCACCTCGCGCACCTGTTGCCGGAGAACGGCTTCGACGTCGCCCGCGCACTCGTCGGCAGCGAGGGCGGCTGCGCGATCGTGGTGGCCGCCACCGTACGACTCGTACCGGCCGCGACGTCGCAGCAATTGCTGTGCGTCGGTTACCGTTCCGTCGCCGACGCCGCCCGCGACGTGCCGGCGATCCTGCCGTTCGAACCGTCCGCGATCGAGGGGATCGATCACGCCATCGTCACCACCATGGCGGCCCGACGCGGACCCGACACCATCACGGGCCTGCCCGATGGCAAGTCGTGGCTGTTCATCGACCTCGACGACCACAGTGCCCGGGCCATCTCCGAACCCGACGTGGCGTCGACCAGCAAACGACTACTCGAGCACCTCACAGCACAGGGCCGGATGGTCGATGCCGTCCTCGTCGACGATCCGCAGATCCGAAAGTCCCTGTGGCGCATCCGCGAGGACGGTGCGGGATTGTCGGCGCGACTGGTCACCGACAGCACAGTCGACAGCCCACCCGAGGACGACACCACCGCCGCAACGGCGTACGAATCCTGGCCCGGCTGGGAGGACGCGGCCGTCGCCCCCGACCGGCTCGCCGACTACCTCGTCGACTTCCAATCACTGCTCGACGAGTATCACCTCACCGGGGTGATGTACGGGCACTTCGGCGCCGGCTGCATGCATGTGCGCATCACCTTCGACCTCCGTACCGCCAACGGTCGGGACACGATGCGCCGATTCTGCACGGCCGCAGCGCGACTCGTCGTCGCCCATGGTGGGTCCCTGTCCGGCGAGCATGGTGACGGACGCGCCCGGTCCGAGTTGCTGCCCATCATGTACTCGCAGGCCATGCTCACCGCATTCGGTGAGTTCAAGCGGATCTGGGATCCGGACGGCATCCTGAACCCCACGGCCATCGTCGACCCCGCGCCGATCACCGCAGATCTGGCGTTGGCCGATGTGAGCAATCGGCCGTGGTCGGACACCGACGACTCATCCACGCCGCCAACCACACTCGATCCCTTCATCCATGCCGTCCAGGGATGCATCGGCGTCGGACGGTGCCGAAGCTCCAGCGGCGGCGTGATGTGTCCGTCCTATCGGGCCACCCGCGACGAGAAGGACTCCACCCGCGGCCGGGCCCGCGTGCTCCAGGAGATGGTTCGCGCCGCCCCCGACATCCAATCCGGCTGGCGGTCCGACGATGTGGCCGACGCCCTCGATCTGTGCCTGTCGTGTAAGGCCTGCTCGTCGGATTGCCCGACCGGCGTCGACATGGCGTCCTACAAGTCGCAGTTCCTGCACCATCACTACCGGAGACGACTGCGTCCCGCATCGCACTATTCGCTGGGCTGGATGCCGGCGTGGCTTCCCGCGGCCACCGCGGCGGCACCGATCGTCAACCGCTCCCTACACATACGGCCCTTCCAACGGGTCGCCTCACGGCTCGCCGGTGTCGACGCCCGCCGCGCCATGCCCGCCTTCGCCACCCGACGCCGGGTGCGGCGGTCTCTGGACGGATTGACCGCCCCGGACCCGCACACCGACACCATCCTCCTCGTCGACACCTTCACGCGCGCATTCCGGCCGCAGGTGGCCACGGCCACCGCCCGTCTCCTCGGCGCCACCGGCGATGCGGTCGGCACCCGCAGTGACGCCTGCTGCGGCCTGACATGGATCTCCACCGGGCAGCTCACCCACGCCCGAAAGGTCCTTGCCCGCACCGCCGATACCCTCGACGACGGTACCAACCGCCCCATCGTCGTACCCGAACCGAGTTGCGCATCGGCACTACGCAAGGATCTCCCCGAACTCGTCGACTCCCCGGCCGCGCATCGGGTGGCGGCGCGGGTCCACAGCGTCGCCGCGTTCCTCCCGCGGTTGATCGAGGCGGGATTCACCCCCGAGGACCTACCCGAGACGGTGACGCTGCAGACCCACTGCCATGAGTACGCCACGTTCGGGGCGTCGACCGGCGCAGCCGCGCTGCGCGGACTGGGTGTGACCGTTCACACCGCCGACGGATGCTGCGGCGTGGCCGGCAATTTCGGTTTCGAACGCGGTCACTACGAGGTCAGCCGCCAGGTGGCCGAGCAGGCCCTCGCACCGGCCTTGCGCACCGATCCACGAGGCCCGGTGATCACCGACGGGTTCAGCTGTGCCATGGCCGTCGATCACCTCGCCGCCACCGATCCTCTCATCTCCGCCACCGGCACTCACCTCGCCGAGATCCTCGCACCACCACCGAAACCCGTTGACAGCGCCCGATTCCCCGTTCACAGCGCCCGATTCCCCGTTGACAGCGCCCACCCACCCCGGAGACACGCATGACCACCACCGAATCCCGCACACACCCGGCGATCGACCGCGTCCCCACCGACCTGCTGGTCGATGGCCGGTCGACACCCGCCGCGTCGGGTCGCCGATTCGACGTCGAGAATCCCGCCACCGGCGAAATCCTCACCACCGTCGCCGATGCCGACGCCGATGACGCGATGGTCGCCCTGCGAGCTGCGGCGGCACACCAGACCCGGTGGGCAATGACGAGTCCCCGTTATCGCAGTGAAATCCTCACCCGCGCCTATCAACTCATCACCGACCGCGCCGACGAGTTCGCGGCCGTGATGACCGCCGAGATGGGTAAGCCCCTCGCCGAAGCCCGGGGCGAGGTGACCTACGCCGCGGAGTTCTTCCGGTGGTTCGCCGAAGAAGCGGTCCGCATCCCCGGCGATGCGACGACCACCGGTGACGGCGGCAACCGGATCGTCGTCACCCGACGTCCCGTCGGCCCGTGCGTGCTCATCACGCCCTGGAACTTCCCCCTCGCGATGGGAACCCGCAAGATCGGTCCGGCCATCGCCGCCGGCTGCACGATGGTGTTCAAACCCGCCGAACTCACACCCCTCACCGGCCTCCTGCTCGCCGAGGTGCTGCGCGACGCCGGACTCCCCGATGGCGTCCTCAACGTCGTGACCACCACCGATCCCGCCGACGTCGTCGGCGCCTGGATGCGTTCGGGCCTGGCCCGCAAGGTCAGCTTCACCGGTTCCACCGACGTCGGCAAACTCCTCATCGCGCAAGCCGCCGAGCACGTCATGCGAACCTCGATGGAGTTGGGTGGCAACGCACCGTTCATCGTCTGCGACGACGCCGACATCGACCGCGCGCTCGACGCCGTGATGGTCGCCAAGATGCGCAACATGGGGCAGGCATGCACCGCCGCCAATCGAATCTTCGTCCACCGCAGCGTCTTCGACGAGTTCGCCGACGGACTCACACAGCGGATGCGCGCCCTGACCGTCGGCGACGGCGCCGCCGACGGCACGCAGGTGGGCCCGCTGGTCGAAGCGAAGGCCGTTGCCAAGGTGGAGCGACTCGTCACCGACGCGGTCAATCGCGGTGCCCGGATCCGTTGTGGCGGTGAGTCCGTCGACGGTCCCGGCCACTTCTATCCGCCGACGGTGCTGACCGGCGTGAGCGGCGATGCGGAGTTGATGCACACCGAGATCTTCGGTCCGGTCGCGGCGCTGATCCCGTTCGACGGCGACGGCACCGACGCCGACGACGCCGTGATCGGCATGGCCAACGCCACCCCGTGGGGTCTCGTCGGTTATGTCTGCTCCGCCGACGCCGACCGCCTCGCCGAGATTGCCGATGCGCTCGAAGTGGGTATGGTCGGACTCAACACCGGCCTCGTCTCCAACCCGGCCGCCCCGTTCGGAGGTGTCAAGCAGTCCGGGCTCGGCCGCGAGGGCGGTCGGCTCGGCATCGAGGAGTTCCTCGACGTCAAGTACACATCCACCCCGATACGGCAGAGGAAGCGCTAGGTGTATCTCGGAACCCAGCTGTTCACCGACAGCGAGTACGCCGACCGGCTGACCCGCGTGCGGGAGCGTATGGATCAGCAGGGGCTCTCGGCACTCATCGTCACCGAACCGGCCAACCTCTTCTACCTCATCGGCTACAACGCGTGGTCTTTCTACACCCCGCAGATGCTGTTCGTCCCCATCGAGGGTGAGCTGGTGTTCTTCGCCCGCGAGATGGATGCCCATGGCGCACACCGCACGACGTGGCTGCCAGAGGAGCAGATCGTCGGCTATCCGGAGAGCTACGTGCATCGCCCGCATGTGCATCCCTTCGACTGGGTGGCGTGGGCGCTGCGACAGCGGCATCTGATTGCCCCGGCGTCTCGAGCCGGATCGGTTGGCCTGGAGATGGATTCGCACTACTTCACGCCCAAGGCGTACCGCGCGCTGTACAACGCGATCCCGGAGTGGAAACTCGTCGACGGCTTCGAACTGGTCAACTGGGTGCGATCGGTGAAGTCCGAGGCGGAGATCCAGCTGATGCGCCAGGCCGGGATGGTGTGTTCGGAGGCGATGCGCGCCGCCATCGACACCGTCGAGGTCGGGGTGCGGCAATGCGATGCGGCGGCGGCCATTTCGCAGGCACAGATCACCGGGACCGAGGACTTCGGCGGTGACTATCCGGCGATCGTCCCGATGATGCCGACCGGCGCCGCCGCCGACACCCCGCATCTGACCTGGCATCAGGGCACGTTCGCGAACAACGAGGCCGTCGTCATCGAACTCACCGGCGCGCACAACCGGTATCACTGCCCGCTGGCCCGCACGGTCGCGCTCGGCACGCCGTCGAAGGATCTCGACTACGTCGCGCAGGCCACCGCCGAGGGCCTCAACAATGTCCTCGACGCCATCCGCCCCGGGGTGGCCACCCGGGAACTCGCCTCCACCTGGAACTGGACGCTGGCCAAGTACGGTCTCGAAAAGCCCTCTCGTCTCGGCTATTCCATCGGAATCGGATATCCGCCGGATTGGGGTGAGCGCACCATCAGCATCCGCACCGAAGACGAGACGATCCTGGAGACCAACATGACCTTTCACATCATCTGCGGAATGTGGATGGAGAACTACGGTTTCGAGCTGTCGGAGTCGGTTCGGGTGAGCCCGACCGGGGTCGAGACGTTCACCAGCTTCCCCCGCGAACTCATCCAGAAGTGAGATGCCCCAATGACGTTCACCGCACCCACCGCACCCACCATCCCGCTGGCCGAACGCGCCAAGGACCTCGTCGGGTCGATGATCGACTCGTCGACCTCGCTGCTGGCGGCACAAACCCACGACATCGTCCGATTCGCCATGGGTTCCCCCGCCGACGAGGCCATCCCGGCCGAGGAGTTCCGGCAGATCGCCGGCGAGATCCTGGACAATTCGTCCTTCACCTACGGCGCCACCGAGGGTGAACCACGACTGCTGCAACTGCTCGTCGACTACCTCGCCACCACCCCGGATCCGTCGACCCATGATCGCCTCGTCATCACCACCGGCGGTATGCAAGGGCTCGACCTCGCGTCGAAACTCTTTGTCGATCCTGGTGACCTGGTCATCGTCGAGTCCCCCACCTACACCAACGGCAGCGCCACCGCCCTCTCCTACGGTGCCCAACTCCTCGAGGTACCCGTCGACGACCACGGCATGCAGGTCGACACTCTCGTCGATCTCGTCGAGCGCACGCGCCGGACACCGAAGGCCATCTACACTATCCCCACCTTCCAGAATCCGTCCGGCGTCACCCTGAGTGAGGAACGCCGCCGGGAACTGCTGCGCCTGGCCCATCGGTGGGGTGCGGTCATCATCGACGATGACCCGTATGGTTTGCTGCGCTTCTCCGGCGAGGACATCCCGACCTTCCAGACCCTCTCCCCCGGCGACCCGCTCGTGTTCTCGGTGCGCACGTTCTCCAAGATCCTCGCGCCCGGCTGGCGGGTCGGCTGGGTGGACGCCGATCCGTCTCTGCGCCAACTGCTCATCAACGGCAAGCAGGCGATGGACACCTGCACCAACGTCCCCAATCAGCACATCGTCGCCGAGTACATCGCCCGCGGCGGCCTACAGGATCATCTGGCCTCGCTGCGCACGCTGTACCGGGAACGCAAGGACGCGATGCTCTCCTCGATCGGCCGTCACCTCGGTGATCGCGTCACCACCACCAACCCGGACGGCGGGTTCTTTCTGTGGGTGACCCTCGGCGCGGAGTTCGCCGAGATCGATACCCGGGAGCTCTTCGAGGTGGCCCTCACCGACGGCGTCGCGTTCATCCCCGGCCCCGCGCTGTCCCCGAGCGGACGGTTCCGCAACGCGCTGCGACTCTGCTTCGCCTCGTCGACCCCTGAGCGTATCGAGGAGGGTATTCGGCGTCTGACGGGCACTCTTGAGAGGATGTCAGCACGACCCTGACTCCCGGGTTGTGTGACGAAGGGACCCGAGCGTGACCCCCAGCGAATCCGGTGCGGCAGCCACGTCGACGATGATCGACGTCGACGAGCTCATCGCACTGACCGTGGCGCTCGTCGGGGCACCCAGCGAGAATCCCGGTGGTACCGAGGCAGAGGCCGTCGGTGTGTTGGAAAAGGCTTGCCAGAAAGCCGGTTTCACCGTGTCGACGCAGGAGGTGGCACCCGGGCGCCCCAATCTCGTCGCCACGTTGCCGGGCGGCGACGGCCCCGGGTTGATGTTCCTCGGGCACTCCGACGTCGTCCCCGCCGGACCCGGGTGGTCCGGCGATCCGTACCGTGCCCGCGTCGTCGATGGCACGATCCTCGGACGCGGCAGCACGGACATGAAGGGCGGTCTGGCCGCGGTGGTGGCGGCCATGTCGGCACTGTCTCGCTCCGGCGCCACCTTGTCCGGGCCGGTGACGCTGGTCTGCACCGTCGACGAGGAGGAACACGGCGCCGGTGTCCGCGACTTCGTTCGGCGCCCATCCGGGGAGTACCTCGGCTGTGTGGTCGCCGAACCCACCGGCCTCACCGTGGTACGCGGTTGCCGCGGCGCCTCCTACATCGAGGTCGACATCACCGGTCGCGCAGCACATTCCGGCCGCCCCGATGACGGCGCCAGCGCCATCTACGCGGCCGCCGCCATCGTCGATCTCATCCGCACCGATCATGTCGCGATGGTCGGGTCCGCACAGGGACTGCTGGGTTCGGGGACATGGAATGTCGGCACTATCGCAGGCGGACAAGGTATTTCGGTGGTCGCCCCGATGGCGTCGCTCGGTATCGATCGGCGACTGATGCCCGACGAGGACGCCCACGACATCGCCGCCTGGCTGCGTACGCGAATTCACGACGCCGGCATCGATACCGGCGGTATCGGTGTCGAGGTCAAGGTGACGATGGAGATGCCGGGTTTCGAAACCCCCGCCGATCACCGCCTGGTGACCACCGCCGTCGACACGATGTCTGCCATCGGCGCCCCCACCACCGTAGGCGGATGGACCGCCGCCTGCGACGGCGGATTCATCAACCGCGACATGAGTATCCCCGCAATAGTGTTCGGCCCGGGCGACATCAACACCCAAGCCCACCAGCCCGACGAGATGGTTCGTATCGCCGACCTGCAGACGGCCGCAACGGCATACGCGCGGATGGCGCAGGACCTACTCGACTGATCCCACTGCCCAGCGCCGCGCTCCGCGGCGCAGGGCGCCGCAACCCCCGCACCCCGCCGGCGGGTGGTCACCCCGCCGGCCGAGGACGCATCTATCGCCGTCCGGCCAGCGCACCGGCCCCTTCCGACACCTCCAGATCCGCTGTGCGTTCCGGTATCTCGGTGCCGCGGATCGAGCAGCCGGCCGTCTCCTTGAGGAAGACCAGCGCCACCATGCCGATGGCGCAGGCGCCCATCATGTACACCGCGGGGAAGAGATTCCAGCCGGTCGAGTCGACCACCGCGTCGTTGACGAGTGGTGCGGTACCACCGAAGGCGGCGGTCGCGACGTTGTAGGAGATCGCGAATCCCGCATACCGGACCTGGGTGGGGAACATGGCCGGGAAGGTCGCCGAGATCGTCGACAGCTGCGGAATGTAGAGCAATCCGAGGATGACGAATCCGACTATGGCCCAAGAGAATCCCTGACCCATGAGCCAGTACAAGGGCAGCGACAGGACGAACAGTCCGATCAGCGAGCCCCACCACATCGGTTTGCGTCCGGTCGAATCCGACCAGGCACCGAAGAACGGGATCATCACCATCATCACCAGCTGGCCGATCAACACGACGGTCGAGCCCGACGACTCCGACAACCCGATGGTGCTCTTCAGATATGTCGGCTGATACGCGAGCAGCGTGTAGTTCACCACGTTGAGGGCGATCACCATGCCGAACATGATCAGAATCGGCCGCCAGTAGTTGTTCAGCAGATCCTTGAAGCGGGTCCACGCCGTACCGGTGATCTCGTTGTCCTGCTCGAGTTCCTGGAAGACCGGGGTGTCCTCCATCTGAGACCGCAGATACAGGCCGATCAGACCCATCGGCAGCGCGATGAGGAATGGGATGCGCCAGCCCCAGGTCTGCATCTGCTCGTCGCTGAGCAGCACCTCCAGCAGCAGCACAAACGCGGTGCCCGCGGAGAATCCGGCGAGGGTGCCGAATTCGAGGAAGGAACCGAACCGGCCGCGCTTGCGGTCGGGCGCGTACTCGGCCATGAATGTGGCGGCGCCGCCGTATTCACCGCCGGTGGAGAATCCCTGGATCACACGCAGGGCGATCAACAGGATCGGTGCCCAGACGCCGGCCACGGCGTGCGTTGGCAGCACACCGATCAGGGCGGTCGCCAGTGAGATCAGGATGATCGTGATGGCCAGCACCGACTTTCGTCCGATGCGATCACCGATTGGTCCCCAGATCATGCCGCCGAGCGGGCGGAGCACAAACGAGATCGCGAAACCGAGCATCGTGCCGATGGTGCCGAGATGGCCGGGAAAGAAGGCCTGGGTGAGATAGGTGGTGGTCGCGGCGTAGACGCCGTAGTCGTACCACTCGGTGGCGTTGCCGATCGCTGACGCCCCGATTGCCTTACGGAGCAGCGCTTTTCCTTCTCGCGACTCCGGATCGGGTGCGAGGTCCTCGAAGCTGGCCGAGGAGTTTGCCGTGGTCATCTGTGCCTCTCTGGTGGAGTCGGGGCCAGTTGTTCTCGGGCTGACTCAACATCGGTGGGCGATGATCTCGGACGTACCTCGGTCCTCGAGGGCTATGACCAACCGGTCTAGGAGACTTCTTCTCCTGCCGCGGCGTCACCTATCAAACGGTGCAGCCCGTCCCTCATGTGTTCGATCATCAGCACGTCGGCCGCCGGCGCATCTCCTGCCGCGATGGCGTCCACCAATGCCTGGTGTTCGTCGATTCGGTCCTTTCCCGAGGAGTACGTTCCCCGCATCGCCCGCAGGCACATCCGCGTCTCCACGAGAATCGTCTCGTGCAGACGCGAAAGCCGCTGACTTCGTGCGTGTTCCACCAACGTCTGGTGAAACACCATGTCTGCCTCGGCCATGTCGGGCCCGTTGGGGTCGTTGGCGTGCGCTCGCATCAGTGCGACCGCGTCGGACAGGGCCGCAATCGATTCCGGGTCGTCGTGTGCAATGACCTGCTCGATTGCCGCCCGCTCCACCGCGGTTCGCGCAATGTACATGTCCCGAATGTCGTCATCATCCATCGAGACGACGAACAGTCCGCGGTTGCGGTGACTCACCAGCAGACCTTCTGCGGTGAGGCGTTGCATCGCCTCGCGCAACGGACCGCGGCTGACCCCGAGATCGGCCGCGAGGCCTGATTCCGTCAGTTGCGAACCAGGCGGAAAACTACCGTCGGCGATGGCCTCATGCAACTTGCGGGCGATGATCGCCGGTGTCGATTCCTGCACGATCGGCGCCAACACCCGTGTGCGTCCCGAGGTCGAGTCACCCCGGCCTCGTGAGCGCGCATCCGCCATCTCTGCTCTACCTTCTTACTCTTCACCGGCCGCAATGTCAGCTTCGCGCTGGACATTCCATTGCGATTCCCATCCTGACCAGCTATTTCACGCGTCGATTCGGCGAGCCCACAACGCGCCCTTCTATTGTGCGATTGTTGACAATCTACTCGGATGTCGCGCCGCCTGGCAACCACACCCGGCGATTCATCCCCGCACGAATCGATACCCCATCCCGGCCTCGGTCAGCAGATGCACGGGATGACCGGGATCGTCCTCGAGTTTGCGGCGCAGACTTGTCAGGTACACCCGCAGATAGTTCGACTGATTCAGGTAGGACGGCCCCCACACCGCGCCGAGGATGTCGCGCTGGGACACCAACTTTCCCTCGTTGCGCACCAGCAGCTCCAGAATTCCCCACTCAGTCGGGGTGAGATGCACCGGCTCGCCGGAACGCGTCACCTGTTTGGCGGTCAGGTCCACGACGAATCCGCCGGCGTCGACCACCGCCGAACCCGGGGTGTCCGACACCGCGGCACCGCGCCGGACCGCCGCACGCAGCCGCGCGAGAAACTCTTCCATCCCAAAGGGTTTGGTGACGTAGTCATCGGCACCGGCATCGAGTGCGGCCACCTTGTCGACGGATTCGCCCCGCGCCGAGAGCACGATCACCGGAACGTTGGTCCACCCACGAAGCCCTTCCAGGACTGTGATGCCGTCGATGTCGGGAAGTCCGAGATCCAACACGACGACCTGCGGGTTGGTTTTCGCCGCGGCCGCCAGAGCCGACGCACCGGTCGAGGCGGTGGTGACCTGAAAGCCCCGCGCCGCCAGATTGATCCGCAACGCACGCAACAACTGTGGCTCATCGTCGACGACGAGCACCCGCACCCCGTCACCCATCGACGACCTCCCCCGCCCCGTCACCTTGCACCGAGACACCATCGTGTACCGCCTCGGAGGTCGGCAACGTGATCACCATCGTCGTCCCACCTCCCGGCGTGTCGGCCACCTCAAGGGTGCCACCGATCGCCGAGACGAATCCGGCGGCCACCGACAATCCCAGGCCCACACCACCGTCGGCGCCGTTGCGGTCGCTGCCCTGGGTGAACGGTGCGAACACCTGATCCCGGCGATCCGGCGGGATTCCCGCTCCGCGATCGATCACCCGGATCACCGTCTGTGATTCACCACCATCCGATACCGCCGGCGTCACCTCGACCTCCACCTCACCCCCGCCGTGCCGGACCGCGTTGTCGATGAGGTTGGCCACCGCCCGTTCCAGCAATCCGCCGTCGGTATCGGCCCAGACGGTGCCGAACGTCATCCGCACCTCGGGATTGCCCGGCTCCCGCCGTGTCACGGTCGCCACCGCACGATGCAGCACCTCCACCAGATAGGTGCGCCGCCGTTGCGGCCGCACCGCTCCCGCTGCCAGCCGCGTGGAGTCCAGCAGGTTGCTGACCAGAGCCGCGAGCTGATCCACCGATTCCTCGATGGTGGCCAGTAGTTCGGCGGTGTCCTCTGGACCGAAGGTGACATCGGTGCTGCGCAGGCTCGACACCGCCGCCTTGGCGCCGGCCAGCGGGGTGCGCAGGTCGTGACTGACCGCCGAGAGCAACGCGCGCCGCAATTCGTCGGTTTGCGCGAGCGCACGTGCCTGGGCGGCCTGCGCCTCGAGCTCACTTCGACGCACCGCGGCGGCGGCCTGCGTCGCCACCGAGGTCAACACCCGACGGTCCCGCCCACCGACAGCCGGTCCGGCCAGCAACAACTCGAACTCCCCACCCGGTACCGGACAGACCGTGTCGGCCTGCTCGGGACTCGTCGGCGGCCGCTCACCGACGGCCGCGGCCACCCGATGCGTCGTGGCGGACTCGGTGCGCACCACCGCGACCGCCCGCTGATCGTAGGTCTCGCGCACCTTCTCCAGCAGCCCGCCGACACCGGCGCCACCGAGCACCGCATCACTGAACAGGGCCAGCAGTTCCGCGTTACGACCCGCCCGCTGCGCCTGCACCCTCCGTACGGTGGCCGAATCCACCAGCACCGCAACCGCAATGGCCACCACCAGCAACACCAGAATGGTGATCATGTTGTCGGGTTCGGCGATGGTGAAGGTGAATCGCGGATCGGTGAAGAAGTAGTTGAGCAGCAGTCCCGACACCACCGCCGACAACGCCGCCGGCCCGACGCCACCGAGCATCGACACCGCAAGCACCGCCACGAAGAACAGCGCCGATTCCGACGCGAATCCCAGCCACCGATCCAGAAATGCCAGCACACCGGTCATCACGACCGGAATGACCAGTGCCGCCAACCAACTCAGCGGACGATGAAACCGGGTGTCGCGGATGTCGAGTCGCGACCGGCGTCGGGTCTCGTCGTGGGTCACCATGTGCACATCGATGCGTCCACTGGAACTGACTACGGTGGCGCCGACGCCCTCGTCGAAGATCCGCTTCCAGCGCGGTCGCCGCGATGTCCCCAGCACCAACTGGGTGGCGTTGACCCCGCGCGCGAAGTCGAGCAGCGTCGACGGAATGTCGTCGCCGACGACGGTGTGGATGCGCGCCTTGAAACCTGCTGCCAGATCACGTAATTCGTTCAGATCGGCGGCGCCGGACAGCCCGTCGCCGCGAATCACGTGGACCGCCACCAACTCCGCACTCGACCGCGACGCGATCCGGCTGGCCCGCCGCAGCAGGGTGGCCGATTCCGGCCCGCCGGTGATGGCCACGACGACCCGTTCGCGTGCCTCCCAGGTATCGGTGATGGCATGTGCCGCACGGTAATCGGCCAGATTGTCATCGACCTGGTCGGCCAGCCACAGCAGCGCCAATTCACGCAACGCGGTCAGGTTGCCCTGCCGGAAGTAGTTGGTGAGTGCGCCGTCGATCCGCCCGGCGGCATAAACCTTGCCCGCGGTGAGTCTTTGCCGCAGCGCTTCCGGTGCGATGTCGACGAGCTCGATCTGATCGGCGGCGCGCACCACGTCGTCGGGAACGGTTTCGCGTTGCACCACGCCGGTGATCTGTTCGACGACGTCGTTGAGGCTTTCCAGGTGCTGGATGTTGACGGTGGTCAGCACGTCGATCCCGGCGTCGCGCAGATCCTCGATGTCCTGCCAGCGTTTGGCGTTGACCGAACCGGGCGCATTAGTGTGCGCCAGTTCGTCGACCAGCGTCACCTGCGGGTGACGCGCCAGTACCGCGGCGAGATCCATCTCCGACAGCGTGGTGCCCCGATGGGTGACCTCGTGGCGCGGTATGACCTCCAGACCGTCGATCATGGCCGCGGTGGCCGCCCGCCCGTGCGTCTCCACCACGGCGACCACCACGTCGACACCCTCGTCGACCAACCCGCGTGCACCGGCGAGCATTTCGTAGGTCTTGCCGACACCGGGGGCGCACCCGAGAAAGACCTCGAGGCGCCCTCGGCCCTCACCTGCGATGACCATGCTCGGAGTCTATCCGCACACGGTGTGCCCCAACGCGAGGTTCACCTCGAGGACGTTGACCCGTGGCTGCCCGAGATATCCCCACTGCCGTCCTTCGGTGTAGCGGTCGACGATTTCGCGCACCTGAGCCTCGGAGCGGTTGCTGTTGCGGGCGATTCGCGGGATCTGCAGCGCGGCATACTCGGGGCTGATGTGCGGGTCGAGCCCGGACCCGGATCCGGTGACGGCATCAGCCGGAACCTGCTCGGGCGCAATACCTTCACGCTGCGCGATCACGGTACGTCGGGCCTCGATGTTGCGCGCCAACGTCTCGCTGTTGGGTCCCTGGTTGGATGCCGCCGACGCCGACGGGTCACCGGTGGCCATCGGGTCGTCGGCCGAACCCAGTACGCGGGCATGAAGATACGAATCCGGTTGTCCCGCAGGCACCTGCGGGTCGACACCGATCAGCGTCGAACCCGCCGGACATCCGCGCGCGTCGGTGACCTGGGACCCCTCGGCCGATGACGAGTCGATCCGCGAGGCCGCCCACACGACCGCCGGATACCCCACGCCCAGGATTGCGGTGAGCGCGGCCAGGATCAGCACCGCGGCGCCACATTGCCGGACGAACCCGGTGATGGTTGTCTTCATGTCCCCTTACCCCATTCCCGGTATGAAACGCACGACGAGGTCGATCAGCCAGATCCCCACGAACGGGGTGATCACGCCGCCGACGCCGTAGACGAGCAGATTGCGTCCGAGCAGACGCGACGCCGAACTGGGCCGATACCGGACTCCCCGCAACGACAGCGGGATGAGCGCCACGATGATCAGCGCGTTGAACACCACCGCCGAGACGATCGCCGACTGCGCCGAATGCAACCGCATGATGTTGAGCGAGTCGAGTTGCGGATAGACTCCGACGAACAGTGCGGGCAGGATCGCGAAATACTTGGCGAGGTCATTGGCCAGCGAGAACGTCGTCAACGCCCCGCGGGTGATGAGCAGTTGCTTGCCGACGGCCACCACCTCGATGAGTTTGGTCGGGTCCGAATCGAGGTCGACCATGTTGCCGGCCTCCTTGGCCGCCGACGTACCGGTGTTCATCGCGACCCCCACGTCCGCCTGCGCCAATGCGGGTGCGTCGTTGGTGCCGTCGCCGGTCATCGCGACCAGCCGTCCGCCGGCCTGTTCCGAACGGATCAGGGCCAGCTTGTTCTCCGGGGTCGCCTCCGCGACGAAGTCGTCGACGCCCGCCTCGGCGGCTATGGCCTGCGCCGTCAGCGGATTGTCGCCGGTCACCATCACCGTGCGGATACCCATCTCCCGCAACTGCGCAAACCGCTGCGCCATAACGGGTTTGACCACGTCGGAGAGCTGGATGACGCCCAGCACGCGCGGTGCGCCATCGGCGGCACGTTGTGCGACCACCAGCGGAGTGGCCCCGGCGCTGGACACCGACGTCACCGTCGCCGACACCTCCGGCGGCATCGCGCCACCGTGCTCGGCGACCCACCGCGTCACCGCGTCGGCGGCACCCTTGCGGTACTCGACGACGCCACCACCGTCATCGACGGGCAGATGGAAGTCGATGCCGCTCATGCGTGTTTCCGCGGTGAACGGCACGACCTCGACGCTCGGATGGTCGCGACGTCGCCCGGCGGCGACGGTACCCGCATCGAAGGTCTCCACCCCGTGGGTGTCGACACACAGGTCGACGATGCTGCGTCCCTCCGGAGTGTCGTCGGCGATGCTGCACCGGTGGGCGACCTCGGCGAGCTCGGGGGTCGAGATACCGGGGGCCGCATGCAGTTCGGTGGCGCGCCGATTGCCGTAGGTGATGGTGCCGGTCTTGTCCAGCAGCAGGGTGTCGATGTCACCGGCAGCCTCCACCGCCCGGCCGGACATGGCGAGGACATTGCGCTGCACGAGCCGATCCATTCCGGCGATGCCGATCGAGCTGAGAAGTGCCCCGATGGTTGTCGGGATCAGGCAGACCAGCAGCGCAATCAGCTTGGTCGGGTCGGGTGATTGTCCCGCGTACTGATTCATGGGCCCGACGGCGACGACGGCGAGCAGGAAGATGATGGTGAGGCTCGCCAGCAGGATGTCCAGGGCGATCTCGTTGGGTGTCTTCTTACGTGCGGCCCCTTCGACCAGCGAGATCATCCGGTCGACGAAGGTCTGCCCCGGTTCGGCGGTGATCTCGACGATGATGCGGTCCGACAGCACGACGGTGCCGCCGGTCACCGCGCACCGGTCGCCGCCGGATTCCCGTACCACCGGTGCGGATTCACCGGTGATGGCCGACTCGTCGACCGTCGCGATTCCGTCGACGACGTCCCCGTCGCCGGCGATGACCTCACCGGCCTCGACGACGATCCGGTCACCGACGCGCAGGACGCTGCCGGCGACGGTGTCGATCGCGCCGCTCGTCGAGATGCGGCGTGCCATCGTGTCGCGCTTCACCTTTCGCAGACTGTCGGCCTGCGCGCGACCGCGGCCTTCGGCTACGGCCTCGGCGAGATTGGCGAACAGGACGGTGAACCACAGCCACGCGGTGATCAGCCAGGCGAACCACGACGGCTGCCAGATCGCGAGCAGCGTGGTCACGATCGACCCCAGATAGACCACGAACATCACCGGATTACGCGCCTGCGCACGGGGATTGAGTTTCCGCGCCGCCTGCGGCAATGAGGTGATCAGCGACCGGACGTCAAACGCACCCTGCGTCACCAACCCCGGCTCGTCCGGACCTTCCCCGACGGGAGGTGATATCTCGGAATCGGAAGTCTTGTCGGTCAGATCAACGCTCACAGCAGTGCCTCCGCAATGGGTCCCAGCGCCATGGCCGGGAAGAAGGTGAGTCCGGCGACGAGCAACGTCGTGCCGAGCAACAGCGCACCGAACAGCACGCCGTGGGTGGGTAGGGTCGACGCCTTGGTCTCGACCGAGATCCGTTCCGCGATAGCCACACCGCCGCCGCCATCCGTCGACCGGGCGCCCTTTTCCGTCGACTGGGCGCCCTTTTCCATCGACTGGGCGCCCTTTTCCGTCGACTGGGCGACCCGTCCCTTCTGTCCGGCGAACAATCCGGCGAGAGCGAGAACGAAGACGATGGGCAGGAAGCGACCCAGCAGCATCGCGAGTCCGAGCGAGACCTGGAACCAGTCGCTGGTCACGGTCAATCCACCGAAGGCACTGCCGTTGTTGTTCGCGGCCGAGGCGTAGGCGTAGAGAACCTCGCTGAACCCGTGGATGGAACCCGGCGATCCGGGGTCTCCACCGTTACCCTGGGGGTCGAGTGTCGCTCCCATGACGACGCTGATTCCCGCACCCGTCAGCACCAGTGCCGGCATGACGAGGATGTACAACGCCGACATCGTGATCTCGTTCTGCCCGACCTTCTTTCCGAGGAATTCCGGCGAGCGACCGACCAGCAATCCGCCGACGAACACGGTGATGACCGAGAGGATCAGCAAGCCGTAGAGACCCGAACCGACACCGCCGGGCGCGACCTCGCCGAGCAGCATGTTCCAGATGAGGGCACCTCCGCCACCTGCGGAGAAACTGTCGTGGGCGGCATCCACGGCGCCGGTGGAGGTTCCCGTCGTCGACACCGCGAACAATGCCGACGCCGGTATCCCGAAACGTTGTTCCTTGCCTTCCATCATCGCGCCGGCCGCAGTCGCGGCGACACCATTCGGGTGGGTTTCGAACCACCACACGACGGCGAGCATTCCCGCCCAGATCGAGCCCATGACGGCCACCAGGGTCAGGCCCTGACGACGATCATCGACCAGCGTTCCGTAGGTCCGGGTCAGGCACACCGGGATGAGCAGAAGTGCAATGATTTCAACGACATTGGACAACGGTGTCGGATTCTCGAAGGGATGCGCGGAGTTCGCCGACAGGGTTCCGCCGCCGTTGGTGCCGAGTTCCTTGATCGCCTCCTGGGAAGCGAACGGCCCGATCAGGCTGCGCGACGATTCGCCACCGAACACCGAGAACCCGAATCCGCTGTGCAGCGACTGCACCACACCCTGTGTCAACAGGATGAGCGCGACAATCACGGACAGCGGCAACAGGATTCGCAGATTTCCGCGCACCAGATCGACCCAGAAGTTGCCGATCTGACCGGTCCCCCGCCGGTTCACCAACCCGCGGATCAACGCCACCGCGACGGCCATGCCGACCGCTGCGGACACGAAGTTCTGCACCGCCAGGCCGAGCATCTGCGTCAGATTGCTCATCACCACCTCCGGCGAGTACGACTGCCAATTGGTGTTGGTGACAAAGGAGATCGCGGTGTTGAACGCGACCGACGGGTCGACGCCGGGTTTGCCGTCCGACCATGGCAGCACTCCCTGCAGACGCTGCAGCAGGTACAGAAGGAGGGTCGAGACCAGCGAAAAGGCCAGCACAGCAAGGGCGTAGCCCTTCCACGTCTGCGACTGACGCGGGTCGACGCGGGCGATCCGGTACAGGCCACGCTCGACGGCGAGGTCCCGATCGGATCGGTAGACGCGGGCCATGTAGTCGCCGAGCGGGATATAGGCGGCGGCCAGCACGACGATGACGGTGGCCACCTGGGCCACCGCAGCTGCAGTTGAGTTCACGGCCGATCAGAACCTTTCCGGGAAGATCAGAGCGCACAGCAGGTACACCACGACCATCGCCGACAGCACCAGCAGGACGACCGTTTCGACGCCGTCCGCGGTCATCGACGGATCCTGGTGTCGACACCCTGGACCACCAGGACGCACAGGGCGAAGCCCACCACCGCGGCGAGCACATACAGGCCATCGGCCATGACGCAAACTCCTCACAAACATTCCTCACGCGACCCGGCGGGATCACGCACCCCAGTGATGATGCGGCCGTGCGCCGCCCGCCGGAAGACCTCTTAACGCGATCCATACGCGATCCGACGACTTGTTGACGCCCCTTTCGCAGGCGCCTCCGCGGGCATCCGCGCCCGTCAAGAAGTCGTCAAGAATTCGGTTGCCGGCGTTGAGATCTGGTCAGGAATACGCGTGGGCGGCCGGGACCGGACTACTCCGGATGCATGAGTGACATCGAGTGCCGCCGACCCGTCGTCGCGGGCGACGCGGTCTGGGGATATGTGCAGGTCGGATACGCCCGTCAGTGGGTTCGGCATCGTCTGGTGATCTACCCGCCGGGGACCAGCCCGGAGCAACGGCGATGGTTGCGGTTGTGGCGGTGGGTGCCCGCGGTGGTGGCGCTGGCGCTGATCGCCGGCATCTGCGCGGCCGCCAAGTCCGGTGTGCATGCCGCGGTCGGTGCGGCCGTCGGCGCGGTCGTGGCGCTGGCCGTCGTGGTCCCGATTCAGCGACGCACCGCGACCTGCCGGCATCGGATGTGCATCATCGAATCGTGGTCGGGCCCGGGGCAGGGCGTGGAGGATCTGGTGATGCGGCGCATCATCGAGAAGACGGCCGGCGAGTTGCGTACCGCCGACCGTGAGGTGGCCGCCGGACGTATGACGCCGGTCGAGCACGAGGCGCTCTGGGCGCGGTGCCACGAACAGATCGCCACTGCCGGGCACCGGGTAACGGCTGAGGTGTGACCACCCGACCCGCGACGCCGGCTTCTTCGTCAGCCTGCGGCCGGTGTGATCCGCACACCGATCGTGCCGTCCTTACCGCGTCGCAGCAGGCTCGCCTTGATCGTGATCCACCCGAGGATTCCGTACTTGCCGGAGATGAGTGCGCGGGCCTTCTCGGTGCCCGCGGTATCGAGGACCTCGGCGGTGCCGGTCACCGGTTGACCGATCAGTTTCCGGCCACGCGCATCGCATCCCTGCACGATCACATTCGGGTTGTTGCGGATGCGTTTGACCTTCCACGAGTCGGTCACCGTCCACATGTAGAGGCGGTCTCCGTCGGCGGCTGCCCACAGTGGTGACGCCACGGCGTTGCCGTTCTTGCGAAACGTCGTGAGCTGCACATACTTCGCATCGGTCGCGGCATCGAAGGGTGGGGTCGGATCGCCTGGCGTCACGACGACCAGCCTACTGACCCGCGGACTGCACGATCACCGGTTGCGCCGACCCACCTTCGTTACCAATCCGTGATCACCGTTGCTATCGCGTCGCGGTTTCGTGCTGAACAGTAATCCGCCCGGCGCCGGCGCCTAGCGTCTTAAGACACCGGGTCAGCCTCCCAGTCGGCATCACGCCGCTGCAGCGGCAACACCGACCAGCCGCTCACGAGGGAGACCGACTCATGCGAACCCAACTCGATGACATCGACATCCTCCTCACCCGGACCGCCACCGGCGATCACGCGGCGTTCGCCGACCTCTACGACCTCACCAGCTCCCGGGTGTACGGCATGGTGCTGCGCGTGCTGCGCGACCCGGGCCACAGCGAGGAGGTCACCCAGGAGGTGTACCTCGCGGTGTGGCGGTCGTCCGCGTCGTTCCACGCCGAGCAGGGTTCGGCGATCAGCTGGTTGATGACCCTGGCCCATCGTCGGGCGGTGGACCGGGTGCGCTCGGAGGCCGCATCCAAGCGCCGCACCCTCACCTACGGCACCACCGAGCACGCCGATCGAGCGGACCGTGACGTCGTCATCGAGTTGTCCGAGCGCAGGGAACTGGCTCGCACGATTCGTTCGGCCCTCGGACTGCTCACTCCCCTGCAGCGGGAGGCCATCGAGTTGGCGTACTTCCAGGGCCTCACCTACCGCGAGGTCGCCGACCACCTCGACGTCGCCCTCCCCACCGTGAAGTCACGAATCCGTCAGGGCCTCAAGCGCCTTGCGCCGCAGGTCACGCATCTCGCGGCGTGATCAGCGTGATCAGAACGGGCAGCCCGACGACTCCCTGGCCGCCTTCGGCAAATCCGCCTTGTGGGCCGACTTCCGGCCGGTCCGGCGTGCGATGGTCCGCAGGCCACCGCCGTCCTTGACGGGCCGGTCGGACACGCGCAGCTTGCCCAGGACGGGGACGTCGAGGCGGCGCCGGATCCGGTAGTCGATCATGTACGACCAGACGAGTCCCAGCGCCAGGTAGCGTCCCCCGAGCTGGTCGAACGTCCGCATCCGACGCAGAGTGCGGTTGAACTTCTTCTGAGCGCCTTCCGACCACTCCCAGCCCATCAGTTCGCGGAACTCGGGCGGAAGATTTCCCTTGGTCATGAACTCGAAGTGATTGCCCAGTATCGCCGGGAACGCCTTGCCCACAGGTCCCCACGCCTCCACGACGAACTCGAGGTTCGACAGCGTCTCGAAGTCGTGACGGACCGCCGGCGCGATAGAGAGGTTCGGCACCACGGTGTCCCAGTACTCGGTGAACTCCGCCCAGCTCTGCGGCCATTGCGATGGCCGCACATTGACACCGGTGGCCAGCGGCTCGGCGGCGCGCGTCAGCACGTCGAGATCGGCCTCGGGCAGTTCGCCGTACAGCAGCTGGTATTGATCGAGGTAGAAGCGGAACAGGCAGGCGGCCACCCACAGTTGCAGTTCGGGGCTGTTGCCGCTGTACCGCACCGGGCTCTCCGGGGTCGACACCACCGGCGTGTGCATCTCGACGATGTGCTTACGCAGGTCGTCCTTTTCCTCCTGGGTGCCCAGCAGCGCGACGGACAGGTAGGTGCCGGTGGTGCGCGAGCGCTTCATCGGATACCGCCGCGGACTTCCCGACGCGACTCGACTCTCGTTGACTCCGTGGCCGACGGGAGGCAACGACAGTTGCATGATGATGTTGGCCACGCCGCTGGTCAGACCGACAACCGTGATGAGCTCCACCATGCTGGTCGGATGCCGACGGCCGTGCGGCAGCGGCAGATATGGGCGTTTGGGCGTGTGAATGTGTCCACGTGCCGCACGAACAACCGGAGCCATCGTATGCGTCGCCATCTGCGACCCCCTCTTCTGATAACGATCGTTTCCAGATCGAATCTAGGCCGGGTCTGTGACGTGGTCAACACCTCGTGGCCAAACCGGGACCATAGGTCCGGCCGAAACGAGATGATCGATTCGCCCCGCTATGGCCGCGTGTGAGCTTTAATCGCGGCCGCGACCGTCGGCCTGATCACGCACTCATGGGCGTGATCGTTGACGAAGCCGGCGGCCTGCATGAGCGCGAACATCGTCGTCGGCCCGACGAACCGCCAGCCGCGTTTCTTCAAATCCTTCGACAGCGCGGTGGACTCCGGCGACCTCGTCATCGACCCCGGTTCGTGATCGTCACCGGGCGCGTACTCCCAGAAGAACGCCTCGAGCGAGCCGCGCTCGTCGATGAGCCCTTCGGCGTGGCGGGCGTTGTTGATGGCCGCCTCGATCTTGCCGCGGTGCCGGATGATGCCGGCATCATCCAGCAGGCGTGCGACATCGGCGTCGTTGAACCGCGCCACCGTGGGAATGTCGAAGCCACTGAACGCTTTTCGGAAGTTCTCCCGCTTGTTCAGGATGGTGCGCCAACTCAGCCCCGACTGGAAACCCTCGAGACAGACCCGTTCGAACAGGGCGGTGTCACCCGAGAGCGGGAATCCCCACTCGGTGTCGTGATAGGTCGTCTCGGGTTCGACCGCCGCCCATACGCACCGCGCTCTGCCGTCATCGCCGATGATCACATCAGTCATCGCTACCTCCCTCGGATTGGACACGACGTTACCCACCGGCACCGACACTTACGCCCGCCGCCGACCGAGCCCGACGACCCCACCGACCGAGCCCGACGAGGCGCTGGCCGAGGAGGTGTCGCGACCTCGCACGCCGTGATCGCACCTCCACCAACCACAGCTCAGCGCGCCCCTCCGCCCATCACATCAGCTCATCAGGTAGAGCACGGGTTGCATACCCAGACCGGCGGCACAGAAGAAGAGAACACCGCCGCCGACGGTGAGCAACCCATTCGCGTCCGACTTCAGCTGCGGGCACGGACTCGGCGCGATCTGGATGGACATGCGTTGCGACGCCGGTCCGATCGGTGCGTTCCGAAGAATGGTGAGGGGAGCGATCTGACGCGCGTACCCGGTGTCGGCACTGAATTCAGGCGGCTCGCGGTACACACCGGTCGTGAAGAGCGCATCGCCGGTAGCGGCCCAGTGACCTGATTCGTCCCCCGCCATCGTGTCGGTCGGGGTGATCGTGGACCTCGCCGGCGATTCGGACAGGTCGCTGACGATCACAGCGCTGGTCCCGTTGGGCGCCTGCGCGGCGACGGTGTACGAGTAGGCACCGATTCCGGCCAGAATGTCGGTGCCGCGGTATCCGGCGGGCAAAGCGACCCGTGCGCTCCCGATCTCGGTGCCGTACACCACGGATTTGTCCGTGCCTGGATCGGCACCGGTCACCGTGATCAACATCGAACGTGACCGCATGTCCGCGATGGAGATACGCGCGTCGCCGTCGTAGAATCCCAAGAGGTCCGGCGTGATCGGCTCGACGTATTCGTTCGACCCCAAACTGAACCGCGCTATCCGCATTCCGCGCGGATCGACGCACGTCTCGGCGATCGCGGCCTCGTATCCGTCAGAATGGACGTGGCCGTCGTACTGGCAGGTGCGTGACGGACCATAGGCCTTCAGCGATGTCCAGTTCCCGCTTGTCATGTCGATGCGCTTGAGTGTGGTCGGTTTGGTCTGTGCCGCGGAGTCGTCCGACACGTCATCATCGCCGTCTCTGTCGACGTCTGTCGCGTCGCCCGTGACCGATTCCCCGCGGTCTTCCACCATCGCCACCATCACGTCGGCAGAGCCGGCCGCGTCGAGTATGGGACCGAAATCATCACTGCTCCACAGGATGTTGCCGTTGGTCCCGTCGATGCCATAGGTGATAGGCGACCAGGGCGTGTATGCGACCTGCGCCAGGATCGCTGTCGTGTCGCCTCCTTGGGTCACCTCGGAGGACCACATGGCGCTCACCTCCGCGCCGAAGTCGACCGACCAGACTCGGTCGCCGGTGTGTCCGGACCGCGCCAGAACGGATTCTCCGTCGATCACCGCGAACCCGACGGGTAGCACGACGGGTGAATACAGTCGGGCGTTACGGGATTCATCCGACGGCCGGATCGCGGTGAACTTCCCGATGAGGTACTGCGGCTGTTGAAAGGCGATACCCCCTGATCCTTCCCCGGTTCGCTCAGGGCCGGGCGTCTCCGGCCACACGATCACCGCACCGACTGCCGTCGCCACGAGCGCAACCGTGACCGTCGCGCCGAGAAACCATGATCGCTCTGGTCGTCCGGCGCGGCGCACGTAAGCGGCAACGGCCACCGCCACCATGCCCGAGGTCACCACCACGCACGTCCAGAAGACATAACGTGACCCGGACGGCATGTTCAGCACGTGGGGGAACACCTGTGCGGTGCGGGCGATTTCGTCGGCGGTCTCGTTACGCGAACTGTCCGGGTTGAATGCGATCAACGCGACAAAGGCGATCGCGCATGTCGCCAGCACGAACACCAACGGCACCCAGCGCGGTACCCGGGCGACGACGGACAAGCCTAGGAACCCAATCACCATGACGATGGTGATCACGGCGAGAATCACCGCATCCGTCCCGAGCGGCCCCGAGACGCTGTCCGAGGTACGGTGCCATGCCGGATCGTTCAACACTGTCAACGCCGTGGCGACGAGTACCGCGGCCAACGCCAAGCCAGTCAATGCACCGAGGGCGACCGCCCAGGGGCGAGGCAGCATCCGGTTCGACTCGGCAGCGGTTTGCCCGGCCTGCTCGGCGTCATCGGATACGGCCGTGTCTGCGGTGTCCCCCGGCAACTCCATTCGGGGACGGTCTCACGTGACGTGCGGAGACGCGCCGGCCGGTCGCGTCCGTCCCCCGTTCAGTGGACCTGCATTCAACGCACCCCGCGACCCGGACGCGGCGCTTCGCAATCCCCCACGATCGGCCGGATCACCAACGTCACAGCACGTCGCGGCCAATCAATCCTTCCCGAAGGGATTCGACATGAAGCACTCACTTTCCCAACATCGGCGGGATCATCCATCCCGGCTGACCTCGACGCCAATCCGGCACGAACAGACAACTGAGCCGCAAGGCCTCCTGTCGGGAAACCTTGCGGCTCAGTCATATTGCTCAGATCAGCCGAGCACCAGGCCTTCGCCGTCGGCGGAGACGTTCACCGGCACGACGTCGCCGTCGCGGATGTCGCCGGCCAGCAGTGCCTTGGCGAGCTGGTCGCCGATGGCCTGCTGCACGAGCCGCCGCAGCGGACGTGCGCCGTAGAGCGGATCGAATCCCCGCTCCGCCAGCCATTCCTTGGCCTTGGGCGTGACCTCGAGTTCGAGGCGACGCTGGGCCAGCCGCTTCTGCAGTTGTGCCAGCTGGATGTCGACGATGGACACCAGTTCCTCCGGGCTGAGAGCCTGGAAGATCACCACGTCGTCGAGTCGGTTGATGAACTCCGGCTTGAAGGCCGCGCGCACCGCCGCCATCACCTGCTCCTCGTTGCCACCGGAACCGAGGTTCGAGGTGAGGATGAGGATGGTGTTGCGGAAGTCCACGGTACGGCCCTGGCCGTCGGTCAGGCGTCCCTCGTCGAGAACCTGCAGCAGTATGTCGAAGACGTCCGGGTGGGCCTTTTCGACCTCGTCGAAGAGCACCACCGTGTACGGGCGACGACGCACCGCCTCGGTCAGCTGACCGCCCTGCTCGTAGCCGACGTACCCCGGAGGGGCACCGACAAGCCGTGCGACGGCGTGCTTTTCGCCGTACTCACTCATGTCGATACGCACCATCGCGCGTTCGTCGTCGAACAGGAACTCCGCCAATGCCTTGGCGAGCTCGGTCTTGCCGACACCGGTCGGCCCGAGGAACAGGAACGATCCGAGTGGCCGGTTGGGATCGGCGACACCGGCACGGGCTCGCCGTACCGCGTCCGACACCGCGACCACGGCGTCGGTCTGGCCGATGACCCGGTGACCCAGTTCCTCTTCCATCCGAAGCAGTTTCGCAGTCTCGCCCTCCAGCATCTTGCCGGCGGGGATACCCGTCCACGCCGACACGACCTGTGCGACGTCGTCGGGTCCGACCTCCTCCTGCAACATCACGTCACCGTCGGGATCGGTGCCGCTCTTCTCGATCGCGGCCTCGAGTTCCTTCTCCAGACCGGGGATCTTGCCGTAGCGCAGCTCGGCTGCCCGTCCCAGATCACCGTCACGCTCGGCGCGATCGGCTTCTCCGCGAAGGCGTTCCAGCTCTTCCTTGGTGTCGCGGACCGCGTCGATGGCGGTCTTCTCCGACTGCCAGCGAGCGGAGAGCTCGTTGAGCTTCTCCTTCTGGTCGGCCAGCTCCTGACGCAGCTTGTCCAGCCGCGCCTTCGACGCCTCGTCGTGCTCCTTTTGCAGCGCAACCTCTTCCACCTCGAGACGGCGGACGATGCGTTCGACCTCGTCAATCTCGACGGGGCGCGAATCGATCTCCATCCGCAACCGCGACGCGGCCTCGTCGACCAGGTCGATGGCCTTGTCCGGCAGGAACCGCGAGGTGATGTAGCGGTCGGAAAGCGTTGCGGCAGCGACCAATGCGGAATCGGTGATGCGCACACCGTGGTGCACCTCGTACCGTTCCTTGAGGCCACGCAGGATACCGATGGCATCTTCGACGCTGGGCTCACCGACGTACACCTGCTGGAAGCGACGCTCGAGAGCGGCATCCTTCTCGATGTACTGGCGGTACTCCTCCAGCGTGGTGGCACCGACCAGTCGCAGCTCGCCACGGGCCAGCATCGGCTTGATCATGTTGCCGGCGTCCATCGCGGAATCGCCGGTGGCACCAGCACCCACGATGGTGTGCAGCTCGTCGATGAAGGTGATGACCTGTCCAGCCGATCCCTTGATCTCGTCGAGGACGGCCTTGAGACGTTCCTCGAATTCGCCGCGGTACTTGGCACCGGCGACCATCGAGCCGAGGTCCAGCGAGATGACGGTCTTGTTGCGCAACGACTCCGGGACGTCGCCCTCGACGATCCGCTGGGCGAGCCCTTCGACGATGGCGGTCTTGCCGACGCCGGGCTCACCGATGAGGACCGGGTTGTTCTTGGTACGACGGGAGAGCACCTGCACGACGCGACGGATCTCGGAGTCACGGCCGATCACCGGATCGAGCTTGCCCTCACGGGCGGCCTTGGTGAGGTCGGTCGAGTACTTCTCGAGCGCCTGATAGGTCGACTCGGGATCCTCGGAGGTCACGCGGGCATTCCCGCGGACGGCAACAAACGCCTCGCGCAACGCCTGCGGCGTCGCACCGACGTTGTGAAGCAGCTTGGCGACATCGGAATCACCGGTCGCCAGACCGACGACGAGGTGCTCGGTGGAGACGTACTCATCGTTCAATTCTGTTGCGAGTTGCTGCGCGGCACTGACGGCCGCGATCGACTCGCGGGAAAGCTGGGGCTGCGCGCTCGCGCTCGACACCGTCGGCGCGCGGTCAACCATGGCCTGGGCCTGCGTACGAACCGCCGATGGGTCCACTCCCACCGCCTTGAGCAGGGGCGAAGCGATTCCGTCGGACTGATCGAGCAGAGCAACCAGGATATGGGCAGGCCGCACGTCAGGATTGCCGGCAGCGGCCGCCGCAGCCACCGCAGCGCTGAGCGCCTGCTGTGTCTTGGTGGTGGGGGTGAAGCTGTCCACTTCGTGTGCACCTTTCTCTACATTCTTAAGTCGGTACGGCTCAAGTATGGCCGTTCGGTGGTGTCAACGCGAGTAGAGTTGAGTCCATTCCGCTCAAGTATTCTCGTGATTGTGATGGTGATCACATTACCGTTGCTGCCGCGCGCGGTCCGTTTCTGGACTGGCGGACGCTTTTCCTGGATCGGCGGCTCGATAGTCTCTTGCCATGGCACGGCAGACCGCGGGAGCGCTGCGGGGAATCACCCTGCAGCAGTTGCGCTACTTCGTGGAGGTGGCAGCGGAGGGATCGATCAGTGCCGCGGCCGACGTGCTGTATGTGGCGCAGCCAACCATGTCCGCGGCGCTCAAGGACCTTGAAGGTCGGCTGGGACGTACGCTCTTCGTCCGTTCGACGCGGGGAGTGACTCTCACCGACGATGGAGCGGAGTTCCTCGGGTACGCGCGGCAGGTCGTCGAGCAATCAGAACTTCTGGAACAGAAGTACCTGGGGCGCGGCCCCTCACGTCGACTCCGCGCCGTATCGACTCAGCACTACTCATTCGTCGTAGATGCATTCGCGCGCATGGTGAAAGCCTCTGAAGCCGCCGAGTATGCGTTCAGTCTTCGCGAGACCCGCACGTGGGACATCATCGAGGATGTTCGTACGCTGCGGAGCGAGGTCGGTGTGCTCTACCGCAACGACTTCAACGCAAGCGTGATCAACAAGCTGATCCGCGAAGCCGGGCTCGTCTTCACGCCGCTGTTCTTCGCGTCACCGCACATCTTCATCGCCCGTACGAACCCCCTCGCAGGGAGAGAGAGCGTGACGCTGAAGGACCTCGAGGACCTGCCCCGGCTCACGTTCGACCAGGGCGTGAACAACTCGTTCTACCTCGCCGAGGAGATTCTCTCGACGCGATCGTCGAAGCAAGAGATCCGCGTGAGCGATCGAGCAACCATTTTCAACCTGATGATCGGCCTCGGCGGTTACACCATCTCGACGGGCATCATCTCTGACGATCTGGATCCGTCGATCGTCGACGTTGCGCTCGACGTGGACGAACGCATCGAGATCGGGTGGATCGGCCATGCCTCGGTCTCGTTGACCGCTCAGGCGCAGCGTTTCGTGGCGGAGATGCGCGATGTCGTCTCGGAGTTCGGAGTCGATCTGCTGACATAGCCAATGCCTATGCCTGGCGATCGAAAGAAGGAATTAGGCTATCGCGGCCGGTCTCCATACACTGACTTTCGCGCCGCTTCGGACTACTGACTCCCAGGTGTCGTCGGGTCCGTTCGATTGACCCTCGACCATCGCGAGCTCGATTTCGAAGCGCTATGAAACTCAAGCAGAGAACCGCGCGACGACGCGCACGTGGAATCACTCCTGCGCAGTGATAGGGGCATCAGAGCATGAGAAATGAATGTGTCTTCAGCATCGGCACGACGCGCTTCGACGAGGACTACACCCCGTCGAGCAACTCGCGCGGCACGACGAACTTCGCGAATCTCGCACGCGGAGAAGACCGTCCGCAGAACCTGCGCAACGCGGTGTCGATGATGAACACCCGTGTCAACGAGCTCCTCCATTGGGACAATCCGCGTGGTGACCGCTACGAACTCGAACTCGACATCGTCTCGGTGGATCTGCATCTCACGACAGTCGGGGACGACGCCGCCTTCCCGGTGATCGAAGTGCTCGACGTCGACATCCTCGACACCACCACGGGCGCCCGCATCGAAGGGATCGTCGGGAACAACTTTTCCTCCTACATCCGTGACTACGATTTCAGCGTCCGGCTCCCGGGACACCAGGCGACAGGAATCCCCAACGACTTCGGCGATCTGCACGGGCAGGTCTTTCAACGTTTCCTGGAATCCGACGAGTACCGCGACCGGTTCTCACAGGCGCCGGTCATCTGCATCAGTGTCTCGACGTCGCGGACCTACACCAGGCTCACCAATCGCCACCCGATCCTCGGCGTGGAGTACGAGGCGGACGCGCTGTCGCTCACCGATGAGTACTTCGGGAAGATGGGCCTCACGGTGCGCTACTTCATGCCTCCGGGCTCCGCGGCTCCGTTGGCCTTCTACCACCGCGGCGATCTACTCAACGACTACTCGTTCATCGCGCTCGCGGGAACGGTCGCGACGATGGAGACGTTCCAGAAGATCTATCGTCCCGAGATCTACAACGCGAACACTGCGGCGTCGGAGGTGTACCGGCCGAGTCTCGACAACGGCAACTACTCGCTTCCGCTGGTGACCTACGACCGTGTCGAGCGCACTCAGCTCGCCACCACACAGGGAAAGTTCACCGAAGTGAGTCTCATGCAGCCGTACGGCCATGTCCTGGAGCGTTGGGCCACCAAGCAACCGGCCTGACCACGCGAGACCGTAAGGAACGAGAGATGGACACACTCCTGCCCGCCACGATCGTCGGCAGTCTGCCCAAGCCCTCGTGGCTCTCGGAGCCCGAGAAGCTTTGGTCGCCATGGAAGTTGCACGACGACGAACTGCGCGATGGAAAACTCGACGCCCAGACGCTCGCCGCGCACGAGCAGAGCCGTGCCGGGCTCGACATCATCAGCGATGGCGAGCAGACGCGTCAGCATTTCGTGACCACCTTCATCGAGCACCTCAGTGGCGTCGACTTCGAACGGCGCGAGACCGTGCGAATCCGTGACCGCTACGACGCGAGCGTCCCGACGGTCGTCGGCGCGGTGAGTCGCGAAAAGCCGGTGTTCGCAGCGGATGCGGCGCATCTTCGAGCAGCGACCGATCAGCCGATCAAATGGGCGCTGCCCGGCCCGATGACAATGGTCGATACGCTCTACGACGCCCACTACAAGAGTCGCGAAAAGCTGGCGTGGGAATTCGCAACCATCTTGAACCAAGAAGCGAAGGACCTGGAAGCAGCCGGTGTCGACGTCATCCAGATCGACGAGCCCGCATTCAACGTGTTCTTCGACGAACTGAAGGACTGGGGCGTCGCGGCGCTCGAGCGCGTGACCGACGGGTTGAGTTGCCAGACCGCCGTACACATCTGTTACGGCTACGGCATCAAGGCCAACACCGATTGGAAGGCGACGCTGGGAGCCGAGTGGCGCCAGTACGAAGAGTCATTCCCCCTCCTACAACGGTCATCGATCGACATCGTGTCGCTGGAGAGTCACAAATCGCGAGTACCTGTCGAGGTCATCGAACTGCTTCGCGGCAAGACGGTCATGCTGGGCGCGATCGACGTCGCCGACGACACCATCGAGACGCCGGAGGAAGTCGCGGCGACACTGCGCAGCGCACTCCCCTACGTCGACAAAGACAAGCTCTGGGCCAGCGGGAACTGCGGGATGGCACCGCTCGCCCGACGTGTCGCACGGGACAAGATGGTCGCGCTCGCCCAGGGAGCCCACATTCTGCGCGCAGAGCTCTCCTAGCCGGCCCAGCGGTTCACCGTGCGGCGGTTCCGACACGACCGGGTATTCGGATGCTTCGGCCATCCGGTGAGCGCGGCGTGGTCAGATGGCGTCGCACCTCCACGCAGCCAGACTGGACGAATATGACTATTCAGACTAGTCCGACCGGTGTACTGTGAGCCCATGAAGACCGTCAGCAGCACCGAGGCCAAGGCGCGTCTCAACGCGCTCCTCGCCGAGGTCGAGCGGACCGGCGAACCGGTCACGATTACCAACCATGGGCGTGCGGTGGCCGTGGTCTCCCCCACCGCTGCACGGCCTCGCGCGTTCGGCCAGTTTCCCGGACTCGTGATTCCCGACGATTTCGATGCCCCGTTGCCCGAAGCCGAGTTGGACATCTGGGAGGGGTCCGCTTCGTGACCGCGGTCCTGCTCGACACCAACGCATTCCTGTGGTTGCTGCAGAACCCTGACCGCCTCGGGAGTCACGCGCTCGAAGTGCTCGAGAATCCGGCCCATGAACTGTATGTCTCTGCGGCGTCGGCGTGGGAGATCGCCATCAAGACCCGACTGGGTCGACTCGATGCCGGACCAGTCCTGTCGACCTGGACTGCCACGCTGGACGCCATGGCGGCAAGCGATCTTGCCATCGACTCTGCCGACGCGGTGATCGCCGGGCAACTCAACTGGGAGCACCGAGATCCCTTCGACCGCATGATCGTTGCCCAAGCGACCCGGCGTGGCCTGACCATCGCGACCAGTGACAAGATCGTCCAGGACGTGACCCTCACACCGGTCATCGACACCCGGCGATGACACAGAGGCGCGTGCGCCTCGACTCCGCCGACGTACGGTGAAACCATGCGCCTGAAAACCCTCATCGCCACCGGAGCGTCCACCGCCGCTGCTGCCGTCGTCGGGAGCGTGGCATCGAAATCCGCTGTGGAGAACTGGTATCCGACGCTGAGCAAGCCGCCTTTCACTCCACCTCCGGTCGTGTTCCCGCTGGCCTGGACGACGCTCTACGCCGACATCGCACTCACTTCGGCCGCCACCCTGGACCGTCTGCACGACGACGCCCGCGACGACGAAGCGCGCCAGTTCGCCGTGGCGCTCGGCACGAACCTTGCACTCAACGCCGGCTGGAGCTGGCTGTTCTTCGGCGCTCACAAGCTCGGACCGGCCGCGCTGGCCGCCGGGTTGCTGACCGCGAGCAGCGCCGACCTCACCCGGCGGACCGCGCAGACTGACAGCACCGCGGGGGTAGCGCTGGCCGCGTATCCGGCGTGGTGCGCATTCGCCACACTGCTGTCGACGGAGATCTGGCGTCGCAACCGCTGACGGCCACCTCCTCGGGCCGGTTTTCGCAGAGCCCCGGTGGCCGCGACCGTAGTAGCTTGGTACCAAGATCACGTAGGTAGGTACCGCATGGCCATGAACATCAAGAACGACCACACGCACTCTGTGGTGAAGGAGATCGTCCAGCTGACGGGCGAATCGCAGGAGACAGCGGTACTACGCGCGGTCGAGGAACGACTACGCAAACTCAAGGCCGCCGATGCCGTCGAGACGACCCTCCGAGAAGGCGCAGAACTAGGGCACCTGCTGGGACTCGACCCCGGCGACGACCCCACTGCGACCCTGTACGACGACTCCGGGATGCCGGCGTGATCGTGGTCGATACCTCCGCCATCATCGCCATCATCGCCGCTGAGCCCGATGCTCGTGATTACGCAGAAGTCCTCGCTGATCACCAGCCGCTGATGTCGGTCCCCACGTACCTCGAATGCTGCATCGTCGTTGATACGAAGAAGATCCCGGAGGCCGGTCGGAGACTCGATCGCATCCTCGATGTGAACGGTGTCGATGTGGTGGACACCGACAAGACACAGGGCGACATTGCCCGCCAGGCATTCCGGGACTTCGGTAAGGGGATGGGTCATCCTGCCCAGCTGAACTTCGGGGACTGCTTCTCTTACGCGCTGGCCATCCAGCGCAACCTTCCGCTCCTCTGGAAGGGAAACGACTTCATCCACACCGGGATAAGGTCCGCCCTTATCGAGTTCCGCAACAACCGGGACGCGTAATCGCGGGCCTCGCGGCCGCGCACACCGACGTTTGAGCGGATCGAGAGCCCCAAACCGATTGTGGCGCCATCACTCACGTCGGCCCGCCATCCGTCGTCATGATCGTCTCGAGCATCGTTCTGCCGGCGACCCCTCATCACCTATGCTCGATGAATGGCGACCATTGGTGCACAAGACTTTTCCGTCGATGTATCCGGTTTGCGCATCAGCGGTGACCGGTGGCTCGGTGAGCGGTCCGCCGATCACCCCTCGCCCATCGTTCTGTTACACGGGGGCGGGCAGACCCGGCATTCGTGGGATCGCAGCGCAGCCGCGCTCGCGCAGCGGGGGTACGAGGTCTACAGCCTTGACCTGCGTGGACACGGTGACAGTGACTGGGCTCCCGACAAGGACTATGCGATCGGCGCATTCGTCGGTGACCTGGTCGGGTTCGTCAAGACGCTCGATGCACCCCCGATTCTGGTGGGCGCCTCACTCGGTGGCATCACCAGTCTGTGCACGGTCGGCGAGAATCCCGGAATCGCCACGGCGCTGGTGCTGGTGGATGTCGTGGTCGATATCGAGCCGGCCGGCGTCGATCGGATCAAGAAGTTCATGACCGACCACGTCGGCGGGTTCGCCACGCTCGACGAGGTCGCCGACGCGATCGCCGCCTACAACCCGGAACGCAAGCGGCCCCGCAACCTCGACGGCCTCCGCAAGAACGTGCGGCAACACGACGACGGCCGCTGGTACTGGCATTGGGACCCCGAGTTCATCGTGTCCGACGACGACGAACCGCGCCGTCACACCGACCCGGCACGTCTGAGTGCCGCCGCGCGTCGGGTCACGGTACCGACGTTGATCGTGCGCGGCGGCAAGTCGGACGTGGTCAGCGATGCGGGTATCGCCAGCATGCGCGCCCTGGTACCGCACGCCGAGGTCGCCGACGTCAGCGCGGCGGGCCACATGGTCGCCGGCGACGACAACCAGGTGTTCGCCTCGGCCATCGAGTCGTTCCTCGATCGGCACAAACTCTGACCCAGCGGCTTCTGAAGGAACAAATTTCACCGCCGTCGTCGACGACGTGCGACGCGAGACGACGGACAGGACCCCCACCGGCACAGACGGAGGCGACTTCGGCCCAACACGTCTCGAAACACTGCTCGGAACAAACGGCCCTGCCATGCTCTGCACATGCACCGCCAGACCCACGGCCCATCGCTCGCGACGGAGTCCGCTCGGACACGACCGTTCAGCCGTCGCCAGGTCGTCGCCGGTGGCCTGATCGCGGGTGTCGCCGCGGCCATGGCGCCGGTGGGACCGGCGCAGGCGAGCCCGATCGGCAGGCCGAACATTCTCGTCCTGGTGAGCGAGGACTGTGGAGCCCAGCATCTCGCCGTCTACGGCGGACGCGCACACACCCCGACGATCGACGCGCTTGCCGCCAGCGGCATTCGGTGGGCCAACGCCTTCTCCGCCGCCCCGGTCTGCGCACCATCCCGGTTCGCAATGATCACCGGTGTCGCGCCGGAGCGGAGCGCGCCCGCCAACCACATGCGCGCCGACGGCGATCTTCCCACCGAACTCCACGGCGCGGGGTGGACCCAATACCTGCGCGACGCCGGGTACTACTGCACCAACAACGCCAAGGAGGACTACAACGCCGCCGGCCTTGATCTCGATCGCACCTGGGATGAGTCGTCCCCCCAGGCACATTGGCGCAACCGGCCCGCAGGCGCACCGTTCTACGCGGTCTTCAACCCGACGATGACCCACGAGTTGTCGATGGCGTTCCTGACACCGTCGCCACCCCCGGGCATCTCGGCGCCCTACCTCCACGAACTCGCCGGAATCCACGCCGTGGCACCGACTCCCATCGTCGGTGGACCGACACGGCCCGACGATGTCCGCATTCCCGACTACTACCCGGACACCCCGACCACACGCAACGATGCGGCCACCTATCTGAATCAGATCACTCAGATGGACTCCGAACTCGCCTTCCGGCTACGCGAACTCGAGGAGGCCGGCCTCGCCGACGACACCATCGTCCTGTACTTCAGCGATCACGGCGGGGTCCTTCCCCGGTCCAAACGGTTCTGCTACGACAGCGGACTCAAGATCCCGCTCATCGCGCGATTCGGACGGAATGTCGCCCACCTGGCACCCGGAAACCCCGGTTCGACCATCGACGACACCGTATGCGTCAGCGCCGATCTCGCACCGACCGTCCTCTCACTCACGGGCATCGCGTTGCCCGAATGGATGGACGGCGACCCTTTCTGCGGGCCGGAGCTCGCCGTCTCCCAGTACGCCTTCGGCATGCGCAACCGGATGGACGAACGCTACGACTTCGTCCGAACAGTCCGCGACAAGCGATTTCGCTACATCCGCAACTACATGCCGGACGTCCCCAACGGCCAGCACGTGCAATTCATGTGGCTGCAGGCCGGGTACCGGGAATGGGCCTCGCTCAATCAGCACGGGACACTACCCGAACGTCACGCGCGGTTCTGGACGAGCCGACCGGCCGAGGAACTCTACGACATCCGCGACGATCCCGACGAGGTGACCAATCTCGCCGCGCGTCCCGCGCACGCGGAAGTCGCTGCACGACTGCGTGATGCGCTCGACGCACACATGCTCGAGATCAACGACAACGGCTTCATACCGGAGAGCGCATCGATCGAGGGATACGTCAACAGCAGATCGACGCAGGCCTACCCACTCGCCGAGATCGCGCACCTCGCCGGCCTCGCCATCACCCGGAACCCGATGAATCTGACCGTCTTTCACCAGATTCTCCGTCATCCCAACGCGGTGATGCACTATTGGGCGGCAAGCGGATTCCGGCTGCTCGGCACGCACGGTGCGCGGGTCGCCGGCGACCTTCGCGACGCGTTCGCCGCGGAGACCTCGGCGCATGTCTCCCTCATGCTCGCCGAAGTACTGGTCATGGTGGTCAATGATCGCCGGGCCCTGCAGCACCTCGCCGACGCGATGGCCCGCCACCCGGACGGATGGATTCGTCTGCAGGCCGCCAATGCGCTGGACCGCCTCGGTGATCGCGCCCGCCCGGTGTCCGACACCCTCCGTCGGGTATCACTCGGAGTCGTTGGAGCCGAGCCGATCTCACTCACGCGCACCGCGGCGATCCATACGTTGCACGCACTCGAGGGATGGTCCGCGGCGATCCCCTGACCGGGCGAATCCGACCGGCGCACTCCTGTTCTCCACAGGTCCCATGTGGCCATCGACAGCTGCGCCACACACGTGTACCATGGAACACATATTCGAGATCCGGGGGTGGGATGTTCGAGACGACCGACGACATCCGTCGAGCACTGACCTCGCTCGTCGAGATGACCTCGGCGGCAACCGAAGCCGACGCCATCGACCGCCTCACCGTCCTCGAGGAACTGAAATCCGCGGCCACCGCCGCGCAGGTCCGTGAAACCGCCCGCCTCGACGAACTCCGCGCCGCCGACGAAGAAGCCCGCCGTGTCCCGCAACGCCGGCGCGGCAAGGGCCTCGGCGCCGAAATCGGCTTGGCCCGCAAGGCCTCCGGACGCAAAGGCTCCAGCCACCTCGGCTTCGCCCGCGCCCTGACCCGCGAGATGCCACACACCCTCGCCGCCCTCGCCGCCGGACACCTCACCGAATGGCGGGCCACCATCCTCGTCCGCGAAACCGCCTACCTCACCCGCGAATCCCGCGAAACCATCGACCGCGAACTCTGCAGCGACACCGCAGCATTGGACGGCGTCGGTGACAAAGAACTCGAAGCCAAGGCCAAAGAACTCGCCTACCAACTCGAACCCCGCGCCGTCGTCGACCGCAAAGCCAAGGTCGACAAGGACCGTCGCGTCAGCGTCCGACCGGCACCGGACCTCATGACCCACCTGTCGGCACTGGTACCCATGGTGCAAGGCATCGCCATGTACGCCGCCCTCAAGAAGCACGCCGACTCCCTCATCGGCGCCGACGACCGCAGCCGCGCCCAGATCATGGCCGACACCCTCGTCGAACGCGTCACCGGACAAGCCACCGCCGACGCCGTCCCCGTCGCGGTCAACCTCATCATGTCCGCCGAGACCATGCTCGGCACCAGCGACGCACCCGCCGACATCCCCGGCTACGGCCCCATCCCCGCCGAGATCGCCCGACGCCTGATCCTCCTCGGCGTCGACGCCACCACCACCTCCACCATCCGCCGGCTCTACGTCCGACCCGCCGACGGCACCCTCGTCTCCATGGACGCCCGCAGTCGCTGCTTCCCGAAGAACCTGGCGCACTTCATCTCCCTGCGCGACCAGCGATGCCGCGTCCCCTACTGCGACGCCCCCGTCGAACAGATCGACCACGCCGACCCCCACCGCCGCGGCGGTGCCACCACCGCCATCAACGGAGACGGCACCTGCGGTGACCACAACCACTCCAAGGAAGCCGACGGCTGGACCTACACCGTCCTCGCCACCAACGACGGCCCCCACACCCTCGACATCCGCACCCCCACCGGCCACACCTACCGCAGCATCGCACCACCGCTCATCAGACCCCAACCGCCCGCACCACAACCACCACGCCCCCACCCACCGATCCGACGACGACCACGCCGAACCACCCGCAACCGCACCGCCATCCGCAACCGCACCACCACCCGCAGACGACTCCGATCACCAATGTGACCGCGCAACAATGCGACCACGCGAGAACAACCAAAACATGCCGGACCCGAACTCGATCCGCGACATTCGACGCCCATGTACACAACCGTTGACGCACCGGCGCATGCTGGAAGTTGTGGCTGATATGTCGCCGGTGTGGCCCATCGCCCGCACCTTTCAGCCCTCTGGAGATTGATGATTTGCCAGTACTACGCAAGTACAGGAGAGTGACCCCAAATGCATTACGACAGCGGCAACTACGAGGCGTTCGCACGTCCCCGGAAGCCTGCAGGTGTCGACGACAAGACCGCCTACTTCGTCGGGGCGGGGCTCGCCTCTCTGTCGGGCGCGGCCTTCTTGATCCGCGACGGTCAGATGGCCGGCGACAAGATCACGGTTTTCGAGCGCCTGAAGCTGCCCGGCGGCGCTCTCGACGGCATCAAGGAACCGAAGAAGGGGTTCGTGATCCGCGGCGGACGCGAGATGGAGAACCACTTCGAGTGCCTGTGGGATCTCTTTCGCTCGATTCCCTCGATCGAGGTGGAGGGCGCCAGCGTTCTCGACGAGTTCTACTGGCTCAACAAGGACGACCCCAACTTCACGATGCAACGCGCCACCATCAATCGCGGGCAGGACGCCCACACCGATGGCAAGTTCAGCCTGAGCGACAAGGTCCAGAAGGAGCTCGCGGCGATCTTCCTCGCAACCCGTGAGGACATGGAGAACAAGCGCATCGAGGAGGTGATGAGCGAGGAGTTCCTGGAGAGCAACTTCTGGTTCTACTGGCGCACCATGTTCGCCTTCGAGAACTGGCACTCGGCACTCGAATTCAAGCTCTACCTGCACCGGTTCATCCACCACATCGTCGGCCTGCCGGACCTGTCGACGCTGAAGTTCACCAAGTACAACCAGTACGAGTCGCTGGTGCTGCCGCTCTACACGTGGCTGCTCGATCAGGGCGTCACATTCCGTTTCGACACCGAGGTCCTCGACGTCGACTTCTTCATCACCCGCGAACACAAGCAGGCGTCGAAGATCTACCTGCGTGAAGGTGGAGAAGGTGGAGAGACCAGCGAGGTCGAGCTCACCAAGGACGATCTGGTGTTCATGACCATCGGTTCGCTGACCGAGAATTCGAACACCGGCGATCATCAGACCCCGGCGAAACTCGATGAGGGACCCGCACCCGCATGGGATCTGTGGCGTCGGATCGCGGCCAAGGACCCGTCGTTCGGTCATCCCGATGTGTTCGGCGGCGACATCACCAAGACGAAGTGGGAGTCGTGCACCGTCACCACTCTCGATCACCGCATCCCCGAGTACATCAAGAAGATCTGCAAGCGAGATCCGTTCAGCGGCAAGGTCGTCACCGGTGGCATCGTCACCGCCAAGGACTCGAACTGGCTGATGAGCTGGACTGTCAACCGTCAGCCACACTTCAAGCAGCAGCCCAAGGACCAGATCGTGGTGTGGGTGTATGCACTGTTCGTCGACAAGCCCGGTGACTACGTCAAGAAGACGATGTCGGAGTGCACGGGCGAGGAGATCGTCTCCGAGTGGCTGTACCACATGGGAGTTCCCGAGGACGACATCGCCGACCTCGCCGCGACCGGCGCCAAGGCGGTCCCGTGCATGATGCCGTACGTCACGGCGTTCTTCATGCCACGGCAGGCGGGCGATCGTCCGGATGTGGTGCCCGAGGGTTCGTTGAACTTCGCCTTCATCGGACAGTTCGCCGAGACCGGCCGCGACTGCATCTTTACCACCGAGTACTCGGTGCGCACCCCGATGGAGGCGGTTTACACGCTGCTCGACATCGAACGCGCCGTTCCGGAGGTGTTCGGTTCCACCTACGACGTCCGCAAGCTGATCTACGCAACCAGTCGCCTGCGTGATGGCGCGCCGGCCGAGCTCCCCGGACCGCAGTTCCTGCGGGAGAAGTTGATGGAGAAGTTCGAATCCAACGAGGTCGGGGAGATTCTCGCCGAGTTCGAGCTCATCGACGTGGTCGGCAAGAAGAAGTAGCACCACCTGCGTCGGGCGCGACGTCGTGGTCTGTCCCGAGACCGCGACGTCGCTATCTATCACGCCGTCGCAGCGTGGGGTGCAATGTGGGCCAAGCGAATTCACTCCTCGGTCGGCCAGATGACGCTCGATCGCCGACTGGCAACGGAAGCCGACCTCGCCGTGATCTCACAAGCCTGGACCGACTGGGCCGAGCACCCGGACGGGTGGATCATCATCCCGCACAGCAGGATCGTCGCCCGTGCAAAACCCGGGCTCAACCCACGGATAAATCACCAACCAGCAACGGCACGGTATCCAAACGCTAACAACACTCCCAGGTGAGTCAATCGACCCACTTCGGGCTCCTATCGTGCGACTCAGCGGAACATCGGTCGGGGATGCTTCGCTCACCATCGGGAGGTGGCACGGTGACACGAAGGCAACCGCGACAACGACTGCGCTCCTTGCGTTCACGTGACGTCACGCTCGTCCCGGCGGCCGCGGCCGTGGCTCTCGCGGTGACGCTCACCGCAACACCCGCCACCGCCGACCCCCCGAACATGATGGGGATCAACCCCCAGATCCCGCAGGCGATTAACGAGGTCATCGGCCCACCGCCCTATCCGCGCCTGGAAACGATCCCGCCGCGCGCGAAATCACCGGGCTTCCCGCGGCGCGTCGAGGAACTCCGCGAGGCCACACTGCCCTCCCCCACCGGCGATCCGCTCTTCGATCGGTGGCCGAGCGACCTCGACACCATGGCACCGGGCACCGTCATCGCCGTCCGCGACGTCACGGCCACCGCAGCTCCGGTCGTCACCGCGCCGATCACCTCGGCGCGTCTGATCAAGTTCCGCAGCACCGACGCCGTCGGCCGACCGAGCTACGGCACCGCAACACTCATCGTGCCGCGCGCACCATCACCGACGCCCGGACCGCGTCCCATCCTGGTGAACAACCTGCCCATCGACTCGCTCGGTTCCGCATGCACACCCGGTTACACACTGGCCCATGGGTTTTCCATCGCCACCGGACCCACAGACATCATCCCGCCGACGACGGCCCTGGCGTTGTCCCACGGTTACGCCGTGCTGATCCCCGATCACCAGGGCCCGCGGATGGCCTACGCCGAACCGATCGTCGCCGGACATGTCGTCCTCGATTCGGTGCGCGCAGTCGCCGCACTGGACCCGAAGCACTTCGCCGGCAGCCGAGTTGCGATGACCGGCTACTCGGGCGGCTCGATCGCCACCAACGGCGCCGCGAAACTGCTCGGCAGCTACGCACCCGAACTGGCACCGCGATTCGTCGGGGCCGCCATGGGCGGTGTACCCGCCGACTTCCGGATACTGGTGGGCAGCATGAACGCCAACCTCGCGACCGGGCTGTTCCATGCCGCGACATTCGGTATCGCCCGGGAACGGCCCGAGATCCTCACGATGGCCAACAACCCCGCGCTGTGGATCGCGACATCGCCGCTGAAGAATGTCTGCTTGATCCCCGAGGCGCTGGCCGGTCAGACCTTCATGCCGATGCAGTTGCTGGCCAACGTCGGCGACCCGTTCCATTCACCGGTCGCCGAGCACATTTATCGGGTGACAAAGATGGCCGACAAGAAATCGGTTGTGCCGCTGTACATTTACAACGGCGCCCAGGAATGGTGGATACCGGCGGCCGGAGCGCGGAACCTCTTCGCCGAGCAGTGCCGGTTGGGTGCCACCGCCGTCTACCATGAGTATTTCGGCGAACACATCACCACCATGTTCACCGGTTTCCCGGGTGCGATGACGTGGCTTGACGCCCGGCTGCGCGGCATCGCGGCAGCCAACGGATGCCCGCACTGATCGACGGACACCTCCCGGAGGACAATGGCCCCATGAGCGATGCGGACATTCACTTCTACTTCGACCCGGTCTGCCCGTTCGCGTGGCTGACCAGCAAATGGGTCCGGATCGTGCAGACCCAGCGCGACTATTCGGTCGACTACCGCTTCATCTCACTGCGCCTGCTGAACGCCCATATCGACTACGCCGCACACTTTCCGCCGGAATACGAGGCGGGGCACTCTGCCGGGTTGCGCCTGTTGCGCGCGGCGGCGAGTGTCCGGCGCGAACACGGTCGCGACCTGATGGGGCCGCTGTACGAGGCGTTCGGCACGCGGATCTTCGATTCGCACACGGGCACATACCTCGTCGACGAGCGAGACTTTCGGGGCACCGAGCAGTTCCTCGGGCCGATCCTCGATTCCCTGCGCCTGCCTCGACATCATGTATCGGCCCTCGACGACGAGTCGTGGGACACCGAGATCCGATCCGAGACCGACGAGGCCCTCGCACTGACCGGCCGCGACGTCGGTACACCGATCATCCATTTTCAGCCACCCGGCGGCGTCGCATTCTTCGGTCCGGTGATCTCCCGGCTTCCCGCGGCCGAAGACGCGCTCGAGTTGTGGGATCACGTGGTCGGTCTCGCCCGCTTCCCGGGGTTCGCGGAACTCAAGCGCAGCCTCCGAGAAAAGCCCCAACTCAAGGCGTTCGGTGTCGACGTCGACGAGGTGGGGGTGGCCGAAGACTGGCATGGCGGCAGCCGACGCGCGAAGCACTGAACCGGTAAGTGGCCACGTGCGGTGTCCCGTCCGCAGATACCGATACTGTGACCGAATGACGACTGGCTGACCCGCTCAGTCGTCCGCCAGCGCGGCGAAGTCCCGCTGCGCCTTGCGGTACCACCGCATCCCCGACACCGGGCGGCGCCATCGACCGGCCATCGCTTCGGCAGCCTCGCGGTGGGAACCGTCGCCGGCGGCAACTGCCTCCTTGAGATGACGGTCCTGGGATTTGATGACCTCGTTGGCATCTCGTCCCTGATGTGCCATATCGCACGGACCGCCGAGTTCGCGGCATGTCATCGTCTTCATGTCAGATCTCCTTCCGATCGGTTTCGACGGCCCTCGACCGTCGGATGACTCGAATCTAGGACGGGACAAGCGCGCTACGCTTCTCGATTCCTGACCGATGACGGTCCGCTCCGGTCGACCGCTCCGTGCACCACCGCTCCCAACACCACCGCGCCGGCCACGACGGCCGCCAGGCCCGCGAGAGCCGCGGGGGTGTGCACCGCCGCCACCAACGCACCCGCGGCCAGACCGACCTGCTGCGCCGCCCCCACCTGCGCAGCCCTGCCCATCGACCGGTCTTGCGCGGACGCCAGGCTTCCGTGGTTGACCAACGGAAAGACGAGACCCACCCCCAGCCCGACCGGGATGGTGGCGGCAACGGCCCACCCGGCCGAACGCGCGGCGACCGCCACCGTCACACAACCCAGGACGAGGAAGACGAAACCGACAAGCAGGGCGCCGCGAGCTGCCGACGGAGATCCCGTCCGCGCGACGACGACGGTACCGATCGCGGCGGCGGCATTGAGCACCAGGAAGCCCCAACCGGTTTCGGCGGCGGACCATCCATACTCCTGCTGCAGGAGAAAACTCGTGTTGATCACCGTGGCGGCGAGCACTGCGTTGGCGCCGATCACGGCAGCGAGCGAGCGGCGTGTTTCCAAATCGATACCGCACCGCCGCCGATCCTGCGCCGGGGCGGTCACCCCGGCCCCGACAACGCGAGGCACCGCGAACACCCCCCACGCCAGACCACCGATGACAGCAGTGATCCCGATGGCCCAGAAACACCACCGCCATGACAAATCCGCCAGCGGTCCGATGACGATCAGTGCAGCGACAGCACCCGACCCCGACATCAGCGAGAACCCGGCAAACGCTCGTAGCCTGCGCGGGTCCTTCCGAGTGAGCACATGGAGACAGGCGAGCACGCTGGTGGTCACAACGGCAGCCGAAAGTCCCTGTACCACACGGGTAAACACCAGCCATCCCACCGTCGGGACAACTGCGCCCGAGGAGGCTCCGATGCCGAAGAACAGCGCCGCGGGCATCAGAACGCGGCCTGGATCGAACGTGCGCATCGCCAACCCGGCCAGCGGTAGCCCGCAGACGAAGGCAATCGCGAACGGGGTCACGAGAATCTGGCGCGCACTGGCCCCCAGCGAGAACTCGCGTGCCATCGCCGGGGCCAACAGCGCGACACCGGTCTCGTCGACGACGATCACGAACTGAACACAGGCCAAGATCAGGACGAGAACGACGAAGTTCCGGAACCGGCCTTCACCCATGTCACCTCCCGCGGCGTCCAGGATTGTGTTCGTCGCCCGCCGACATGTGTGCCACTATGGCAGAACTGTCAGCGATCCCGGGGTTTCGTCCGCCCCGCGCGAGCACACCGGAATTCGGTCAGTCCACCCCGAGTTCCGTGGAAATACGACGGTCGGGGACGACACCGGAGGTATTCATGCGCCCCACCCTGCTCAGAGTCGGCGGAAAGATCGCGGCGACCGGCGCAGCACTTCTCGTCGCGGCCGGCACGCTGGTCGCCGTCGGCGGGTCGGCGCAGGCCGACACCCTGTTCGGTATTCGCTACGCGCCCGCGAGTGCCGATCATCCCTATCGGGAAACACGAATGTCGGGACGCCGTTCTCTGGTGTCGGTGTGGTCGCCGGCCATGCGTACGCAGGTCCCGATGCTGGTGCAGTCGCCGGCCAACGGGAATCCGTCAGCGCCGGTGATGTACATGCTGAACGGTTCAACCGGCGGCGAGGAGGGCGACGACTGGACGCACGCCACCGACGCCAACGCATTCTTCGCGGGTAAGAGCGTCTGGACGGTGACCCCGATCGGCGGCGCCGCCAGCTACTACGCCGATTGGCGCCGAGTCGATCCGGCCGCAAATTTCCGATTCGGCGTGAAGACCAATCGTCCGCTGCGGTGGGAGACCTTCCTGACCTCCGAGTTGCCGCGGACCTTCGAGAATGCGCACGGCGGGTGGAGTCCGGGCCGCTCACGCGGGATTTCGGGCATCTCGATGTCCGGTACCGCGGTCATCAGACTGGCCGAGAATCATCCGGGGCTCTACCGGGCGGTGGGCGCGTACTCGGGATGTGCTGACACCGCCTCCCCGTTGGGCAACCTCATCGCCCGCACCGTGGCGTTCTTCCCCGGTGGCGCCGACGCGAGCAATATGTACGGCCCTCCCGGTGACCCCGAATGGGCTGCGCAGGATCCGGTCATCAACGCGCACAAGCTGGCCCGGCGTACCCCGGCACTGTGGATCAGCGCAGCATCGGGCCTTCCGGGCGCACACGACACCCTGGGCGATCCGCACATACGCGGCAATGCGGGCGAACTCGCCTCCCAGGTGACCATCGGCGGACTCGACGAGGCGGCCTCCCAGTACTGCACCGCCTCCCTGACGCGACGGCTCTCCGACCTGCGAATCCCGGCGCATGTGCATTTCCGTCCCAACGGCACACACTCATGGGCCTACTGGCAAGACGAAATGCACCGGTCCTGGCCGGTTTTCGCCAGCGCACTCGGCGCCTGATCTGTCCACCCTCCGACAGGACACGATGGGTTCCCGAATCTGGTGCCACCGCCTCGTCCGGCGCCATCACCTGCGACTTCAGCGTCCTTTCAACTCTGGAGTCCTACGCTCGCGGAATACGCAATCTGGGTTTGGGAGGTCTCCTGGCGAGGTCGGTACGGTCGGGGCGAGGTCGGGTTCGGTACGGGTGAGTGATCTATGACCCTCACCCGACGCTCCCTCTGGCTCGCGCAGCTGATGCACCCGCAGACCTCCTACGTGATCGCGTTCAGCGTGGATCTGACCGGGCCGCTGGACATCTCACGGTTGCATCGGACGGTCGACGAGGTGCTTCGCCATGTCGGCTGGCACGACGTGCACATCCCACCGCATCTTTCGCCCGCCGACCCCGACTGTGTCGATCCGGTCCGCGCCGCGCACTCCGGGCAACCGCCGATCATCGGGCTCGACTTCGGCGATCACCCAGATCCGGACACAGCGAGTCGCCTGCGCGCTGAGCATTTCGTGGACTCACCCGACGGGGCCGACCTCACGAAACCGCTGTGGGCCAGCGAACTCCACGTTCTGTCCGACCTGAGGCATCGATGGGTCGTGCGCCTGCATCACGCACTCACCGACGGGGCCGGCGCGCTACGCATCATGCGCCACATCGGAGAGGTGTACGCAGGCAACTCCGGCTCCGATGACCTCCGGGTACCGAGCCCCGCCGACCTGCAGACCGCCGACACGCACTATCTCGACTCCGCGCGCTACCGGTCGGACGAGCGGTTCTGGAGCGACACTCTCGATCTGCATCAGCCCAGCTTCTTGTCCGGCGCCCCGGTCGAGGCGACCTCGGATCTGACGCGGATCACCCGTCGACTCGACGTGCCGCGGCCACCGACCACCGCCGAGATCCTCGCAGCCTTCGCCGGACTCTGCGCACGCCTTCTCGACACCGCAGACGTCGGACTGTCACTGCCGGTGGCCACCCGCACCACGCATCTCCGCAGACAAGCACTTGCCCCGTTGTCCAATGTGGTGCCGATGAGCCTGCCGGGCATCGGGGACCGGACCGCCGAGGGCGCCGTGGAAGACATCGGTACCGCCGTGACCCGAACGCTGCGCCATCAGCTCTTTCATCGGGAAGACATGCTCCGCAGACGCGACGACATCGCGGGATTCGGGGCGGTCGCCAATCTGCTGCCGGCATTCGATCCGCCCACCGACACCGGACTCCACTGGTCGGTGGAGGTGATGCGTACCGGCCCCACCGGTGACGTGACGATGACGCTGCATCCGGACGACCCGACCGGTGGCCGGGCGGTCAGTTGGGAAGCACCGAGCCGCAGCCTCGGTCGCGATGCGCTCGAGGCCCTCTCATCTCGCTTCAACGGCTACCTCGGCGCCTTCCTCACCGAGATCGACACCGGCCGAACCGTACCCGACGACGCGGTGTTCCTCGACGGCGAATGGGCCCGCTCCGCATCGCGATCGGGCCCACCGGCACCCGAATTCACCCCCACCGCAGCACTCCTCGACGAAGTGTGCACCGACGATCCCGGGGCTCCGGCGCTCATCGACGGGCAGATGACGCTGAGCAGGACGCAGCTACGGGCGTGGGCCGACCACGCGGCGCGGCGACTGATCAGTGCCGGCGTAGCACCCGGCGATCCCGTCGCGGTGTGCATCCCGCGTTCGGCGGCCTCAGTCGTCGCGTTCTGGGCAGTCCTACGCGCCGGCGCGGTGTGGGTGCCCGTCGGCGACCCGTTCTCACCCCGGAGCAGAACTCGAGACATCCTGCAACGCACCGGAATCAACGTGGGACTGAGCTCTCGGGCCGCGCGTGCGAGCACTCTTCCCGAAGACGCCGTCGAGTGGCTCGACCTCGACCTCGCCACCGACATCCCCGCGAGAACCACCTCGCCCCTCGACTCCGCGGAGATCACCCCGTCCGCCCACCACCCGCCCGGTCTGGATCGGGGCCCCGACGACCGCGCCTACATCCTGTTCACCTCGGGTTCCACCGGCACCCCGAAGGGCGTGGACATGCCGCACCGCGGGATCCCCTCACTGGTCGCCGAGATCCGCGAACACTACGCCCTCACACCCGCTTCGCGGATGATGCATGCGTCGGCACCCACATTCGACACCGGCCTCGTGGAACTGCTGTCAGCAGTCTCCACCGGCGCGGCCCTGGTGATCGCTCCGATGTCGATACGCGGTGGCGACGAGATGACCGAACTGATCCGGCGGCATGACATCACGCACATCATCGTCACCCCATCGGTACTCGACACCCTCTCACCCGACCTTGCCGATCAGCTGGTTCAGGTGGTTCTCGGCGGTGAGCCGGTGACCAGCGGACTGGTGGCCCGCTGGGGTGACCGGGTGTCACTGCGAAATGCGTATGGGCCCACCGAAACCCGCTGCAGTATCAACTTCTCGGGACTCGTACCCGGCCGGCCCGTCACAGTGGGCGCACCGATGACCGGCGTCACCGAGGCCATCCTGGACCGACGCGGCCGACCTCAGCCGCCGGATGCCCTCGGCGTCTTGCACTGTTCCGGACCGCAAGTGGCCGACGGATACCTCGACGCACCGGAGTTGACCGCCGAAGCGTTCTCCGGCTGCACCTTTTCCGACGACCCGGTGATGTACTGCACCGGCGATCTGGCCACCTGGACCGATGACGGGGAGGTCCGGGTACTCGGACGCCGGGACGGTCAGATCAAGTTGCGCGGCCTGCGAATAGAACTCGGCGAGGTCAACGCGGCGCTGACACGCAGCACTTCGGTCCGGCAGTGCGCAACCGTGATGCGCGACATGCCATCCGGACGTAAGGCATTGGTCTCCTACGTGGTACCCGCGGACCACGACGCAGCGCTTGATCCGACGGCGCTGCGGCACGAGGTGGCGGCAATTGTCCCGAGCTATATGGTGCCGTCGATCATCGTGCCGGTCGAGGCCCTACCCCACACCGCCAACGACAAACTCGACACCAGGGCCCTGGCCGCGCTGCCACTGCCCGATCGTCGGGGCGCACGTCGCGCGCGCGACGACGGCGAGGAACTGCTGATGCGTGCGGTCGCGGAGGCCCTGACTCTCGACACCGTCGATCCCGATGCAAGCTTCCTCGACCACGGCGGCGATTCGCTCGCGGTCATGGCGGCCGCGCGCCTGATGGCAGCGGCCGGACATCCCGAGGTCACCGCCAACGACCTCCTCGTCGGCGAAAGCCTCGCCGCGGTGGCAAGTGCCATGACATCCGGCCGGCCACCAACTGCCGCGGCGCACGATTCACCGCAGTCACAGATGGACCGACGGCGCGAGACAACCCCCGAGACACCGTTGTCGGCGGCACAACGGACCGTCTCCCGCGAACCCGGCGATCCGTGCGCACAATTGATTCGGCTCGCCTGGCTGCCGACCTCCGGATCGGCCCCCTCGCCCACCGAGATCCGCAGGGCGGTCCAATCCCTGGTGGATCGCCATCCGTCGCTGCGCTCAACCTTCCCCGACACCCCGTCGGGCCCGATTCGTCGTGTGGCGCACTCGCTTTCGGCGGACGCTGTCGTCAGTGTGCACCCGGTGGAGCACACCCCCGACCGCGAGATCCTGCGCACCTGGGCCCGTCGGATGAGCGGTCACCTCGACGTCCGCTCGGGGCCGCCGATCGCGCTGACGGTCCTCACCACACCCGACGGCCACACCGCCGCAGTCATTCTGGTCCTGCACCATATCGCCGTCGACGGGCACTCCCTCGCAGTGCTGGCCGCCGGCATGGCCGAGAGTCTGTCGGCATCTGCGTCTGCATCTGCCACAGTTGCCGCCACGCCGGTGGCAGCGCCCGTTGCGCCGGACATTCTGACACCGGACGGTGAGCAGTTCTGGCGTGATCTGCTGTTGGCCGAACCCGAGTCGGCCTGGACCCTGGCCGGTATCAAACCGGCCGAGGTGAATCCCGGTTCTCCGCAACGCCGTTCACACACGATTCCACTCGAGGTGGCCAGGCGGTTCCGCGCGGACGCCGCGGCCGCTGGTGTCACGGGTTTCGAGGCATTCGAGTCGGCGGCGGCCAACGCACTTCACGATGTCACCGGGGATTCCCGGGTGGTGTCGGCGACGCCGACCTCGCGCCGCCCAGCCGATGCGTCGGAGGTCGTGGACGATTTCATCCTGTCGACGATCATTCCGCTGGCCGTTCATCGGGAGGCCGGCGAGGGCGCCCGCCTCTCCCGGCGGTGCGTCGAGGCCGCGACGGTCCCGATGGAGGACATCCTCGATCTGATCGGCCGTCCCGCGTCAGCACAACGACTGTTCCCGGTGCCGGTGATGCTCGGCTGGTCCGATGCCCCGGCCGATCTCCACGCCGCAGGCTCGGTCCATGTCTTCGGGCCGGACAAGACCCGGTGGCTACTCCAGATCGAGGGTACGTCCCTGGCGTCCGGCGCATTGACCGTCGCGGTCACCGGCGTCGCAGGGGGCCTCGGTCACCGCCGGATCGAACAGATCCTGACGGCCGTGGTCGAGCAGATCTCGAGGCCGCGATGACAGCCGCCGTCTCACTCGTCGCGGATCGGCGGCCGACCGAGCGCGTGACTGCCGTCGCAATACGGCTGGATACTCGACCGCCCGCACCGACACAGCGCAATGGTGGCGCGACGTCGCGGGATCGGCGCTCCGTCGACGTCGACGAGTTCGACGTCGCCGCGCACCACCAGCGGACCTCCAGGGGTGACGGTGATACTCGCAGGCACGCCGTTGGCGGAGTGGGACCGGCGGGGCTCCGGAGTGGTCATTTCACCATTGTGCGTGACGGGAGGCGATGATGGGGCGACCCACCGTCTCGACGACATGCCCAAAGCTCCCGCCGGTCGGCGAACTCGGCGCGGCCGTCGATGAATTGCTCGCCGGCGACCCGACCGCGCGGCACGGTTGGACACCCGACGTCGAGGGCCCGCTCACACGGCTACCCCACGGCATCGACCTGCTCGTCCACCTCGACGCCCAGCGCACCTGGTTCCTGCTCTGCGAACTCGACGGACGCGGCGTGACCGGTGTCGACGAGCGCTGGACCGAGCATCCGGCGGTCGCGCTGCTACGGAGCAGGCTGGGAGACGCGCTGGAGCACGCCGTCCGCGACCGCGTCGGGCCGGTGTCCCCCTGTGCTGCAACGGATCTACCCGAGCGGGTACGGCTCGAGCTCGACTCCACCGACGCTCCGCCACTGTCCGGGCATCTGCGCAGCACGGGAACCGTGGACCAGTATCGAGAGTTCCTGCGACACAGGTCGGTCTATCACCTCCGCGAAGCCGATCCACACACCGCGGCAATCCCCCGACTCGCCGGGCGCGCGAAGGCGGGTCTGGTGGAGATTCAGAGCGACGAGTACGGCGGAGGAAGGTTCGAACGCATGCACTCGACCCTGTTCTCGTGTGCCATGAACGCCGTAGGCCTCGACACCTCCTACGCCGCCTACGCCGCAATGCTGCCGGCGACGACGCTCGCATGGATCAACGCACTGACACTATTCGCGTCGCGGCGCAGGCTACGCGCCGCTGTGGTCGGGCATCTGCTCGCCATCGAATGCACCTCCTCGCTGCCCAACAAGCGCTACGCACAGGGACTTCGGCGACTGGGATTCGGCGAGAACGCGACACGATTCTTCGACGAGCACGTCGAGGCCGATGCCGTCCACGAACAGATCGCCCTCTACGACATGGCCATGCCGCTGTTGTCCGATGAACCGGGGCTGTCGGTCGACCTGCTCACCGGGTTCCGCGCGGCCCTGGTGCTCGATGCCGATGTGGGTCGACTCCTCCTGCGGTCGTGGGAGAATCGGTAACGATCGTCCGACGCACGACGATCACACCGGTACCGAAGCAGCGCACCCCACCACGAAGGGCGCCGAGATGACCTCCTCCCATCAGAAGTCGGAAACCTCGAACATCGACGCGCGTATCCAGCGACGCCGCCACCCGATCCGATGGTGCGTGATCGCGGTGTCGTGCCTCCTGCTCGCCGCGATACCGGTGACCGCGAAAGCCGAACCCGTCAACCGCACCGTCCTGGCCGACCCCTTGTGGACGGTGGCCGACGGCCCGCTGTGCGGCGGGCGGGTCGGTCTGCTCGCAGCGCCCAGCGCACCGGGCACCGCCTCCATCCAGGTGGTCGGCGGATTCTTCGGCATCTCGGGTACCTCGCTGCCGTGCAGCGTCGGGGTGAGCGTTCACTGGCGAAACCTGAACACCGGAGCACACGGTGTGACCACCGGATGGGTATCGGGCACCATGCTGCCGTCGGCGCCGACGCACGTCCTGCACGCCGATGTCCGGACCGGTCCCGGTCTCATCGACCTCCGGATGGACCCGCACCGCCCGAATGTGCCGATCCCATCGGTACGTCTGCAGGTTCCCTGACCGCTGTGCCGCCCGCCTGTCGCGGGTTACTGTGAGCACATGACGACCGACTGGCGAACCGAACGTGCCGACGAGGTCCGCGCACTGATTCTGGCCGCGGAACCCGACATCACCGAAGAGGTCAAGTGGCGCAAGCCGTCGAATCCCGATGGTGTTCCGACGTTTTCGCTCGACGGTATCGTCTGCACGCTGGAGACCTACAAGGACAAGATCAAAGTCACCTTCGCACAGGGCGCGTCATTACCCGATCCGGGAAGGGTGTTCAACGCCAGTCTCACCGCAGGCACTCGTCGCGCGGTGGACATCAAGGACGGCGACGCGCTGGACTCCGATGCCTTCAGCGAACTCATTCGGGCAGCCGTAGCACACAACCGCACGTAGCCGACGCGACGAACCCCGAGCGACGGACCCCGCAGCCGACATCCGGCACACCGTGGTCGACGCCGCTGACGATCCACTTCTTGATCGGACCAGCTCCCAAGTGGTGGAATATCTTTCGGGTCGACGCCGCGACCTCGATCTACCCCTCGCCACACACGGCGACGACTTCTCCGAGCAGACATGAGCACCGGCGCCAGCGTCGTGCCGAGAGACCGTTCTGACGGTTCTCGATCATGCGGCAATCGGTCAGGACGACGATTCACGCCCGTCCCACAGCACCGAATCTTCTTGTGCTGTCGGGAGTTCCAGGCCAATCTCGGCCAGATGCGGTAAGGCCTGGTCGAGCGCCGCGTTGAGCCCGGCCAGCCGCTCGTCGTCCAGGGCGGAGAAGATCAGCCTCCCCGCCTCGTCGGCGTGGCGCGGGGCGGCGTCGCGCACGATGTCCATCCCGGCGTCGGTCAGGGTCACCGACACCGCACGCCGATCGTCGGGATCGGCCGACTTGGTGCGACGCACCCATCCACGCTTCTCCATGGTGGTGACCGCGTGCGACAGCCGGCTCTGCTCGGCATGAGCCAGGACCGCCAGCCGGCGCATGCCCAGCGTCCGCCCCGGCGCCTCCGACAGCCGGAACAAGACGATGTACTGCGAGTGCGTCAAGCCACTGTCACGACGCAACTGGGTGTCGAGCGCATCGTCGAGCAGCATCGACACGACGAGCAGACCACGAAAGGCCCGCTCCTGATCGGGGGTCAATGCCACCGGACCATCCTATCAACTACTTGAACTTTCATACAGATGGTCGTATCCTCGAAGAAACATGAAGATTCATCCACCCTGGTGGACAGTGAAGGAACAACCCGATGGTCGACAGCACCCCACCCACCGTCATGCCGATGGCGTTCATCGGTCACGGCAACCCGATGAACGCCATCGAGCACAACCAGTTCACGCAGGCGTGGGCGCGGTTCGGAAAGTCGGTACCGCGCCCACGCGCGATCCTGATGATCAGCGCGCACTGGTACATCAACGCCACCGCGGTCACCGCGATGGCCAGCCCCCGCACCATCCACGACTTCTACGGGTTCCCCCGCGAGCTGTTCGACTTCGATTACCCGGCACCCGGTTTGCCCGAATTGGCCGGCGAAGTCGCCGAGACCGTCAAGCCGACCTGGCTCGGCAGCGATCTGGACAGCTGGGGTATCGATCACGGCGCGTGGTCGGTTCTCGCCCACGCCTTCCCTGACGCCGACATCCCCGTCGTCCAGCTGAGCATCAACGGTGAACGCGACCTCGACTTTCACTTCGATCTCGGTGCGCGTCTGGCACCGCTGCGCGAATCGGGCGTGCTCATCGTCGGCAGCGGCAACATCGTCCACAACCTGCGTGCCGTCGACTTCTCCCGGCCCGACACCGGATACGCGTGGGCCCAACGCTTCGACGACGCCGCCCGCACCACGATGCTCGAGAACCCGGCCGACTACCTCGCCCTGGCCGAGCATGCCGATTATGCGAAAGCCGTTCCGACACCGGATCATTTCCTGCCGTCGGTGTATCTCGCCGGCATGCTCGCGGCCTCATCGACGTCGACCCAGGACTCTCCGGAGGTTCTCGTGGACGGCTGCTCCTACGGGTCGCTGTCGATGACGTCGTACGTGGCGGGCTGATCGGGTCAGTGGCGAGATCGGCGAGCCCGCCACGCATAGACCCGCGTGGCGACGAGTCGCTCGCCGTCAGTCCTCCGGCAGAGCCGCGAAATCCCTCTGCGCCTTGCGGTACCACTTCATCCCGGACACCGGTCGACGCCAGCGGCCCTTCATATCGTCGGCGGCTGCACGGTGCGTCTCGTCGCCGGCGGCGACCGCATCCTTGAGATGTTGGTCCTGTGCGTGGATCACGTCGTTGGCATCCTCGCCTCGGTGCGCGGTGTCGCACGGTCCGCCCAGTTCACGGCATGTCATGGTCTTCATCGGGTGCTCCTCTGTGGTGTCGATGACTCGGTGGTGTCGATGACCGTCTCGGATCATCGGGTACCGCAAGGCTATGACTGCCGGCCGGTGGGTTGCTTCTTGATTCCTGATCGATCAAAGACGGCCCGCACGGCCGACCGATCGCCGTCGACGTCGAGGGAGTCGACGGGGAGCATCCCCACCGCCACGCCGAGGAGCACGTCCGCGCCAGTCCGGATGACTGCGTCCACCGGGCCGTCCGCGGATCCGCCGATCTCGAATCCCGAACGCGTCGAGGTGATCACGATCGTGCCCTCCGGCAACTCCACTCGGATCGACACCGTTCGGCGAGGCCGTGGCCGATCCGCCAGCACCGCGGGCAGGGCGAGTTCGAGCCACTCGGCACGGAACTCATCACCTTGCGGCCCCCGCGTCATCAGGGGTGTGGACCATCGGATGAGGCCTTCGATCGGCTCGCGAAGCTCCCGGCCCCAGGCGGTGAGCGCGTACTCGATGCCGTCCGCGTCGTCGGCGAGGCGCCGCTCGATCACGCCCGCCGCCTCGAGTTCACGCAGCCGCCCGGCGAGCAGATTGGTGGCCACGCCGGGCAGGCCCGATCGCAATTCGCTGTAGCGGGCCGGGCGGATCAACAACTGCCGCACGATCAAAAGGTTCCACCGGTCACCCACCACGTCGAGCGCCCGCGCAAGCCCGCAGTACTGGCCGTACTCTTTACTCACATCTCTGCTTGATATTTTAAAGTTGCCTTGATCATATCGGCTCTCGCCGAGAATGGACATCACCATGACTGTCAGCCACCGGCCCGACTGGGTCGACGAATCGCTCTACCCGTTCACCAGCCACGTGATCGAGATCGACGGCAACACTGTGCACTACGTCGACGAGGGTCCCGAGACTGCTCCGAGCGCCACACTGCTCTTCCTGCACGGCAATCCCACCTGGTCGTTCGTCTACCGCGATGTCATCCGCGACCTGCGGGGTCAATTTCGGTGCATCGCACTGGATTATCCCGGATTCGGGCTGTCCGGGGAGTCCGACGAGTACACCGCACTGCCCGACGATCACACCCGCATCGTCACCGCGTTCATCGACCGGTTGGATCTGACCGACCTGACCCTGGTGGCGCACGATTGGGGCGGGCCGATCGGCCTGGCGGCCATCGCGCGGGATCGATCGCGGTTCACCGGGGTGGTCCTCGCCAACACGTGGGCCTGGCCGGTAACCGCCCTACACGTGAAGATCATGTCGTATGTGATGGGCGGCCCGGTCGGGGCGCTGCTCATCCGGCACCTCAATCTGTTTGTGAACGTGATGATTCCGGCGGGACACAAACTCCGCAAGCCCTCCGACGCCGAGATGAACCACTACCGCAATGCCCTGGACACCGGTCGACGACGGCAAGGATCATCGATCTTCCCCCGGCAACTGACCGCCGGGCACGATTTCCTCGCCGCCGTGGCGGACGCGTTGCCCGATCTGGCGACGCTGCCCGCGTTGATCATCTGGGCGGATGCCGACATCGCCTTCGGGGATGCCGAACTGAAGCGCTGGGAATCGACCTTCGCCGACCATCACATTGAGATCATCCACGGTGCAAGCCATTTCGTGCAGTCGGATGCACCCGATCAGTTCGCCGCGGCCATCCGCGCCTGGTTCGATACGCGCGGGTCCGATACACGCGGGGCAGCCGGGTAGCGAGTCAGTCCAGTCCCACCAACTCTGCTGACACCGTCCACAATTGGTCGATCAACTCGGGGTCGTGCGCTTGTCGGCTCTCCGGTCCGCGTGCCCGATGCCGCGAGAAGTACACGCCGTTGATGTCGGGATCGGCGCCCCGATGAACCAGATCGATCAGTGACGCGGCACCCTGTTCCGGGGTGATCAGACCCAGACGCTTCAGTGGCGTCCGGTACAGGAGTCCGATCAGAAACGAGTCGCGTCCGAAACTCGACGCCACTGCACCCGGATGCACTGCCGCAGAGACGATCCCATCGTCACGCCACCGCTTGGCGATACCGCGGGTGAACATGATGTTCTCCAGCTTGCTGGTGCCGTAGGCGCGGAACTGGGTGGTGCGGCGGCGCCGGAAGTCGAGATCGGTCGGGTCCACCCGACCGATCAGATTGCCGATACTCGACGTGTTGACGACGAGAGCACCCGATTCGGCCGCGCCCAATCGATCGTGGAGCAGGTTCGTGAGCAGGAACGGCGCCAGATGATTGACCTGGAAGTTGGGTTCATGACCGTCGACGGTCGGCGGCGTGGGTTCGAATGTGCCACCGGCATTGTTCAACAGGACGTCGATGGACGTCGTGCGTTCACCGATTCGGGTGGCCAGCGTGCGGACGTCATCGAGGCGGGCGAAGTCCGCGGTCAGCCCGACGGCCCCGGTGTCGGCGGTCACGGCGGCGAGTTTCTCGGCCGAGCGACCCACCAGAATGAGGTCGACGTCGGGCCCCGCCAGTTCTCGGGCGGCTGCCGCACCGATACCGTCGCTGGCACCGGTGATCACGATGGTCCTACGGGTTGGCACGTGCCGTCACCCCTCTCTTCAGAGCTCGTCGTCGCGCTTCGTAAGCTTTCGCCGCGGTTGCCCGCCCCACTCCTGACCGCTCACTCCCGACCCTACAGACCAACCCCATCCTGCCAAGGACGATCGGACCGCCTCGTCGTTGACAGCGCTCGCCTCGTCGTTGACAGCGCTCGCCTCTTCGTTGACAGCGCTCAGCGTAGTGCCGGTTACCAAACCCAAGCGCCGTGAACGTCGACTCGAGCGCTGTCAATGACCTCAAGAGCGCTGTCAACGCAAATGCACGGGCTCTCAACGGAACTCGGCAACCGCGGCGCCGCGCCTACCCGTGCGATCACGTCCCGGGGGCGTCGCATCCAGGGGCCGGTGCGTCCTCGAAGAGCGGCTTGCCCAGCGGAATCAGGTACAGCACGTCCAGGACCACCGGCGTGTTCCCGAGATTCCGGCCGACGTGCGTATTCGACTGTCCCGCCGGTTCTTTGATGATGTCCCCGGTCCGGTAGATCACCGGCTCGCAGTCGGCTCCGGGATGGGTCAGTGTTCCGGCCCGGACCAGTCCGACCAGTTGGCCGTCGTGATAGTGCCAGCCGGTCGTTCCACCCGGAGCGATAGTGATCTCGCGAACGGCGACGTGGACTCCCTCGGGAACAAACGGCAACAGATCTGCCGGGATGTCTCCCTCCGCGAACGTGACCGCGGAGACCCCGGATGACGGCGTCGCCCGCGCGATAGCCGGCACGAGACCGACACACAGCACCACCGAGACCATCACCAGCATGCCGCGTGCGAGTTGCCTCATTCGTCGACGGTACTGCCGTTCACGCCGGTCGGAGCCGTTTCGGCAAGACCCACCTGGTTCGCACGCCCCATCCGGTGGCACGATGTGGACCACGCGACACCCGTCGACGTGACACCCCAACTCCAGGAGCACAACGATGAGCACCGTCCCCGACCAATTCACTGCGCTCGTGGCCACGGAATCCGACGGCGCGATCACCGTGGACCGTACCGATTTCGCCGCGGCGGATCTGCCCGGCGGCGACGTGACGATCGCGGTGCAGTACTCCGGCGTGAACTACAAGGACGCCCTCGCGGTGACACCGCGCGGAGGCGTGGTGCGCAATTACCCGATCATCCCGGGCATCGACATCGCCGGAGAGGTGATCGAATCCACCGACCCGGGCTTCGCCCCGGGAGACCGCGTCGTCGCACACGGCGGCCCGATCGGCACCGAACAGCATGGCGGTTACGCCGATTACGCCCGTGTTCCGGCGGCGCAGGTCGTGAAGCTCACCTCGCTGTCCACCCGCGAGGCTGCGGCCATCGGCACCGCGGGATTCACCGCCGCGATGAGCGTGGCCGCACTCCTCGATCACGGCCTGACACCGGATGACGGCCCCGTCGTCGTCACCGGAGCCAGCGGCGGCGTCGGCGCCGTCAGCGTCGACATCCTTGCCGCACAGGGCTTCTCGGTGACCGCCTCGAGCGGAAAGGCGGAGGCCGCCGAACTACTCACCACACTCGGCGCCGCAGAGGTCGTCGGCCGCCTCGTCGACGACGAGACCAAGATCCGCCCACTCGGCAAGTCGGTCTGGGCGGGCGCGGTCGACTGCGTCGGCGGCAAGACCCTCGCCTACGTGTTGAGCACGATGAACCACAGCGGTGCGGTCGCCGCCAGCGGACTCACCGGCGGTGCCGACCTCCCGACCACGGTGATGCCGTTCATCCTGCGCGGCGTCGCACTGCTCGGCATCGATTCGGTCCTCATCGGTGCCGATCTCCGACGGGCCATCTGGTCGCGAATCGAGGGCGACCTACGCCCGAGGCACCTCGATGCCGTCATCACCGAGATCGGACTCGACGACCTGCCCGCCGCCCTCGACTCGATCCGTGCGGGCAAGATGACCGGACGGACGGTGGTGCGGGTTCTCGGCGACTCCGCCTGAACCCGCAGCCAGGACGGCCACGCGCCCCGACGACGATCGGGGCGTGCCGTCGCAATCGACGAGCACGCACCGCCGATGTCTGTCACCGTTGATGCATGACCGATCCGTCGCCGGCTTTCGACGTGAACAAGCTGTTCCCGGGAAAGTTCTTCATCAGCACCACGCTCGACGTGCTCGAGTCGAAGAAGAAGATGACCGGGCACATGCGGCGGCGGTTCCTACAACGCGCAGCGATGGCCGGCGCCATCATCGCCATTTTCTACGTCATCAACTACACGATCGTCGCCGCCTTCGATCAGATGGGATCCACGCCCGAGCAACTCCACGCGGTGGGCAAACTCATCGGAGCCTTCATTTTCGGCTGGGCACTGGTGTTCATCTACTACACCAAATCCGAACTGCTCACATCGAACATGATGATCGTCTCCGTCGGTGCGTACTACCGGCGGCTCACCCCGATGCTGTTCATCCGCATTCTGGCGTTCTGCTACCTCGGCAACATCCTGGGCGGCCTGTTCATCGCACTGCTCTTGCGCGGCACCACCCTGATCGAGGGACCGGTCCTCGAGGCCATGCACCATGCCGTCGAGGTGAAGACCGGCTACGTCACCGACGGCTTCTCCGGATGCATGGATCTATTCATCCGCGCCATCCTCTGCAATTTCATGATCAACATGGCGATGCTGCTGGTGTACAACGGCTATCTGGTGGAGGACATCGCCAAATGCATGGCGATGGTCACCTCCGTCTTCGTCTTCGCCTTCCTCGACTTCGAACATTCCGTGGCCAACACCGTCCTGTTCATGATCGTCGGCATGCATGGCGACGTGAACCTGTGGACAGCGCTGGGCAATCTCGGAATCGTGTTGCTGGGCAACTTCGTCGGCGGTGGTCTACTCATCGGCATCTACTACGCCTGGGTCAACGACGAACACGACACCCACCTGCCGCATCTACACCGCCGGCGTAGATCCTGATGCCGGTGGCGGTCAGAGCACCTTGTCGATGTCGTCGGTGAGCTTCTCGGGCTTGACCGTCGGAGCGAATCGGTCCACCACCGCACCGGACTTGTCGACGAGGAACTTGGTGAAGTTCCACTTCACCCGTGAACCCAGAACTCCCGACTTCTGCTGGCGCAACCACTGATACAGCGGATGCGCCTGATCACCGTTGACGTCGACTTTGGCGAACATCGGGAATGTCACGTCGTAGGTGAGTGAACAGAAATTCTTGATCTCCGCCTCATCGCCGGGCTCCTGATGAGCGAACTGGTCACACGGGAAACCCAGGATCACCAGACCCTTGTCGGCGTACTCGCGGTGCAGCTTCTCCAATCCCTCGTACTGGGGTGTGAAACCACACTTCGACGCGGTGTTGACGATCAGCATCGGATGTCCCCGATACTTCTCGAGATCCACCGGATTGCCGTCGATGTCGGTTGCGGTGAAGTCGTAGGCACTGGTCACGGTCATCCCCTGTTCCGTCGGTGTCACGCTCATCGGTTGCGGCGCGACTGGCTTCTCACCCTACGGCCCCGGGTCCCTCGCCGACCACCATTGCACTCATCCCCACGCCGGCACCCCACCCTCGAGCACCCCGACCACGTGGAAGCACTCTGAATTCTGTTGACAGCGCACAATTCTCCGCTGAATTATCCCCAATGCCGCTGACAGCAAACGACTTCCGCCGGTCAGTCCCGTCGAGGAACGAGACAAGCGCTCGACGGTCAACGACCCCATGGCCGGTACGCAGCGTGCGATACCTCGACAACCGTCACCGTGCGGCTGCCAAACCGGCGTCGTCAGATCAGCCGGTCAGCGACCGCACATACACGGCCGCGACAGCCTCGAGCCCTCGCTGATCGTCGTCGCCGAACCGATCGGCGTCGGGACTGTCGATGTCGAAGACTCCGATGAGTGTGCCGTCGTCGGCGACCAGCGGGACGACCAACTCCGACCGACTCTCCGCGTCGCAGGCGATGTGGTCCGGCACGGCATGGACGTCGGCCACCCGTTGAGTCCGGCGGGTCCGTGCGGCCGCCCCGCACACACCACGATCCAGCGGAATCCGAACACATGCCGGCTTGCCCTGGAACGGCCCCACCACCAATTCGGTGCCGTCGAAGAGGTAGAAGCCAACCCAGTTCAGTCGGGGCACAGAGTGATAGATCAGCGATGAGATGTTGGCGGCATTCGCGATTCGGTCATGTTCGTCGGCGACCAGCGTTGTCGCTGCGGACTCGAGTTCGTCGTAGGTCCATTCCGCATCTGCCGACAGCTCAAAGCTCATCTCCCCATCATGCCCACCTCGCGCGTGTTTGCCGCACCCACCGATCACCGCGATTCCATCCGCCGATCCGCCCATCTCCGACATTCCGGTACGTTGGGAGATCATCATGGTCCTCGTTTTCGCGGCGTTCCTCGCGCTCATCACCTTCTGGCTGCACCGCCGCATCGTTCGTGCCACAGCCATGGCGCGCCCGTGGTCGATCGTCGCCGACGCGGTGCTCGTCATCATGTGGGCATTCGCCGTGGTCGGCATCGCCACCGGACGCGAACTCGACCCGTCCGCCTTCCGAGCCCCCGCATGGCTCGGCCTGACGTGGCTCGCCGTCGTTCTCTACCTGGTCCTCGGCCTCGTCCTGGTCGGGCTGATGTCGCTGATCTGGCGTCTGGTGCTGCGGCTCGCACCCGGTGACACCGGGCGGCACCGCCGCCTCCTCGCAGTACGCGTGACCACCGGTGTCGTCGTCATCGCAGCACTCGTCACCACCTCGTACGGCGTCTGGGAAGCCGCATCACCACGCGTCACCCACACCACGGTCACCCTCCCACGACTCCCCGAACAGTTCGACGGAATCCGCGTCGCACTGATCTCCGACCTCCACGTCGGCCCCGCACGCGGACGTGATTTCACCCAACATGTCGTCGACGAGGTCATGGGCGAAAAGCCCGACCTGATCGCCATCACCGGCGATCTCGCCGACGGCACCGTCGCCGAGGTCGGTGCCGACATCGACCCCCTCGCCCAACTCCGAGCGCCGCTGGGAGTGTTCGGAGTCAGCGGTAATCACGAGTTCTATGCCGACGACGGGGGACGCTGGCTCGACCACTGGGAGCAGCTCGACATCACCACACTGCGCAATCAACGAGTCGAGGTGACCCACGACGGCGCAACGATCGATGTCGTGGGCATCCAGGACTACACGGCACCGCAACCGTATGAACCGGATCTCCCCGAGGCGCTCGACGGCAGCGACCCCGGCAGGTTCCGGCTCCTACTCGCCCATGAACCGCGTCAGGCGCGGCAGGCCTCCGATCTCGGTGTGGACCTTCAATTGTCAGGCCACACGCACGGTGGTCAGATCTGGCCGATCCGCTACGTCGTGCCCCTCCAGCAGCCGTCCGTCGAGGGCCTGGACAAGATCGGCAACACCGTGCTGTACACGACGCGCGGCGCCGGAGCGTGGGGTCCACCGGTGCGTGTCGGCGCACCGCCCGAGGTCACGATCCTGGAACTGCACCGCGGTTGACGTTCCCGGCGCCCGAATCTCGGTCCGCACGAGCCAGATTCGCGTGCGAGCGCCCATAGAAGGCGTAGATGAGCAGTCCGATGACCAGCCACACCACGAACCGCAACCACGTCTCGATGGCGAGGTTGACCATCAGTCCCGCGCAACAGATCGCGGAGACGATCGGCAGCACCGGTGACCACGGAACGCGGAAGGGCCGCTTCATGTCCGGCTGCGTCCGCCGCAGCACCGGAACGGCGATCGAGACCACCAAGAAGGCGAACAACGTTCCGATCGAAACCATCTCGGCCAGTGCGGCCAGCGGGACGAACGCCGCGAGCAGAACCACGACGGCGGTGGTGATCATCGTGATGCGGTACGGGGTCCGCCATTTCGGATGGATCCTTCCCGCCGAATGCGGGATGAGCCCATCACGCGACAGCGCGAAACCGATGCGGGACATGCCGACGATATCGACGAGGATCACCGACGTCAGCCCGGCAACCGCGGCGATCCCGACAAGCACACCGGCCCAACTCAATCCGACCTGGTTGAACGCATCCGACAGCGGCGCCCCCGTGCTGAGATCGGTGTAATGCACCATGCCCACCAGCACAAAGCACACGCCGACGTAGAGGACCGTGCAGATCAACAGGGTGCCCAACAGGCCGCGGGCCATGTCGCGTGCGGGATGCCGGGTCTCCTCACCGAGGTTCGCGACGATCTCGAAACCGCTGTAGGAGAAGAACACCACCGCCGAGGCGAACAGCACCCCGGCCACCCCGAATGCCGTTGCCTCCACTCCGGAGATCCACTGCCACAACGGCTGCCGCCAGCCACTTTCCCCGCCGGTGTGTTGCGCGGGCGGGATGAACGGCGTGTAATTCGCCGCCTTGATGAAGAAGAGCCCGGCGACGATGACGAAGACGCAGATGCTCACCTTCAGGTAGACCAGCGCGTTGGTGACCCAGCCGGATTCCTTGATACCCACGGTCGCCACCACACCCAGGACCAACGCGATCGCGACCGCACCCAGGTTGACCGTCGAATCCTCACCGAAGAACGTCGTCGGCAGGTTGAAGACGTCCTGCAAGTAGCCCGACCACCCGCGGGACACCACCGCCGCACCGAGCGCGAACTCGAGGATCAGATCCCAGCCGATGATCCACGCGATGATCTCGCCGAGGGTGGTGTAGGCGTAAGTGTAGGACGATCCGGCCGTCGGCACCGCGGAGGCGAGTTCGGCGTAACAGAATGCGGCAAACAGGGCGATGACCCCGGCCACCACGAACGAGATCATGATGGCCGGTCCCGCATTGTCTTTCGCCTGCACGCCGGTCAACGTGAAGATTCCCGTACCGATGACCATGCCGACGCCGAACCCGATGAGATCGCGGGCCCGCAGTGTCTGTTTGAGTCGTCCGCCTTCGAGTTGGTGTCCCTCATCGTTCTGATGGATCACCGTGTCGACGGACTTCTTCCGGAAGATGCCGCCCAACTGCGTCATCTCTCCGACGCTAGACCCGTCCGCGTCGGTCGGCAGCCAACACGCCGGAGACCGACATCGCCTACACCAACTCGGCCAACTTGGGAAAGCCACTGCGGTGGAAGATGAGTGGATTGCCCGATTCGGGATGCTCGACGCCGTGCAGTTCGAGGAGAACGATGAAGTGATCGCCTGCCTCGACCTCGCGGTAGATGGTGCAATCGAAGTGCGCCACACCGTTATCGAGGGTGACCGCGCCGTCGTCGGATGCCTTGATCGCAATATCGTCGAATCGGTTGGCGACCGGCCCGGCCAGCTGACGGCACACGGTGGCCTGATGCTCGGCGAGGACGGTGACGCCCAGGTGAGCGGCACGCCGCAGATCCGGCCAGGTCTTCGACGTGTTCGCGATCGAGATCGAGACGAGCGGCGGATCGAGGCTGACGCTGGTGAAAGAGCTTGCGGCAAGCCCGATCAACTCGCCGTCCACCTCGGCGGCCACCGCGACGACACCGGTCGGGAAGACCCCGAAGGCCTTGCGTAGTCGCGCCGCATCGAGATCCTGGTTGGTGGCGAAGTCACTCATGAAAGCACTCCCAGTTGTCGGGACACGATGGGCGCGGTGGCCGCCAACCAGTCGGCGTATGCGGACGGATCGTCGTGACGGGAATCCACCACGTACAGACCGCGACCGGGGACGGTGCCACCGATCTCGGTGAGAACCGGCCGCAGCACCAGTTCCGGAGCCAACGAATGCGCCTCCGAACCACCCAGCATCAGCGGGATGGCCAGACCGGAAAGTCCTGTGCCACCGGCAAATCGGTCCAGGAACAGCTTCAGCAGACCGGTGTAGGCGGCCTTGTAGGTGGGACTGGCGACGACGACGAGGTCGGCCTCGCCGACCTGCCGGACCAGATCCGACACCTTCGGATCGGACCAATCCAGCACTGCCGCACCAAGAGTGGCGACGTCGACGATCAGATCCGGTTCGGCACCGGTCAGCTGGGTGGCCACATATCTCGCCGCGGACAGGGTCCGACTGGCGGGCTTCGGATTGCCCACCACCACAGCTGTTCTCACGATCGTCATGATGCCGACACCGCCGTGGCCGGGCGGCTGTCGGTCCGGGCAGAGACGGGGGCCTGCGCACCGAAGGGCACGGATGCGGCCCGGACGTTCGGCGGAGCCGGGTGCTGCCAGAGACCACGGCGGGTCAACTCCGGCAGCACGCCCTCGCCGAACCAATACGACTCCTCGAGATGCGGGTACCCGGACAACACGAATTCGTCGATACCGACCTCGTGGTAGGCCTCGATGAGGTCGGCGATTTCGGTGTACGACCCGACCATCGCCGTACCCGCGCCGCCACGGACCAGGCCGATACCCGCCCACAGGTTCGGATAGATCTCCAGATTGTCCTTGGAACCGTTGTTGAGAGCCAACATTCGCTGTTGTCCCACCGATGCCGAGCGTTTGAGGCCCGACTGGATGCGCGCGATGTCGTCGGCGGAGATGTGGGTGAGCAGGCGATTCGCCTCCGCCCACGCCTCCCCGGAGGTGTCGCGGGCGATCGTGTGCAGGCGGATGCCGTAGACGAGTTCCCGGCCGTGTTCCTCCGCGGCGCGCCGGACCCGCGCGATCTTCTCGGCCACCGCCTCCGGTGGTTCACCCCAGGTGAGGTAGACGTCGGCGTGTTTGGCGGCCACCGCGATGCCGGCGGGCGAGGAGCCACCGAAGTAGATCTCCGGTACCGGGTCCGGAATCTGGTGCAGTGTCGCGTTTTCCACCGACAGGTACTTTCCGGTGAAGTTCACCGTCTCCCCGGTCCACAGGCGTCGCACGATCTCGAGGAATTCGTCGGCGCGCGCATACCGCTCGTCCTTGGTGGAGAAGTCGCCGAACATGGCCTGCTCGGCATCTTCCCCACCGGTGACGACGTTGAGCAGCAGCCGGCCGCCGGACAGGTTCTGGAAAGTCCCCGCCATCTGCGCGGCCAGGAAGGGAGCGGTCACACCCGGGCGGAAGGCCACGAGAAACTTCAGCCGTTCGGACAGGCTGTTGAGCATGGCGGTGGCCACCCACGCGTCCTCACACCAGGCTCCGGTCGGCGTCAACGCCGCCTCGAATCCCAGCTGCTCGGCGCTGCGGGCGATCTGTCCGAGGTAGGGCACCGTCGCCGCGCGCGACGACGCCTCGGCCGCCAGTCCGTGGCCGCCGCCGACCACGCTGCGTCCGTCACCGCCGTTGGTGGGAAGAAACCAATGAAACTTCACGCCAGCTCAATCCATTTCTCATCGACTTCTCCCTGCGCACTCCTCAGTCGAGGTCGAGGGAGACTTGGGCACAACCACTCGATTGCACCCGACGACGTCGCACCCGCCAAGGTTTTGACCCGCGGTGATCGTGAGTTGGTCTACCTGCGATTCGGTGGCACCCAGCCCAATGCCGGTGCGATCTTTTCGGCGAACAACAACGACAGCACCTGTGGATAGCGAGATCGGCCCGGGGCGAAACGCCGACACTCAAACGCGCCACCGCCCGCTCTCTTGTCCCAGAATTGAATTCACCCCGATCGAAGCGACCGGGGTGAACTCGGACCACCTGGGCTCGATCACTCGTCAGGCGTGATCAGCTCGTGCAGAAACTCCATCTTCTCCAGAACCTTCGGCGGCAGCACGAACGGATATAGGTCCTGATGACCCATCGACCGGTTGATCTGGTTCAGCGCCCAGGTCAGCGGGAGCCACCATTCGATGATCCGGTCGAAACCGACCTGGCCGGGCAGGTCCGCGTCCAGGGTCGCACCGGCCGGCGCGAGCGCAAACGCCGCCGCGGTGTCGAGCGTGTCACGGATGTGCAGGTAGTGCGCGAATGTCTCGGCCCAGTCCTCGGCCGGATGCATGGTGGCGTAGGAGGACACGTAGTCGTCCTCCCAGTTCGCCGGCGGGCCGTCGTTGTAGTGACGGTCGAGCGCGGCCTGATAATCGTCGTCCGGGTTGCCGAAAAGCTCCTCGTAGCGGGCGCGGTTGGGGCCGTTCCCGACGAGCACCATCTGATAGAAGTGCCCGATCTCGTGCCGGAAGTGTCCGATGAGGGTTCGGTACGGCTCGTCCATCGAGACACGCAGTTGCTCACGGTGGACGTCGTCGCCCTCGGCGAGATCGAGGGTGATCACACCGTCGGCATGGCCGGTGATGACCGATTCGTTGGCACTCGACAGCAGGTCGAAGGCGAGGCCGACGGCGGGGTCTTGGTCTTTGCCGAAGATCGGCAGGCCGAGTTCGTCGAGTTCGACGATGACGCGCCGCTTGGCCAGTTCGGCCTCGGCGAAGGCCTCCATCGCCTTGGTGTCACTGTCTTCCGGCCGGGTACGGGTCAGACGGCAGGATTCGCACAGTGCCGGGAGATCGTCGCCGACGGCGACGAGCCAATTGCAGGCGGCCACCGGTGCGTTCGCACACCGGGCCACCGGCACATCGTCGACGGTTGCCGTCTCGTTGTCGTCGAGCACCTGAATCGTGCGGGACGGCAGGTGGAATCCCAACTGGCTCTCGCAGTTGAGGCAGAGCGAGTTCTCGAAGATCAGCTGTTGGCCGCATTTACGGCAGTGGAAGTCGCGCACTCTTTGCCACTCCTTGGTTGTCGATCATGTGGTCATGGGGTCGGTCCGGCGGCATTGTCGATCGCTTCTTGATCGGTGGGCATGCCGCGCCCAGTTGTTAGTCGAAACACATGGCCAATCGTGCACATGAAGGTGATGGATGTCACATCAGGTTATCGAATCCCCTGCAGTTGGACGGTCGGGGTCGGCCGACCACTGCGACCACGACCCGGGATAGAGCACCCCGGAGATCCCGGCGACCGCCAGTGCGGCGATCTCGTGCGCCGCGTTGACCCCCGATCCGCAGTAGACGACGGCCTGTTTCCCGTCGGTGATGCCGTTCGCCGCGAACCGGGCACGCAGGTCCGCCGCCGACAGGAAGTGCCCGTCGGAGGTGAGGTTGCCCGCAGTCGGTACGTTCACCGCCCCGGGGATGTGGCCGGCCCGGGGATCGATCGGCTCGACCTCACCGCGGTACCGCTCGTCGACGCGCGCATCGACGAGCGCGTCGCCCGCCGCGTCGTCGGCGCACAACCGGTCCGACAACGCCGCGACCTCATCGATGGTGACGCTCGGCAGTTCGCCGGCGCGCAGCGTGATCGTGCCGCGGCGGGGTGCGGTGTCCCCGGTCGACAGGCGCAGTCCGGCCGACCGCCACGCGGCGAGCCCGCCGTCGAGGATGCGCACGTCGGAGTGACCACCCCAGCGCAGCAACCACCACGCCCGTGCCGATGCGAGATTGCCGATGTCGTCGTAGACGACCACAGGCGACGCGTCGTCGACACCCCACCTGCGTGCCGCCTCCTGCAATCGCGACAGCGACGGAAGCGGGTGGCGACCCGCCTCGGGTGTGGGCGGATCGGCGAGTTCGGTGTCGAGATCCACCCAGACGGCACCGGGCACATGACCTTCGCGGTACTGCTCATGACCGTCGGTGCGCCCGAGTTGCCACCGCACGTCCAGGATGACCGGTGGCCGGTCCGACAGCATCTCCTCGGTCAGTGCGTTGACATCGATCAGTACCTCGGTCATGGACGTTCTCCTCCTGATCGGCTGTGCGGTCTCGATTAAACGGGTCGCCCGGATCGATCCGCAATCGAGGGTGACGATCACTACGATCGCAGGCATGAAGCAATCAGATGGCGAGTACTACGTGACGGCCGACGAGGTGGCAGCGTTCGAGCAGTCGGGCAAGCAGTACTGGTACATGCGTGAGGACGGTTCGACGGACCTCTACCTCGACGAACTCGACATCACCCACGGCTGGCCCATCTTCCTGATGAAGCGCGACGATTCCTGGTTCGCCAAGTGGGACGGCGACTACGAGAAGGCCGTGGAGACCGACCTGAATCCGCATCTCATCAAGAACTTCGAAGAGCTGATCACGCAGGGCAACTGGCCGCACGACCAGGACTGAAACGCACACTCGACGCAGCGCAGCGCACACTCAACGCAATTCGACGCACACTCGACGGAAATGGGCGCCCACTCGACGGGGCCCGAGTCAGTACTGCGCGACCTGCCCCTTCTTGGGTGCGCGATACATCTGCCACAGCACCCTCGGCACCGTGTGCAGCGGCACCGCCCGTGGCCAATCCCGTCCCCGCAGAAGTGCTTCGGTCCCACCGTCGACGGTGACGACGGTGCCGCACATGAAATCGGCTGCGGGAGAAAGCATCAGCATCACCCACTGGGCGAGTTGATCGGGAGTTCCGTACTCGCGCACCGGAACCGGGAAGGAGCGCACGTTCTTCGCCGACGGCCCGTCGAGTTGCGATTTCAGCAGCGGGGTCATCACCGGGCCCGGCGCGATGACGTTGACGCGAATGCCCTCACCGGCCCAATCCGGACCGGTCCCGTGCACGCGACACCACCGGGTGACCGCGATCTTCGATGCCGCGTACGCCGCGGGGCCCGAGAGCATCGGTCCACGCCGCCGGAGGATGGCCGTCGCACGTTCGCGGTCGCCAGAAAGCAAGGCGCGCACCGCGCGGGCCGGCACGAACGGTGTGGCCGTCGTCGAATTCGAGCCGAAGACAACGACTTTCGCCTTGTCGGACGCGGCAAGTGCGGGCCGCAATGCCTCCAGCAGATCGGTCACCCCCGCCATGTTGACCTCGACGATGACGCGTTCGCGATCACGTGCGGGACCCACACCCGCGGCGAACACCGCGCCGGCGAGTTCGCCGCCAGATCTCTCGAGGACCGCGTCGATGGCGGCGCGTCGCCCCTCCTCGGTGGACAGGTCGGCCGCCACGTCCGCGGCGTCACGGTCGACGCCGATCACCGACTGCCCCGCGTCGCGCAGCGACTCTGCCACCGCCGCACCCATCCCGGATGCCGAACCGGTCACGACATACGTCCCCATCACGACCCCTCTCGTGTCATGCCCGCTGTGCGACTCGGTCATCCGTGTCGGCGGTGATCACCGTCGGTGCGGGCCTCGGAGCGCAGTGCGCGATCGTAGGCCTCATTGAATGCCCGCAGCTCTCGCAGGAGCGCGTCGGGCTCGCCGGGTGCGAGATCGGCGAAGACCTGCTCGAGGCGCCGCACCCGAAGCATGCCGTCATGGACGAACGCCTGGTGTCCGGCATCGGTGGGGCGAACCATCCGACTCAACGAACCCTCGACCTCGAAGCGTTCCAGGTAGCCCAATTTGATGGCCGCGTTGACCTGACGATTGACCGTCGACTGTTCGAGGTCGAGGTCCTCGGCGAGGTTCCGCAGGGTGCGGGGCCGCCCATCGGAGAGCACCAGCAGGATGGCGAACGCCGAGGCCTCGAGGATCGAATCGACGTGGTACTGCCCCTTGCGGCGGTGCAGCCTACTCAGTTCCTCGACGATGTCGCGATACAGCGGCGACGGCCACGGCGCATGGTCATCGTCCACGTTCGCGTCATCCATTCTCCGACCCCCGGTCCATGATGTTCGGTCCATGATGTCCGATTTGTCGCGGCGCCGTACCGCCGACTTGATTATGTACGGTACATATGTATCCTACACATAGCCAAGGAGGTGTTATGTCCGACGCGAATTCTTCGCCGGGAACAGAGAATCCGGTCCCCTACGCCGATACCCCCCGCGACGGTTCGTCGCAGGGTGCGGCGATCGCCACCGTCGTCGTGCTGTGCTTCGGCGGTCTGATCGCATCGTTGATGCAGACGCTGGTCATCCCGATCCAGCCCGAACTACCCGAGTTGCTCGGCACCTCACGATCCAACGCGTCGTGGGTCATCACCGCGACGCTGCTCGCCGCGGCCGTCGCGATGCCCATCGCCGGTCGGCTCGGCGACATGTTCGGCAAACGCCGCGTGATGCTGGCCAGCGCCGTCCTGCTGGTCATCGGATCGATCGTGTGCGCCCTGAGCACCTCGGTCATCCCGATGATCGCCGGCCGCGCCATCCAGGGTCTGGCCATGGGCTTCATCCCGGTCGGTATCAGCCTCATGCGTGAGGTCACCCCACCCCGGATCACCTCGATGGCGATCGCCGCGATGAGTGCGACCCTCGGCGTCGGCGGCGCCATCGGTCTGCCGCTGTCGGCGTGGATCGCGCAGAGCTGGAACTGGCACGGACTGTTCTGGATCTCGGCGATCCTGTCCGCGGTGGTCGTCGCGCTGGTCGTGGTGGTCGTCCCGAATGTCTCCGACGCGGTCGGCGGTCGCCTCGACATCGGCGGCGCCATCGGCCTCGCCATCGGCCTGTGTGCCGCACTGATCGCGATCTCCAAGGGCAATGACTGGGGCTGGGCGAACGGCAAGACCCTCGGCCTGCTGATCGCCGGCGTGGTCGTCCTCGTCGCGTGGGGCTTCTTCGAACTGCGCACCACCGACCCGCTGGTCGACCTGCGCACCACCGCCCGTCCGGCGGTGCTGCTCACCAACATCGCCGCCATCGCCATCGGCTTCGGCATGATGGCCCAGTCGATCGTCATCCCGATGCTGCTGGAGATGCCGAAGGAAACCGGTGTCGGACTCGGGCAGTCGCTGCTGCACGCCGGCCTCTGGATGGCTCCGGGCGGTCTGATGATGCTGGTTTTCGCACCGGTCTCGGGCACCCTGATGAACAAGATCGGCGCCAAGTACACCCTGGCGATCGGCGCCACCGTGCTCGGCAGCGGATATCTGATCGCGATGTTCCTGATGAACTCGCCGTGGCAGCTCATGCTGGCCTCGATCATCGCCGCATCGGGTGTGGGCATCGGCTACGCGGCCATGCCCACGCTGATCATGGGCGCGGTGCCGATGACCGAAGCCGGTGCCGCCGTGGGCCTCAACGGCCTGATGCGCTCGATCGGCACCACCATCTCGTCGGCGGTGATGGCCGTACTGCTGACCACCTCGACGATCTCGATGGCCGGCAGCGACGTCCCGACGCACACCACCTTCAAGCTCTGCTTCCTGGTGGGCGCTCTGGCCGCCTTCGTCGGCGCCGCGATCACGCTGCTCATCCCCAAGCGTGGACCGCAGCCGGTCCCGTCGGGCGTGGTGGTCAGTGGTGCGGAGGCGAAGTCTCCCGCCACTTCTCACTGATCGGTCATTACCGCCCATCCACTACGACGGCTCCCCGTATCCTGCTCATCGGATACGGGGAGCCGTCGTATCGGGACGGAACCGACGGAGCCCCGGCCAGAAGACAGGACATCCGACGCAGGGGGGTAAATGTGGACGCTGCCGGGCGAGTGTTCGTCGTCACCGGAGCCGCGAGCGGCATCGGGCGTTGCGTGGCACAGGAATTGGTACGCCGCGGCGGGTTCGTGGTGGGTGCCGACCGCAACGACGCCGGACTGGCCGAGACCTCGCTGCTCATCGGCGACCGGTCACGCTTTGCAACCCATGTGCTCGACATCGGCGACGCCGACGCGATCGCCGCATTCCCCGACGAGGTGATCGTCGCGCACGGCCGGGTGGACGGACTGTTCAACATCGCCGGTATCCCACAACCGGTTTCGACGGTGACCGAGGTCGACGCCGACACCGCCGAGCAGATCCTGCGCATCAACTTCTTCGGCACGCTGTGGATGTGCCGTGCCTTCCTGCCACGCCTCGAGGAGCGTCCCGACGGCGCGGTCATCATGAACACCTCGAGTCTGTCGGCGATCACACCGTTCCCCGGCACGGCGATCTACGGGGCCTCCAAGGCCGCGGTCGCCCTGATGAGTTACGGCCTGGCCCAAGACCTTCGAGGACGTTCGAAGGTCACCGTGACCGCCGCGCTACCCGGAACGGTGTGGACCGGACTGGTCCGCGACGCCGCCCGCTCCCTCGGCACCAGTGAGGCCCTCACGCGACGCTTCGCGATGAACCCGGAGCGCGCGGCCCGCCGGATGGTCGATGCGACGCTCCGGGGACGGCAGCGGGTGGTGATCGGCGCCGATGCCCACGTCTTCGACGCGGCCAACCGACTGAGTACCCATCTGGCAGAACGGATGTCCTACCTACAGGTTGGGTCGTTCGTCTATCGCCGGCCGCGGGACTGACACCTGCATCAGCCGATGCGGTCACCGGTCTGCGGGTGGAACAGGTGCACCGCCCGATCGGCCTGGCGCAGGCGCACTCCCTCGCCACGTTTGGCCGGGGCCCGCTCGTGCGAGCGCGCGACGAGCACCATCGGTTCACCGTCGAGGTTGCGTACCGACTGATCGGCGAGACTCGCATAGACGTAGGTCTCACTGCCCAGTTCCTCCAGCAGCGCGACATCCGCCGACAGGCCACGATCGTCGTCGGAGAGCGCGAGATGTTCGGGTCGGATACCGACGATCACCGACGACAGGCCCGCCTTGCGCAGTGCCGCCTGCGATTGTGCGTCGATGTCGATGGACGCTCCCGAGATGGTGATGTCGCCGGCGTCGACCGGGGCGGTGAACAGATTCATGCCGGGTGAGCCGATGAAGCCGGCGACGAAGGCGTTGACCGGATGATCGTAGAGTTCGGTGGGCGTGGAGAACTGCTGCAGTACACCGTGTTTGAGGACGGCCACCCGATCGCCCATGGTCATCGCCTCCACCTGATCGTGCGTGACGTAGACGGTGGTGGTACCCAGCCGCCGTTGCAGCGCGGCGATCTGGGTGCGGGTCTGCACCCGCAGTTTGGCATCGAGGTTCGACAGCGGCTCGTCCATGCAGAACACCTGTGGCTCACGAACGATGGCGCGGCCCATCGCAACTCGCTGTCGCTGACCACCGGAGAGCTTGGCCGGCTTGCGGTCGAGGAAGTCGGTCAGGTCGAGCAACTTGGCCGCCTCGGCCACTTTGCGCTTGCGCTCCTCGGTGGGCACGCCCCGCATCTTCAGTGCGAAACCCATGTTCTCGCCGACGGTCTTGTTGGGATAGAGCGCATAGTTCTGGAACACCATGGCGATGTCGCGGTCCTTGGGCGCGACGCCGACCATGTTGTCACCGCCGATGCGGATCTGGCCGGAGTCGATCTCCTCGAGCCCGGCGAGCATCCGCAGTGCGGTGGACTTGCCCGAACCGGAGGGGCCTACCAGGACGACGAACTCGCCGTCGTTGATGTCGAGGTCGAGGGAGTCGACGGCGAGTTTGTCGGCGCCGGGGTAAACGCAGCACGCCTTGTCGTAGGTGATGGAAGCCATGGTGTTCTCCTTGATGAAAACCGTTGTGGTGAAGAGGTGGACGACGGATCTACTTGATGGCGCCAAAGCTCAGGCCGCGGACGAGTTTGTTCTGGGCGATCCACCCGCAGATGACGACCGGCAGTGCGGCGAGGACCGACGCCGCCGACAGCTGCGCCCAGTACAGTCCCTGGCCGGACATGAATCCGGTGAGGAACACCGGCATCGTCTGGGCGTTGACGGCGGTCATGTTGACGGCGAAGAAGAACTCGTTCCACGAGAAGATCACGCAGATCAGTGCGGTGGCGGCGATTCCGGGTGAGATGAGCGGCAGGATCACCTCGCGCACCGAGGTCCACAGGCTCGCTCCGTCGATGCTGGCCGCTTCGAGGAGTTCTCCGGGTACTTCCAGGAAGAAGGACCGCATCATCCATACCGCGATCGGCAGATTCATTGCGGTGTACAGGATCACGAGTGTCCAGATGTTGTCGAGCATGCCCATCTTGCCGACGATCACATACAGCGGGATGATCGCCGCGACGATCGGCAGCATCTTGGTGGAGATGAAGAAGAACAGGGCGTCCTTGGTCTTGCGCACCGGTCGCAGCGACAGCGCGAAGGCCGCGGGCACACCCAGTACCAGCACCAGGATGGTGGAGGCAATGGTCGCGAACAGTGAATTGAGCAGCGGGGTACCGATTCCCGCGTCGAAGACGTCGCGGAACTGCTGCAGCGTCGGGGTGAAGATGAACGTCGGTGGGTTGGTGGCCGCGTCGCTCTCCTGTTTGAACGCGGTCAGCACCATCCACAGCACCGGGAAGAAGAAGCCGATGGCGAGGATCCAGGTGATGGTGGTCAGTGCCATCCGCCGCGGGTCGCGGCGGCGTTCGATGTCGTCGGGGGTCAGGTGTCCGGCGGACGCGGGTGTTGTCGCTTCGGGGCGGATGTCGGTGCTCATCAGGCCGGCTCCTCTGTTCCGGTGAAACTCTTGAAGATCAGGCGCAGGGCCAGTGATGCGACGACGATGGTGCCGATCACGGTGACCACGCCCATCGCTGCGGCCTGTCCGATGTCGAATCCGAGGAAGGCGCGTTGATAGATGTAGTAGGACAGGTTCGAACTCGACACCCCGGGACCACCGGAGGTCATCATGTACACCGCGTCGAAGGTGTTGACGAGGTAGATCGCGCCCAGCACGGTGCCGAGTTCGATGAACCGCCGCAGGTGCGGCAACGTCAGTTCCCGGAACAGCCGGACGCTGGTCGCTCCGTCCACCCGGGCGGCCTCCTGGATGTCACGCGGCATCGACTGCAGGCCGGCCAGGATGAGCAGCATCATGAACGGTGTCCACTGCCAGACCAATTCGGCCATCACGCTCATCAGCGGGAATTCCGAGAGCCAGTCGGTGTGGATTCCGAACGGACTCAACGCCCAGTTGACCAGGCCGTTGGTGGGTGAGAGCAGGCTGGTCTTCCACAGCAGCGCGGCGGCCACCGGCGTCACCAGGAACGGCGTGATCAGCAGGGTTCGAACCACCCCGCGGCCCAGGAACTTTCGGTCCAGCAGCAGTGCGAAGATCAACCCCAGGACCACCGACACGATGACGGTGCCGACGATCAGCACGATGGTGTTGAGGGTGACCCGCCAGAACTGCATGTCGGCGAACACGGCGCCGTAGTTGTCGAGTCCGACGAATCGTCGCGAACCCGGTCGGACCAGATTCCACGACTGGGTGGAGTAGTACAGGGTGAACACGAACGGGATCTGGGTGACCACGATCATGAAGATCAGCGCGGGCAGGAGTGGACCGCGGCGGCGCCAGCCTTCGGCGCGACTGATGTGGTCGCGTCGCGACGTCAACGGCGCATCATCGCCGGTGTCGGTCTGCGGCCCGGGGGTCGATACTGCGGTGGCCATCGCTATTGCTCCCTCTGGTAGGTCTTACCCACGACCTGGGCGTACTGCTGCGCCTGTTCGAGGGCGTCGTGGACGCTGATCTGTCCGGCGATCGCGGCCGAGATCTGCTGGCTGACGCGGGTTCCCAGGTCCTGGAACTCCGGGATCGCCAGGAACTGAATTCCGGTATAGGGCACCGGGTCCGCGGTGGGCTTCTGCTGGTCGGCCGCCTGCATCGCTTGCAGTGTCTGGGCGGCAAATGGTTTCGAGATCTCCTGGTAGGCGGGCAGCTGGTAGGTCGACAGGCGGCTGCCGGGCGGGATGTGGGTGGCGCCGAGGGTGTCGGCGACGTGCTCGATGTAGTTGCGGTTGGTCATCCAGTCGATGAACTTCCACGCCTCGTCCTGATGACTGCTGCTGGTCGGGATGCCCAGCGACCAGGTGTAGAGCCATCCGTTGTCGCTCTTGGCCATTCGCGGTGCCGGCAGGTAGCCGACATCACCGGCGATGGTGGAGGTGTCCGGGCTTTCCAGCACCGAGACCGCCGACGTGGCGTCGTACCACATCGCCACCTGCCCCTGCGACATCAGATTTCCGCACTCCTGGAAGCCCGACGACGATGCGCCGGCCTCACCGTATTTGCGGACGGTGTCGACGTAGAACTGTACGGCCGCCTCCACCTGCGGACTGGTGAGCTGTGCGTTCCAGTCCTCGTCGTACCAGCGGCCACCATAGGCGTTGATCACCGTGTTCAGCGGTGCGAGGACCTCACCCCAGCCGGGCTTGCCGCGCAGGCAGATACCGGCCGTGGTGTCGGTGGTCAGTTTGCGGGCGGCCTCGGCGACCTGCGGCCACGTCGGGTCCGCGGGCAAACTCACCCCAGCCTGCTGGAACAGTTTCTTGTTGTACATCAGGAACGATGACTCGCCGTAGAACGGCGCCGAGTACATCGAACCCTGGTATGACAGTGCGGTTTTGAGAGTCGGGATGAAGTCGTCGGCCTGATAGCCCGGGTCGGCGTCCATGTAGGGGGTGAGGTTGACCAGCCAGCCGTTCTCGGCCCACATCGGGGTCTCGTAGTTGCTGATCATCACCACGTCGAACTCGCCGCCGCCGGTGGCCACCGATGCGGTGATCTTGGCCCGGGCCTCGTTCTCCGACAGGGTGACGAAGCGGACCTTGACGCCGGGATTCTGCTCCTCGAACTGACTCGAGAGCGAGACCGCGTCCTGCATCTGGGAATTGGAGACCATTGCGACGGTGATCTCACGATCCCCGCCGCCGGTCAGCGAGCCCGCGCCCGCGCAGGCGGTGGCCGTCAGTGCCACCGCGGCGAGGACGGCCGTCACGGCCGCACGCCCGTGCCGCCAGGTCCGGCGCACCGTCGCGCCCGGACGTCGTCGTGAATATCTCACTGTTGACCTTCCTGTTGTGAGACAAGCCATTCCGCGGTGGTGACGTCGGTGACGAGAATGGTCGCGTAGCCGCCGCGGAGGGCGCCGAGAATCGATTCCCGGCGGTGGGTTCCACCGGAGATGAGAATTGCCGTGGGACAGGCCCGGATCGCTTCGAGCGGGACCGACACGGTCCGCTGCACCAGACTGGATTCGACGGGAGCGCCGTCCTTGTCATAGAACCGGCCGCCGATCTCGCCGACGGCGCCGAGGGCGATGAGTTCGTCGAGGACGATCGCATCGATGTAGGCACCCTCGAACAGGGTCGTCGAGGTGGACACCGAGCCGACCCCGAACAGCATCACCTGGGCGCCGCGCGCCGCGGAGAGTGCCTGCGAGAGAATCGAATCCCGGTTGAGAGCGATCACGGTCTCCGGATCGGCGAAGAGCGGGGCGACCAGCCGCAGCGGTTGCGCGTGCAGGCGTTCGGAGAATCGCGCCAGGGCGTGGTCGACGCCGGTGTGATAGTCCACCGAGGTCATCGATCCGTCCATCTGGACCACCCGCTGGCAACTCGATGCCCCGCCCATGGCGTCGGCGGTGGCCACCTGCTCAGGGCCCCAGGTGAAACCGAAGGTATCCGATGCCTGGATTCGGCGTGCCACCACCGACGCACCGGCGCGCCCGAGTGCCGCGTTGCCCGACGCCGATCCGTCGGCCTCCTCGTCGATGATGAGGACCTCGTTGAGTCCGAAGACCTCCTCCACACGTCGTTCGAGGTCGGTGTGGATCGATGCCGACAGGTGTGCCGGGGCGGTCACGCTGACCTGGACAAGGCCCTGCGCGCGGGCCCGTTGGATGAGTCGGCCGGCGGTGGGTCGTGACACGCCGAGCCGGGCGGCGATGTCGGCCTGGGTGAGGCCTTCGAGGTGGTACATGGTCGCGGCACGCACGAGCAGCCGCAGGTCCTGGCCGGTATCGGTGGCCGAACGCACCGTCTCGGTTGTGTGTTTACGAGATGCCATCGGCGGTGATTCCGTCCTATCAGCCTTCGTGAGCATCTGCTCACTAGCGGTAAATGTGCTCAGTACGCTAACATCCTCGATGTGAGCTACGCAACAGTTACCGATCAACGTGAGGCAACCGGCCGCACCATGCGAGCGGCGGTTCTGACCCCCGGGCGCACCATCACCACCGAGGATCGGCCGATCCCCACTCCGGCACGTGGCGACGTGTTGGTGCAGGTCAGCGCGGTGGGTGTGTGCGGTTCGGACACCCACTACCTGCGCCACGGCCGGATCGGCGAACACGTCGTCACCGAACCGCTGATCCTCGGACACGAGGCTTCGGGCGTGATCACCGCGGTCGGAGCCGACGTCGACCCAGGTCGGATCGGCCGGCGCGTCTCCATCGAGCCCCAGCGCCCGGACCCCACGACCGCGGAATCCCTGCGCGGCGACTACCACCTCTGTCCGCACATGCGGTTCTTCGCCACTCCCCCCGTCGACGGCGCGCTCGCCGGGTTCGTCACGATCGGTTCGGCGTTTGCGCACGACATCCCCGACGAGGTGAGCGACGAGGCGGCCGCACTCCTCGAACCCCTGTCGGTGGGAATCGCGTCGATCACGAAGGCCCACGTCGGGATCGGCGACTCCCTGCTCATCGCCGGCGGCGGACCGATCGGCCTGATGTGCGCGCAAGTGGCCCGCGCGGCCGGGGTATCACGAATCGTCGTGAGCGAACCGGATGCGGATCGACGCTCGCGCGCCGCGGAGTTCGGCGCCACGCTGGCGGTGTCCCCGGACGACGAGGTCGAGCCCGTCGACGCCTTCGTCGATGCCAGTGGCGCCCCCGCCGCGGTGCGTGCCGGACTCGCGGCGCTGCGCCCGGGTGGCCGGGCCGTCCTGGTCGGCATGGGTGCCGACACCATGGAACTACCCGTGTCGCTGATCCAGAACCGCGAGATCGTGCTGACCGGAGTGTTCCGCTACGCCAACACCTGGCCGACGGCACTCGCCCTCATCTCGTCGGGGGCCGTCGATCTCGACGCCATGGTCACCGCACACTACGGACTCGACGACACCGAGGCGGCACTGAACTCCGATCGGATGGCCGGAATGATCAAAGCCGTTGTCCACCCACAGATCTCACATCACCCCGACACCCCGGACACATCCCGAAAGGCCGAATCGTGAGCACCGCGCTGAGCGCCGACAACCTCCCCACCATCACCGGGGTGCCCATCCCCGACTACGACCGAGGCAGGGTCACCGCATCGATCGTCCACTTCGGGGTCGGCGGATTCCACCGCGCCCATCAGGCGATGTACCTCGACCGCCTGCTCTCCCACGATCCGTCGTGGGGAATCCGCGGCGTCGGTGTACGACCCGCCGACGCCCGCATGCGTGATGCGCTGCTACCACAGGACTGCCTTTACACCCTGACCCTCAAGCATCCCGACGGAAAGGTCGAGACATCGGTGATCGGGTCGATCGTCGACTACCTCTACGCCCCCGACGATCCCGAGGCCGTCATCGAGGCGCTGGCCGATCCGGCCACCCGTATCGTGTCGCTCACCGTCACCGAGGGCGGATACAACTTCTCGCCGGTCACCGGAGAATTCGACGCAGCCAATCCCGACATCGTGGCCGACCTGACCGGAAAGCGGCTTCCGACAACGGTGTTCGGCCTGGTCACCGAGGCTCTCGCCCGCCGCCGCGACCGAGGAATCGACTCCTTCACCGTGATGTCGTGCGACAACATCGCGGGCAACGGCCACGTCGCAGGAGCCACCTTCCTCGCCTACGCCCGGCTGCGTGATCCCGCTCTGGCGGAATGGATCTCCGAGCACACGACGTTCCCCAACTCGATGGTGGATCGGATCACACCGGCCACCCCACCGGATCTCGCCGACGAGGTGGTGGCACGGACCGGCATCATCGACCGCTGGCCGGTGGTGGCCGAGCCGTTCACCCAGTGGGTGCTCGAGGACGACTTCGCCTGCGGACGACCACCTCTGGAGACGGTGGGCGTGCAGGTCGTCGACGATGTGGAACCGTATGAACTGATGAAGTTGCGGCTGCTCAACGCCGGCCACCAAGCACTCTGTTACTTCGCGTATCTCCTGGGGTACCGCTACGTCCACGACGCTGCCATTGACCCTGATCTGCGAACACTGCTGCGCCGCTACATGTCCGAGGAGGGCAAGCCGACGCTCGCGCCACTGCCGGATGTGGACGTCGACACCTACATCGACACCCTGCTGGAACGATTCGCCAATCCCGCTGTCGCCGACACGATTGCACGACTGTGTCAGGACTCGTCCAATCGGATTCCGAAGTGGCTGGTACCGGTGATCCGCGATCGCCTCGACGCCGGCGGTTCGGTGGATCTCGCGGCCGCGGTGGTGGCGTGCTGGACGCGCTATGCCGAAGGTGTCGACGAGAACGGTGAACCCATCGACGTCGACGACCCCATCGCCGATCGGCTTGTCCCGCTGGCCCGGCAATCCCGCAACGATCCCCTTGCCTTCCTCTCCGAGCAGTCATTGTTCGGCGATCTCGGCACCCGCGAGGCATTCACCGCGCCCTACTCCTGGGCGCTGGAATCACTGCGCAGCAAGGGAGCTCGCGCCACTCTCGCCGAGTTGCTGTCATGACGCTGGTCGCCGGCGTCGACTCGTCGACGCAGTCGTGCAAGGTGGTGGTGTGCGACGCCGACACCGGGGTGGTGGTCCGCATGGGTGGCGCACCGCACCCCCAGGGCACCACCGTCCATCCCGATCGATGGTGGGATGCGTTGTGCAGGGCGATCTCCGATGCGGGCGGCATCGACGACGTGGCGGCACTGTCGGTGGCCGGACAACAGCACGGCATGGTGTGTCTCGATGACTCCGGTGCGGTGGTGCGAGATGCGTTGTTGTGGAATGACACCCGATCCGCACCCGCTGCAGCGGAGTTGATCGGGGAGTTCGGCGGGGCAGGTTCCTGGGCCGAGCAGATCGGCGTCGTCCCGGTGGCCTCGATCACCGCCACCAAACTGCGGTGGCTCGCCGACCACGAACCGGAACACGCCGACGCCACCGCCGCGGTGTGCCTGCCCCATGACTGGCTGACGTGGCGGCTGTCGGGCACCGGTGACATCGCGACACTCACCACCGATCGCAGCGACGCCTCCGGCACCGGCTATTTCAGCGCCGATTCCGGCGAGTACCAAAAGGACATCCTGGCGATGGCTTTTCGGGGGCGTACCCCCGCGCTGCCCCGGGTCCTCGGTCCCGCGGAGTCCGCGGGACGGACGTCGACCGGATCCCTGCTCGGCGCGGGTGCGGGTGACAATGCCGCTGCCGCATTGGGTTTGCACGCAGGACCGGGCGACGCCATCGTGTCGCTGGGCACCTCGGGGGTGGTCAGCGCCGTCACCGAGGTGGCACCCCACGACGCGAACGGCCTCGTCGCAGGATTCGCCGACGCCACCGGACGACACCTTCCCCTGGTGTGCACGCTGAACGGCGCGCCGGTACTGGCCGCCGCCGCGCGAGCACTGGATGTCGACCTCGCGACGTTCGCCGACCTCGCGCAGTCGGCGCCGTCCGGAGCCGGCGGCCTGACGATGGTGCCCTACCTGGGCGGTGAACGCTCACCGAACCTGCCCGACGCCACCGGAAACCTGGGCGGGATCACCGCCACCAACTTTCTGCCCGCCAACATCGCACGAGCCGCCGTGGAGGGGTTGCTGTGCTCGTTGGTGTACTGCCGCGAACAGATCGAGGCCCAGGGCATCGCGCTGCGCCGGTTTATCACGATCGGCGGCGGCACCAAATCGTGCGCGGTGCAATCGATCGCCCCCGGACTCTTCGGGGGATCGATCGTCCTGCCCGCCGACGGCGAGTACGTGGCGCTCGGCGCCGCCCGCCAGGCCGCCTGGGCGCTCACCGGCGATCTGCCCGACTGGGAGATCGGGTCCACACTGATCAGCGCGGACCCCAGACCCGACGTCTACCAGCAGTATCGCCGACACGCGGACGTCGCCTTGTCGTTGCGCTGACCACCGTGCCGGCGTCTCACCGTCATCTGTCGGTCGTCCTCGAGGTCAAGGCCGATCCGAAGCACGAGTATCGGGACTGGCTCGGCGAACATGCCGACACCTTCGATCCCGAGGCGTTCGACGTCGACGCGGTGAATCGCCGTATTTCATCGGAAGCTGAGACCAACAGCGGCAACATGAGCGACGACGACTACTCCGAACTCCACCGACTGTTCACCATCCTCGGCGTCGAACGGCCGTCGACGATGGAAGAAGCGGCCAACGCCGCCGATCTCCGACACCGCCCGGATGTTCGCCCGCACGGCACTGTTGATTCTTGATCTCCCTGCATTCTTGATCTGCCATGCCGCCACTCACGCCCAGAAGCCGCGTTCCTCGAGCAACGCCACCGCACGGTGACCGCCACGCAGGAAATGCCCCTCGGTGAGGGTGCGTGCCATCCCCGGCGACCGGCTCGCGAGCGCATCGACGATCTCACGGTGATCGCGCAACGACGATGCGACCGACTCGGGATGGGAGTCGAAGAAGCCGTCCGGGATGGCTCCGCTGAGGAGCCGCAGTTCGGCGACGAGCCGCCGCGACCGCGCCCCCAGATTGACGACCCGGTGGAATCCGAAGTTGAGGCGCTCCAACGCCAGGAGGTCGTCGGCGGACTCCATCCGGGTGGCCAGCGCGCTCAGTTCGGCGAGTTCGTCGTCGGTCAGGTTCATCGATGCACGTTCGGCGGCCAGCCCGGAGATGACGCCGAGCATCCAGTAGTGATCCCGGATGTCCTCGCGTGCGAGGTCGGCGACGAAGGCACCGCGCCGCGGAATGGTCTCGATGATCCCCTCGCCGGCCAAGGAGATCAGCGCTTCGCGGACAGGGAGTTTGCTCATGCCGAGCCGATCGGCGAGCGCGTCCTGATCGACCTTGGTCCCGGGCTTCATCTCGCCGGAGAACACCCGTCGCCGGATCTCCTTGGCGGCGGTCTGCTTGAGCACCGAGGACGAGTAGACCGAGGACGAGGAGACCGAGGACGAGGAGACCGAGGACGAGGAGACCGAAGACAGGGACGCCGGCGACGAGGAGTCGCCGGTGGCGTGATGCGGTTCCGCGCGGGTCATGGTCTCTCTTCCGTTGCTGGTAGGCGACGCGTATAGATTATCAACTCTTGGCCGCACAGGCGAAGTCTTGCAGGCCTTTTTCTAGTCCATCTGGTTTGCGCGCAACCTTTTTGATAATTTCGGGTCATGTCAGTCACGACTCAGCCACACACCCCCGCCGTCGGCGCCGACGATTTCGAGCAGATCCGCGCGGTCGTCCACGACTTCATCCGCACCAAGGTGGTGCCCCGCGAAACCGAGATCATGGAGACCAACGCCATCCCCGACGACCTGCGCGCACAGGCCGCCGAGATGGGGCTGTTCGGCTATGCGATACCGCAGGAATGGGGCGGCCTCGGCCTCGACCTCACCCAGGACGTCGAACTCGCCATGGAATTCGGCTACACCAGCCTCGCGCTGCGATCGATGTTCGGCACCAACAACGGCATCGCCGGGCAGGTGCTGGTGAACTTCGGCACCGACGGGCAGAAGAAGCAGTGGCTCGAAGGCATCGCCTCCGGCGAGGTGGTGGCATCGTTCGCGCTGACCGAGCCCGGCGCCGGTTCCAATCCGGCGGGTCTGCGCACCAAGGCCGTCCGCCACGACGACGAGTGGGTCATCGACGGACAGAAGCGATTCATCACCAACGCCCCCATCGCCGATCTGTTCATCGTGTTCGCCCGCACCCGTCCCGCCGACGAATCCGGCACCGGCATCGCGGTGTTCCTCGTCCCCGCCGACACACCCGGTGTCGAGGTGGGCGTCAAGGACAAGAAGATGGGCCAGGAGGGTGCGTGGACCGCCGATGTCTCCTTCGACGGTGTCCGCGTCCCGGCGTCGGCCCTCGTCGGCGGCAAGGAGGAAGCCGGCTACAAGGCGGCTATGACCACCCTGGCCCGCGGACGCGTCCACATCGCGGCTCTCGCGGTCGGCGCGGCGCAGCGTGCGCTCGACGAGTCGGTCGCGTACGCCGCCAGTGCCACCCAGGGCGGAAAGCCCATCGGCTCTTTCCAATTGGTGCAGGCGATGCTCGCCGATCAGCAAACCGGCGTGATGGCCGGCCGCGCACTGGTCCGCGACGCCGCCGCCAAATATGTCTCCGGCGAGGACCGCCGAACCGCACCGTCGGTCGCGAAACTTTATTGCAGCGAGATGGTCGGGAAGGTCGCCGACCTCGCGGTCCAGATCCACGGCGGCACCGGCTACATGCGTGAGGTCCCGGTCGAACGCATCTACCGCGAGGTCCGCCTGCTTCGCCTCTACGAGGGCACCAGCGAGATCCAGCGACTCATCATCGGCGGCAACCTGATTCGCGCGGCGTCCAAGTAGATCCCGCCAGTCGGTCGTTGAACCCCACCACCCGCACACCACCGCAACCCCGAAGGACCCACCCATGCCCGGACCACTTCTGAACAACCAGACCGCCGTGATCACCGGCGCCGCACAGGGAATCGGCTTCGCGATCGCCCAACTGTTCGTCGACGAGGGTGCACGCGTCGTCATCGGCGACGTCAACGCCGAGGCCGCCGAGAAGGCCGCCGCCGAACTGGGCGGCCCGTCGGTCGCGATCGGCGTGCGCTGCGACGTCACAAAGGGCGACGAGGTCGACGCCCTTCTCGCCGCCGCCGCGGACACGTTCAGCCCGGTCGACGTCATGGTCAACAACGCCGGTATCACCCGGGACGCGACAATGCGGAACATGACCGAGGAGCAGTTCGATCAGGTCATCAACGTGCACCTCAAGGGCACCTGGAACGGCACCCGCAAGGCCGCCGCGATCATGCGGGAACGTAAGAGCGGCGCCATCGTCAACCTCTCGTCCTTGTCGGGCAAGGTCGGCATGGTCGGGCAGACCAACTACTCCGCCGCGAAGGCCGGCATCGTCGGCATGACCAAGGCCGCCGCCAAAGAGCTTGCCCATCATGGTGTTCGGGTCAACGCGATCCAGCCCGGCCTGATCCGGTCGGCAATGACCGAGGCCATGCCGCAGAAGGCGTGGGATCAGAAGATGGCCGAGATCCCGATGGGCCGCGCCGGTGAGGTCACCGAGGTGGCCACGGTGGCACTGTTCCTGGCCACCCATCTGTCGTCCTACATGACCGGCACGGTCATGGAGGTCACCGGCGGGCGGTTCATGTGAGCGCGCAACAGCTTCGGCGGGCCGCGATCGTCGCTGCGGTGGTGGCCTGCAGGCCCTGGCGACCGCGGCGATGATGGTGCAGGCGGCGGATGCGATCCGTCCCGGATGGGGGCCGGCCCGGTTCCGGCCACCGGCCGACGCGGATTCGACTCCGCGGCCACACCTCCCGAATCGGTCGACCTGGTGGAGCTGAACGAGGCATTCGCCGTCCGGTTGTTGCGCGTGCTGGAGCGCTGGAAATGGAATGATCAGGCCCGGCTCAATGTCAACGGCTCCGGCATCTCGCTCGGTCATCCGATCGGCGCCACCGGCGTTTGCATTGCCACCACGCTGCTACACGAGTTGCATCGCCGTGGCGGCGGTCGCGGCCTGGTCACCATGTGTATCGGTGGCGGTCAGGGATTTGCCGCCATCGTTGAATCCGTCTGAGAATCAAGGAGATCTGACAATGACGTCGCCCGATTCCCATGTCCGTCCGCTCGCCGGTGTACGCGTGGTGGAGGTCTCCAGTTTCGTCGCCACCCCACTGTGCGGGCTGACACTGGCCCAGTTGGGTGCCGAGGTGATCCGCGTCGATCCCATCGGCGGGGCCGCCGACGTGAATCGGTGGCCACTCACCGATGACGGCACCACCTCCATCTACTGGACCGGACTGAACAAGGGCAAGAAGTCGGTCACCGCGGATCTGCGATCACCCGACGGGCAGGCCTTGGTCCAGCGGCTCGTCACCGAATCCGGTTCCGGTGGCGGCATTCTCGTCACCAACGCGGGTGGTCGCGACTGGATGAGCCACGACACCCTGGCCGCACTGCGACCCAACGTCATCACCCTGGAACTCCTCGGCGGCTCCGACGGCACCCCCGCCGTCGACTACACCGTCAATGCGGGACTGGGATTCCCACTGATCACCGGCCCCCTCGACCACGACGGCCCGGTCAACCACGTGCTCCCGGCGTGGGATGTGGTGTGCGGACTCTATGCGGCGCTGGCGATCACCGCCGCCGTCCGGCGCCGTGAACAGACCGGAGTGGGCAGCCGGATTCGGTTGCCGCTGGCGGACACCGCCCTCTCCATCGCCGGTACACTCGGCTATCTCACCGAACCGCAGGTCAATTCGCAGTCCCGCCCGGCCACCGGCAACGACGTGTACGGCACCTACGGCACCGATGTGGTGACCGCCGACGGTGACCGGTTCATGCTCGTCGCGCTTACCGGCCGCCATTTCCGCGACCTGGTCCGGATCACCGGAACGGAGGCGGTCGTCGACTCCCTCCAGCAGTCGCTCGGCGTCGACTTCTCCGCCGAATCCGATCGCTTCACCCACCGAGCCGTGCTGAACGCGTTGTTCGGCAGGTGGTTCGCCGACCATTCGACCGACGAGGTCGCCGCCGCACTGGCCGGATCATCGGTGCTGTCGCAGCGGTACCGCAGCTTCGACGAGGTCGTCGCGTCGGGTGAGCTCGCGAGGAATCCGCTGTTCGCCGAACTCGATCAACCCGGAATCGGCCGATATCTCGCGGCCGGGCTGCCCGCGTCATTCGACGGGCAGCAGTATTTCGTCGGTCCCGCCGTACCCTTGGGCGCCGACACGCCCTGACCCGATTCGCCCGCACCGACCCGGTCCGGCCGGCTCCGAACGATGCATCCGCCATATGGATAAACTTCGCCGAAAAAGGAGAGGCCGTGGCGGATCGCCCAGATCGGTTGGGTGACATGGATTCTGCTACCACTGTCGTTCACCGCTGCGCTCGTCCGGCTGGTGATCATCTGGATCCTCGATTTGGGCGGACCGGTCATCGCCGAGTTCAACGACCGCCGACGCGGCGGCGGCTTTCCGTGGCATGCGCACCACATCGCCGAGCGTTACGGCCTGCTCGCCATCATCGCGATCGGCGAATCGATCACCGGCGCTCTGGCTGCCGCCCAGATGATATCGAACGCACAGGGACGGACGGTGGAATCGGTGGTCGCGCTCGCCGCCGGCGTGCTCATCTCGTTCTCGTTGTGGTGGACGTACTTCGTCATTCCCTCGGGTCCGATCCTCGATGTTCGGCGGGACAACGTGATTCCGTGGGCATATATGTGCACATCGCCGGTCGTGGCCACGGTGTTGGCGGCCGTCGGTTGGCCGCTGTGGGCCTGCCTGCTGGTCGTGCTCGTCTCGCCGCTGTCGGTGATCGTGTTGTTGGACGTCGTGATCAACGACGCCGCCGATAACCGGTGACGTTCACTCCGTCCGGAAGTACGGCCGGTGCTTCCGGTTGGCCTCGACGATCTCTCCTGCCATCGTCAGCGCCACCGAGACGGTGTCGGTGCCGGCCGCCGTCGAGCGATTGAGCACCTCACGGGCGGTGTCGGCGATGGCGTCGACCCGTTCGGTGAGCCCGGTCTCGTCGTCGCGTACCTCGGCCTCGACGGCGAGCAGTCCGCCGGCGTTGGCGACGAAGTCGGGGACGTGGATGATGCCGCGTGTACGGAGTTCGGCCGCAAGGGAATTGGCGCTCAGCATATTGTTGGCCGCACCGACGAGCGCGGTAGCACGCAGCGCGCCGACCGCATTCCCGTCGATGACACCACCACCGGCACACGGCGCCACGACATCGACGTCGAGCTGCAACACATCCTCCAGATCGACTGCGATGATTCCGATCTCGTCGACGGCGCGATGCATCCGGTCGGCATCGATGTCGGCGCCGAAGACCTGCGCGTCGACCTGGGTCAGCATCCGCGCGACGTGCAGGCCGACGTTGCCGAGTCCCTGCACCGCCACCCGGGCGCCGGCGACGGTCCGGCCGCAGGCCTCTAGGGCCACCTCGATGCTGCGGACCACGCCGCGAGCGGTGAAGTACGACGGGTCGCCGCGTTGACTGGAGACGACGGGTACGTGGCGGCCGATCAATTCCAGGTCGCGCACCGAGGTGCCCATGTCGACGCCGGGGATGTACCGGCCATTCAGTGAGGCAATGTATTTGGCGTGGGCGATGAGCACCTCGTCCCGATTGGCCACTCGCGGATCGATGTTGATCACGCTCTTGCCGCCACCGAGTGGCACTCCGGCGAGGGCCGCCTTGTAGGTCATCGCCTGGGCGAGGTTCATCGCATCGGCAACGGCGTCCGCGGGCTAGGCGTAGGAACGCATCCGGACACCACCCAATGACGGTCCGAGCGTCGTATCGTGCACGGCGATAACGGATTCGAGACCTACCTCGGGGTCGCGGCAGAGCACGATCTGCTCGAAGTCGCGATCATGCAGCGCGGTGAGGAATCCAGTGGTCGATGTCTGTGATGTCATGGCGCAGGACGCTATTGGCGCGGCGCGGTCCTGCACAAGGACTTGGCGCGAAATAGCGACGAGTACGCAAATCTTTGTCACAGGGACGATCTTCGCGATAGATTATTGCGCATGGTCCAGCTCGATGACGTTGATCTCCACCTGCTCGCGCTGCTGTCCGACGACGGTCGGGCGACGTTCTCGGATCTCGCATCACGGGTGAATCTGTCGGTGGCCGCCACCAAACGGCGCGTCGACCGGCTTCGCGCACAGAATGTCATCACCGGTTTCACCGCGACCGTCGACCACGCCGCGCTCGGACGCCCCGTCGAGGCCTTCACCGAGGTCCGCTACGTCGGCAACTCCCAACCGGACGAGATGATGGCCGAGATGACGCAGATCCCCGAGGTGGAGGCGGTCTACACAATCGCCGGCGACCCCGACATGCTCGTCAAGGTGCGCGCCCGCGACCACAGCCATCTGCAGCAGGTGATCAACCACCTGCGGCGAGGCGGCAAGGCGACCGGCACGAAGACGATGATCGTGCTCGGGTCCTGGCATCGCTGAGCGAGACCCACCCGGACCTGTCGCCGTCGAACACAAGAATTTTCACCGGTTGCGGCGGCGTGCTCGACTTCTTTGCGTATCGGCACCGGGATCGCCGTTCTCCTTGGCGTGGCCCAGGTCACACTGATTGCATGACGAGCACTGCCGATCATCGTCTGCCCGCACCGGCCACAGCCCTCGTGCGCGCAGGCACCCCAGTGCGTGCCACGGGTACCCCCGTGTCAGGTCGGCAGTCAGAGATGCACTGCGCGTAGCGAACTCGCAACGAGGAGAACACATATGCCGGAACCGGGATATGGCGGACAAAATCCGTCGAGCAATCGATCGCCGAGACCGACGAACCGCGCAGCAAGCTGCGCAAGGACCTGACGACCAAGGATCTCACGGCCTTCGGGGTCGCCGTGGTGATCGGAGCGGGCATCTTCACCCTCACCGCCCGCACCGCCGGCGACATGGCCGGGCCGTCGGTGTCCTTGGCGTTCATCCTCGCCGCGGTGGCGTGCGGTCTCGCGGCGTTGTGCTACGCCGAGTTCGCGTCCACCGTCCCGGTCGCGGGCAGCGCCTACACCTTTTCCTACGCCACCTTCGGCGAATTCATCGCCTGGATCATCGGGTGGGACCTCATCCTCGAATTCGCCTTGGCCAGTGCGGTTGTCGCCAAAGGATGGTCGCTGTATCTGTCGGACTTCATCGGTCTGCCGACGACCATCTCGATCGGCGGGATCGACACAGACTGGGGTGCGGTGGCGGTGATCGGCGCGATCACCCTGACCCTGGCGTTCGGGGTCAAGTTGTCCTCACGCGTCTCGGCCATCATCACCGCCATCAAGGTGGCGGTGGTCCTGCTGGTGATCATCGTCGGCGCGTTCTTCATCAACACGGCGAACTATCATCCGTATGTGCCTGCGGCAGAACCGAACACCGACAGCAACGCGGGACTGCAGCAGACCCTGTTCGCGGCGCTGAGCGGGTCGGACGGCAGTAACTACGGCTGGTACGGACTGCTGGCCGCGGCAAGCCTGCTCTTCTTCGCGTTCATCGGCTTCGACGTCGTCGCGACCACCGCCGAAGAGACCAAGAACCCGCAACGCTCCATTCCGCGTGGCATCCTCGGGTCCCTCGCGATCGTCACCGTGCTCTACGTGGCGGTGACCGTTGTACTGACCGGCATGGTCGGATATCAGGAACTGCGGCCCGGCAGCCCGCTGGTCGGCGACGGCAGCGCCACCCTGGCCACCGCATTCGAGGCGCATGGCGTCACCTGGGCACAGACCGCGATCAACGTCGGCGCCCTGGCGGGCCTCACCACGGTCGTGATGGTGATGATGCTGGGTCAGACCCGTGTGCTGTTCGCGATGTCACGCGACGGCCTGATCCCGCGATCGTGGGGAACCACGAACGCGTCGGGAAATCCGGTGCGCGTCACCATGATCGTCGGCGTCGTGGTCGCGGTGATCGCCGCATTGTTCCCGATCGGTGTGCTCGAGCAGATGGTCAACATCGGCACCCTCTTCGCCTTCGTGCTCGTCTGCGCCGGTGTGCTGATCCTGCGTCGCACCCGACCAGATCTCAAGCGCGGCTTCCGGGTTCCGGCAAGCCCATTCGTCCCGATCCTCGCGATCGTCGCCTGCGGGTGGCTGATGATCAACCTGTCGGTGGAGACCTGGATTCGGTTCGTCGTCTGGATGCTGATCGGCGTCGTCGTCTACCTGCTCTACGGCCGTCGTCACTCGGTCCTCGCACTCCGGTCCCGACAGGCCGCGCAGCCCGACACCGTTGACAGCGTCCTCGCCCCCACTGACAGCGCCCTCGTCGTCGTTGACAGCGCCCGGACCGACGTTGACAGCGCTCACCGATGACGTGACAGCGCTCGCTTGACGTCTGACGGCGCCAGGCTCACACCGGCCGGGCGCCATCAGCGTCGAACAAAGCGCTGTCAACGTGGAAGAGAGCGCTGTCAACGCAGTGAGAGAGCGCGGGTCGGGGAATCCTCACAAGGAACGGCCGTCTGCGAGACGGCCGTTCCTTGGTCGACTGCGGTCGACGGAACCTAGAGGGCGCCCTTGTTTGCGTCGCCGGCCGGGACGGCGGTGAAAGTCTTCACGTCCAACGGCCCCGCGAGGAGGGGACCGATCGCGGCGCCGAGTTCGGCGAGCGCCGGTGCGCTGCCATGCACCTTGAGGGCGTCGGCCGATTCCCACTTCTCGATCATCACGAAATCGGTGCCGACGGCCGCTTCGTGCAATGCGTACAGTTCGCAGCCCGGCTCGCCGTGGACCTTGTCGATGGCAGTCAGGATCGCGTCCTTGACCTCGGCTTCCCTGCCCTCCTGCGGGCTGATTGTCGCCACCACGATCACCTCGGACATCTCGTGTCACTCACCTTCGTCTCGACTGCAGTTTGACCTGTCGCACGCTACCCGGTGGCCATCCCATCGACGGTGAAACCTCAGAACTCAGGCGAGCAGCCGCCACAGGCCGACGAGACCGACGACGACGATCACCACGCGCAGCGTCCACGGCGACAACCGCCGCCCGTACCGCGCACCCACCACGCCGCCGATCAGCGAACCGACGGCGATCATCCCGGCCGCCGCCCACTCGATCCGGTCAAACGCGACAATCGTGTAGGTCACGGCGGCAACGACATTCACGATCAACGACAGCAGATTCTTGGCCGCGTTGAGGCGCTGGATGTCGTCCGGGGCGATCACACCGATGGCACCGATCAGCAGGATGCCCTGCGCGGCGGTGAAGTAGCCGCCGTAGATGCCGATGAGGAAGGTGGCCGCCGTCATCGCGGCGAGGCGCGTGGGCGTCAGCGGAAATGCCTGGGAGATCGGCACATCCGGGTCATGGCCTGCCCTCGACCGCTGCAACGACCACCGTTGGATCCGGGGTCCGAGAACCACCAGGATCAGCGCACCGATGAGCAACACCGGTACGACCGCCTCGAACACCGTCTCCGGCAGATGCAGCAACAGAAAGCATCCCAGCAACGCACCGAGGAACGACCCGGGGATCTGCCACCGCAGCCTCGGCCACTGCCCATCGAGTTCTCGCCGGTACCCCCACGTTCCCGACACGCCGCCGGCGACCAATCCGATCGCATTGGAGATGGTCGCACTGACCGGGGGCACCCCGAACGCCACGAGCGTGGGGAAGGTGATGAGTGTTCCGCTACCGACCAGAGCGTTGATGGCTCCGGCGCCGAACCCGGCGGCGAGCACCGCGATCAATTCCCAGGTGGACATGCCTCCAGGGTGCCGGGAGACCGGATCCACACGGCATCGGGGTGCCACACGCCGCGTCGTACAGCCGCAAACGGCTGACGAACCACTATCACTGAAGCATGCAGATAACGCCGATCGCCGCGACCCACCGCATCCTCACCGCGGTGGCCGTAGGAGTCGTGGCCGGCACCGCCACCGGCGTGCTCATCGACGACATCGGACACGGACTGCTCGTCGGCATCGTCGGGACCGCGGGAGCGTTCGTGCTGATGGGCTGGCTCGCTCTGTGGCCGATGGACGGCGCCGAAACCAAGGAGCATGTGGCGCGCGAGGATTTCCGGCCGCAGGTCGACGAGATCATCGTCATCGCCGCCGCCCTCTCCGCTCTCGGCGGCATCGTCGGATTGCTCATCGAGGGTGGTTCCCACGCGCAGTGGCCTCCGGCGGCACTCGCTCTGGCCGGCGTCTTCCTCGCCTGGGCGAGCGTGCACCTGATGTTCGCCACCCGGTACGCCTACATGTACTACGCCGACGCCACGCCCGGCGGCATCGACTTCAACTCCGACGACCCGCCGGCGTTCCGCGACTTCTTCTACTTCAGCTACAACCTCGGCATGACGTATCAGGTGTCCGACACGTCGGTCTCGGACTCCGCGATCCGTGCGGTGGCCCTGCGTCACTGCCTGATCTCCTACGTCTTCGGTGCGGTGATCCTGGCCACCACCATCAACCTCGTCGCGGGTGTGGTGACCGGGTAGTGGTCAGGACACCGCCACACTCCGGTGCCCGTCGACGGTGAACGCATCCCCGACGAACCGCACCGGCTCTCCGAGCGCCATCGCCGCCAGTTCCTCACCCCACACCGGTGCGAACTTGAAACCGTTGCCGCTCATCGCCGTTGCCACAACAACCCGGTCACCGACTCGATCGATGACCGGCATCTTCGTCTGCGTCCACGAATCCGCGTGCAGCGACCACCGGACGACCTCGGGGATGAGATCGGGCATCAGCCGCTGTGCCTGCTCGCCGACCCAGCGCAACTGATCGCCGTCGAGTGTCGTGGGATGCTCGGTGGCGGTGTCGAAGTCGAGATGCGGGCAGATCTTGATGCTGTACCCGTCGAGTGTCGGCACGCCGAACGCATGCACGTCGTCGCGGTCACGCATGAAGCCGGGCAACCGATCCGGGGTGAACAGGTCGACGTGGCGCGGCATCAGCCAGGTGAGCGCGAACGTCTTGGACGTGACGATGTCGGCGAGGCCGGGCAGTACCTGTGTGGTCCACGGACCGGCGGTGACGATGACCTGATCGGCGAGGTACTCACCCCGGGTGGTGCTCACCCTGACCCCGTGCCCGGTGTCCTCGATGTCGAGCACCGTGGTGTCGTAGAGCATCGAAGCACCGTGCGCAACTGCCTGATCCGTGGCTGCCGCGACGGCCATCTCGGGCCGCATCGCGCCGCCCAGTGTGTCGAGAACACCCACGTCGCCGTCATCGATGGCGAACTGGGGGAACCGTTCTCGCAATGACGCGGCATCGAAGACCTCATGCGGCAGATCGAACTGGTCGATCGCGGCGAGGGTCGGCACCAGATCGGGGTGGTCGGCGGGCGCCACGCTCAGCGCACCCACCGGCAGCAGGACGTCGCTGCCGTAGGCGGCACCCAACTGCTGCCACAGTTCCCGCGAGCGCAACAACGCCGGGGTGAACAGTTCGCCTTCCTTGGCGGCGACCCGGAACAGTCGGGATTCCCCCGCGTAGGCCCCATTGGGGTGGACACGCCCGTACTGTTCGATACCGAGCACATCCACACCCCGGGAGGCCAACTGCCACAGCGTCATCGACCCGATGGAGCCGAGTCCGACGACGATCACCGAACGTCGCGCGGCGGGACTCACGCCAGCACCGGGCTTTCCCACAGGTTCAACGAGGTCCCAATGCCGCGTTCGACGGCGTTGCGGTACACCACCGTTGCCCACGCGACATCCTCGACAGGCATGCCGCCCACCGACATCAGCACGATCTCGTCGTCGCTGCGACGACCGACCACATCGCCCGCGGCCACCGCACCGAGGTCGATGAGTTCGTCACGGTCCATCGTGCCGTCGTGGATCATGTCGAGGAATTTGCAGCCGATGATCGGGATCACGTTGTGCGACGGGTGTCCGGCCTCCTCCGCCCAGGCCTCGTAGAGGCGGGTGTTGTCGACGACCTTGCGCACGTCGGGACCCCGGAGGGTCTCGTCGATGTTGCAGCCGGCCGGCATGCTCAGGAAGGCACCGGGCTTGATCCAGTCGCGGGTCAGCGTCGGATAGGTCGACGGATCACCGGCCTCACCGGAGGTGCAGAAGGTGACGATGTCGCTGTCGCGGACGGCCTCTTCCAGGGTGTCCACCTCGATCACCTCGATCTGCGGGAACTGCTCGGCGACCCAGGAGGTGTAGGTGTCCAGGCTCTTTCGGCCGCGGCCCTTGATCTTGACGGTGTCGATCTTGGGGCAGGTCGCCACGAACGCGGCTAGTGAGGTCTTGGCCATCACGCCGGGTCCGACGATGCCGATGACCTGCGAGTCGGGTTGGGCGAGCAGTCGTGCGCCGACGCCGGGAACCGCGCCGGTGCGATACGCCGACAGCAGATTCGCCGACATGAGTGCCAGCGGGGCACCGGTGTCGGTGTCGTTCAGCATGAACATGAGAATCGAACGGGGAAGCCCCTTCTCGCGGTTGGCGATGTTCGATCCGTACCACTTCATTCCACTGGTGCCGAAGCTGCCACCGAGGTAGGCGGGCATCGCCATGAAGCGACGGTCGGCGGTGTTGGCCGGCATCGTCTCGAACTCGGATTCATCGGGGAAGGTGATCATCGCACCGTGCGAGTCCGCGTTGGGTCCGGCCATCCGGTAGTCGCCACGGTGCAGCAGCACGAAGGTCTCAGCCATGGCGTCCACGCAGGCGGCCATGTCGGTGACGCCGGCGGCGATCATGTCCTGCTCGGACAGGTAGCGGAAGTCGATGGCGGTGGTCGGTCGGGTCGTTTCGGTCATGATCGTGGGTCCTGACGTGTGGGTGAGGTCATCGGTCGCGCAGTCGCATCGACGTCGATACCCTGCGGTTGCCAGCAACATTACAAACGTAATGTTTCGGATGAGTGCTGGTATGTTCCCTTTGGGTAAACCGCATCGGGAGGAGGAGCCACCGTCGTGAACAACGTCTCCACGCCCACCTCCGGCGCCCGTCCCGGCTACGGCACCGGCCGGGATGCCCTGGTGTCGGCTACCATCACCATCGTTGCCACACAAGGCATTCGGAAACTGACCTACCGTGCGGTGGCCGCGGCCGCCGGCGTCACCCACGGCACGGTGCAGCATCATTTCGCCAATCTGGACACCCTCCTCGAGGCCGCCCTCGAGCATTGCGTTGACGTCAGCATCGCCGATTCGGCCCTATCCGGCGGCCATGACAGCGTCGACAACTTCATGGCGGGACTGTCGCGCCTGGTCAGCGATACCCTCGACGAACAGGTCTTCCAGTACGAACTCGTGCTCGAGTCCCGTCGCCGTCCCGAGCTACGGCCGCACGTCGAGCGCTATTACGCGCGATATGCCGAGTCCATCGGAGAATCGTTGCGGCGGATGCACCTTCCCGACGACGACACCACCGTGGAGGTGGTCTTCTCCGCCGTCGACGGCCTCGTGTTCCGCGCCCTCACCCTCGGCGACGGCGATCTCTCCCACCTCGACGTGCATCTCGGCCGGCTCCGGGAGTTGTTGCACGCGTTGGGTGAACGCGCGCAGGAGACATAACCCGAATCCGAGCTCAGCCCTCGGCCCGCAGGATGGCCCCCACCCGGGCGGCCGGCTCGCTCAGCAACCGCGCCAGCGCGTCGGCGTTGTCGATGTGCTTGGCCGGCGCCGAGATCACCAGCACGGCACTCAACTCATCGTCCCGCCCCCAGACGGGCACCGCCACGCAGCCGAAATTGTGGATGAACGATCCGACTTGACTGACGAATTCCGGTGCCGCCGAGGGATGTCCCGATCCGACGGCGAGTACGAGACGTCCGGCGGCCGAGGCGGTCAGATCGTGCAGGAGCCGCCCGGGATCGCTGAGTGGATAGTCGGGGTCGATGTCGATCAGACTCAGACGCGCACGCGCGGTACCGGGCCGGTGACAGCCGAACAGGTGCACGCCGAAGCGCAACCCACCCCGGAGCTCATCCAGGGTGGTGCGCAGTTGTTCCGGCACCGTCGAGCCCGACGCGACTCCGACGAGACGCTCGATCTTGGCACCCAGCGCGAACCCGCCGAGATCGGGAGTCCGGACCAGATACTCCTCCTGGGCAAGCAGATTCACCAGCCGGTAGATCGCCGACTTCGACAGTCCCAGATGCCGCGACAGTTCGGCGGCACTGACACCGGGCCCGATCGTGGCCACTTCTTCGAGGATCTGCAGCGCGTTGATCACCGACCGCGACGACGAATCGCCGGCGAAGGCCGGGCTCATCGGGTCGGCCCGACGACGGCGATGTCGTCGGTGTCCAGATGCCCACTCCAGACTTCGGAACGGGTCGGCGTTTCGTGAATACCGACCCGAGCCAACAACTCCGGCCGCACGACACGCAAGACCACGCAGCCCAGCGCCGCGATCACCAGCCAGGCCACCGCCGCCAGGATCCCCGGCCACCACACCCCACCGATGTTGGTGACGATGAAGACCACGAGGATCGCGACGATCCCGACGGAACCGAGCGCGGCGGCGACGACGATCCGCGGCTGCAGTTCACCGGTCCGATAGAGGAATACCGGCGCCGCGACACACACCAGGGCGTACGCCACGAGAAACGCGATCGCCGGCGCCGACGCCATCGACCCACGGACGCTGTTGGCCGACGCCCCCGCAAAGATACTCACGACCACCACCGCGGCGATCAGCGCCACCGACATCACCACCCCCACCACCGGGGTCTTGTATCGCGGATGGGTGCGCCCGAGCGGCGCGGGCACGACACCCTCACGCGACAGCGACAGCAATGTCCTCGTCAACGCCGTCGTGCTGGCGAGCATGCACGCCAGGAACGACGCGCACACCCCGATGTAGACGATCGGCGTGACCCACCCGACCCCCAGTTCCCGGGTGAGAACACCGAGGTCGCCGCTGCCGAGGCCCGCGATGGCCTCCAACACCGACAGGTTGCCCGCCTGTGCCGCGGTGGCGAGAACCACGACGACGACCCCGATGCCGAGCGAGACGCGCATGGCCCGCGGAACGGTGCGCAGCGGTCGCCGCGCCTCCACCGACACCGTTGCCGCGCTCTCGAATCCGATGAGTCCGCACACGCCGATGGCAACGCCGCTGAACAGATCGGTCATGCGTTCCGGGCCGGCCACCATCGCCGACAACGACGAATGCGGAGAGGTTCGGACGAGCAGTGCGACCACGACGGCCAACAGCACGACGACGGCGACGGCCTCCACCACCAGTCCCACCCTGGCCGAGAAGCGTATTCCGCGAATGAGCAGGACCGCGCACAACACGGCGAGCGCGGTGGCGGCGACGCAGATCTGCACGGGTCCGGGATCGTCGACACCGATCAGGCGCAGCCCGTACCAGGACATCTGCGACAGCATGAGTACACTCAACGCGCCGTACCCGAGCACCATCGCGGCGGCCGTGATCAGCCCGCTCGTCGATCCCAATCCCTTGGCGACGTAGGTGTAGAGCGCACCCGGGGCGGCCATCCGCGACGCGAACGCGCCCAGGGTGACCGCGACCAGCGCCGACAACACCGCGGCGCCGAGGACACTCCAGACCAGCGGCCCGCCGGATTGGCTCACCAGCATCGGTATGGTGGCGGCCGCGGCACACGGTGCCATCACCGCCACCGACTGGGCCACGACGTCGCCGAAGCCCAGGGTGCGGCGGTCGAGGCCCGCAAGTTGCGTCCGGGCACCCAACCGCAGGCGCACCCGAGCGCGGCGCCCGGCACCATCGGCTACGGGCTCGGACATAGGGCGCGACGCTAGTGACGCGGTGTTGCCGCCGTGTTTCGGGCCCGTGTTCGCGCGGTGACATGCAACGGGTCGTCGGGCCCGGCCGATTCCCGATGGGGTGTCACAACGGTTAACGGCGGAGCAACTCCGTGGCGATGAGCGACCGTGATTCTGGATGCACGACGGGCATTGCGGCCCGATGCGTTCATCCCCGGCGCCCGATCCCACTGCGCGCCCCTGCCACGAAAGACACACCCATGACATCCATCGACGCCGGCGCGGCCTCCGCCGCGACGACCTCCCCGGGGACAGCCTCGGCTCCCACCGCCCAATCCTTGTCCGGTTCCCTCGGTGTGGGGGCGATCGTCTTCATGGTCGTCGCGGCGGCCGCACCGCTGACCGTCGTCGGCGGCGGCGTGCCGATCGCGTTCCTGCTGGGCAACGGGCCCGGTGTGCCGGCGATGTTCGTCGTCACCGCCGTGGTGCTGCTGCTGTTCGCGGTCGGCCTGTCGACGATGGCCCGCCATATCCCGCGTCCCGGCGCCTTCTTCACCTACGTCGGCTACGGCCTCGGCCGGCCTCTCGGCCTGGGCACCGCCCATCTCGCACTGCTCACCTACACGATGGTGCAGGTCGCGGTGTACGGGCTGATCGGTGTGCTGATCTCCTCGGGCATCGTCGACCTCGGTGGCCCGGACATCCCGTGGTGGGCCTGCGCGCTGGCCGTCGCCGCGTTCACCGGAGTACTCGGCTACCGCCACATCGAGCTCAGCTCCAAGGTGCTGGGACTGCTGCTGATCGCCGAGATCGGCATCGTGCTCATCCTCGACATCGCCATCATGGTTCAGGGTGGCGCACAAGGGTTGTCGCTGGAATCGTTCACCCCGTCGGCGGTCTTCTCCGGCGCTCCCGGCATCGGTTTGATGTTCGCCGTCGCCGGCTTCATCGGCTTCGAGGCGACGGCGATCTTCCGCAATGAGGCCCGCGATCCCGACCGCACCATCCCGCGCGCCACCTACGTCGCCGTGCTCCTGATCGACGTGTTCTACGCCTTCACGTCGTGGGCGCTGGTGATGGCGTGGGGCCCGGACAATGTGGTGGCCGCGGCCGCCGAGGATCCGGCCGGCATGATCATGGCCACCGCGCAGACCTACCTCGGCCCCTGGGCGTCGACGACCGTCAACATCCTGCTCATCACCAGCCTGTTCGCCTGCATCCTCAGTTTCCACAACGTGATCTCCCGCTACCAGCATTCGATGGCGAACGCGACGGCGATGCCGTCCCGCCTCGGCACCATCCACCCGACGCACCTGTCACCGCACGTCAGTTCCTTCGTGCAGACGACCACCGCGGTGGCGCTGGTGGCACTGTTCGCCGCCCTCGGACTCGATCCCGAACTGCAGGTCTTCGCCTGGTTCTCCGGTGTCGCGACGCTCGGCATCGTGGTGCTGATGGCACTGACCTGCGTCGCCGTCATCGTCTACTTCCGGCGCAAGAAGATCGCCGCCGGCGTGTGGCGTTCGGTCGTCGCACCCGTCCTCGGTCTCCTCGGCCTGGGGGTCACGCTGATCGCCGTCGTCGCCAACTTCCCGACCCTCATCGGTGGGTCACAGTCGCTGGCCGACTTCTTCTTCGCCCTGGTGGTCGCCGCGGTCCTCATCGGCGTCGTCCAGGCGTTGATCCTGCGCCGTCGCAACGAGACCGCCTATGACTCACTGACCTCCGCCATCGCGGCCTGACCTCGCCACTCACCAGGAATCGGCCTCCCACCACCAATTGAGAGGAACACCATGACCATCGCCCCCGAGACCGTCACCGCCCCGGTACTGGGCAGCCTCACTGCCGACGAGATCACCGCCGCCCGCGACATCCTCAACGGCGCCGGACTCGTCACCACCACGACCCGCTTCGTCTACGTCGGACTCGACGAACCGGACAAGGCCGCCGTGCTGGCGCACCGCTCCGGCAACGGCCCGGCAATTCAGCGCCGTGCCCGGATCATGCTGCTGGACATCGTATCCGGTGCAGCCACCGACAATCTGGTGTCGCTGACCGACGGGAGTCTCGTGGCCAGCACCCCGGTCGATCCCGAGGTGGGCCAACTCCCCATCCTCGACGAGGAATTCGCGATCGTGTCGGAGTTCCTCGCGACCGAACCCCGCTGGGGTGAGGCGCTGCGGGCACGCGGCGTCGACCCGGCCACGACGGTCGCCGTGCCGCTGTCGGCGGGTACGTACGACAACCCGAATGAGAAGGGCCGCCGAATCATTCGTTCCTTCGCTTTCGTCCAGGAGCACGAGAGGGACCTGCCCTGGGCCCATCCCGTCGACGGATTGTGCGCCTACGTCGACATCGTGAACCGCGAGATCATCGACATCGTCGACTACCGGATCTTCGACGTTCCCGCCGAATCGGGGAACTTCGACACCACCGAGATCGCCGGAGAGCCGTTGCAGGGCCTCAAGCCGATCGACATCACCCAGCCCGAGGGGCCGAGTTTCACCGTCACCGGGGAGCACATCGACTGGACCAACTGGTCCCTCGACATCTCCTTCGACGCCCGCGAGGGACTGATCCTGCGCAACCTGCAGTATCAGAATCGCGACGTGGCCTACCGCGCGTCGATCAACGAGATGGTGGTGCCGTACGGCGATCCGTCACCGAACCGCTACTGGCAGAACTACTTCGACACCGGCGAGTACGTCTACGGGCGCTACACGAACTCACTGACCCTGGGCTGTGACTGCCTCGGCGAGATCTACTACTTCGACGCCACCCTCGCCGACGAGCAGGGCTCGCCCCGCACGATCACCAATGCGATCTGCATGCATGAAGAGGATTACGGCACGCTGTGGAAGCACACCGACATCTTCACCGGCATGAGTGAGATGCGGCGTCAGCGCCGCCTGGTGATCAGCTTCTTCACCACCGTCGGCAACTACGACTACGGCTTCTACTGGTACCTCTACCTCGACGGCACCATCGAACTCGAGGCGAAGCTCACCGGCATGGCCTTCACCGCCGCCTACCCGGAGGAGGGGTCGGATTACCAGAGCCACGTCGCGCCCGGTCTGGGTCTGCCCTATCACCAGCACCTGTTCAGCGCACGCCTGGACATGACCGTCGACGGCGTGACCAACGCCGTCGACGAGATCGACGCGGTGAGTGTGCCGATGGGAGAGGGCAATCCGTGGGGTAACGCGTTCACCGCGCAGACCACCCGTATCAGCTCCGAGGCCGACGGAGTGCGGCAGGCCAATGCGGCGGCGGGCCGCACCTGGCACATCGTCAACACCGAGAAGACCGGCCGGATGGGTCACCACCCGGCGTACGCACTTCACGCCCATCAGACCCCGATGCTGCTCGCCGACCCCGCGTCATCGATCGCCAAGCGGGCCGCATTCACCACCAATCAGGTGTGGGTGAGCGCCTACGATGCGTCGGAACGTTATGCGGCAGGCGATTTCGTCAACCAGAGCTCGGGCACGGACGGCCTACCCGCCTATCTCTCGGCCGATCGCCCCCTCGACGGCGAGGACATCGTGGTGTGGCACACCTTCGGGATCACCCACTTCCCGCGTACCGAGGACTGGCCGATCATGCCGGTCGACTACGCCGGATTCACGTTGAAGCCCTACAACTTCACCGACAAGTGCCCGGTGATGAACGTGCCGCCCAGCACGGCCAAGCACTGCTGCGGGTAGTCGGTCGGCGGTGACCGAAGCGAGGGATGGCGGAAGTGGGGGACGAACACTCCTCCCCCACTTTCCGATTCCCCGGCCGGAAACTCTCGGCCGAAGACGAAGAAACCCGCGGAAGCACATTCTTCCGCGGGTTTTCGTCGACGGCGCGGGTCTACTACAGCCCCATGTCGCGGCCGATGAGGTCCTTCATGATCTCGGTGGTGCCACCGAAGATGGTCTGGATACGGGAATCGGTGTAGGCCCGGGCGACCTTGTACTCGTTCATGTACCCGTAGCCGCCGTGCAGCTGCACGCAGCGGTCGATGACCTTCTTGGCGGTTTCGGTGCACCACCACTTGGCTTTGGCGGCGTCGACCGCGGTCAGGTCGTCGTCGAGCACCGCGCGCAGGCAGCGGTCGATGTACTGCTCGGCGATGTCGAGTTCGGTCGACATCTCGGCAAGGTAGAAGCGGTTGGCCTGGAACGAGCCGATCGGCTTGCCGAATGCCTTGCGGTCCTTGGTGTACTGCAGGGTCTCCTCGAAGACCCCTCGGGCACCGGCGGTGGCACCGACGGCGATCGACAACCGCTCCGAGGGCAGGTTCTGCATCAGGTGATAGAAGCCGCGGCCCTCGACACCGAGCAGATTCTCCTTGGGCACACGGACATCGGTGAACTGCAGTTCGGCGGTGTCCTGGGCCTTGAGGCCCATCTTGTCGAGCTTGCGTCCGCGCTCGAAGCCCTCCATGTCGCGTTCGACGACGAGCAGCGAGAAGGCCTTGTGACCGGCGGCCGGATCCGGATTGGTGCGGCACACCACGACAACGAGGTCGGAGTTGATGGCGGCCGAGATGAAGGTCTTCGATCCGTTGAGGACGTAGTGATCGCCTTCGTCGCGTGCCGAGGTCTTGATACCGGCCAGGTCGCTTCCGGCACCGGGTTCGGTCATGGCGACGGCGAGAATCGTTTCGCCGGTGGCCATTCCGGGCATCCACCGGGCCTTCTGCTCGTCGTTGGCCAGGTCCAGAAAGTACGGGACGAGCACGTCATTCTGCAGGCTCAGACCGGGCGCGGCACCACCGAACCGGGAGAATTCTTCCACCACAACGGCATTGAAACGGAAGTCGTCGGTGACTCCACCGCCACCGAACTCCTCGGGGATGTTGAAGCCGAGCAGTCCGGCGTCGCCGGCCTTACGGTAGGCCTCGCGGTCGACCTGCCCCGCGGCCTCCCACTTCTCGACGTTCGGCGCGCATTCGCGGGCCAGGAACTCGCGCGCGCTCTCACGCAACTGCTCATGTTCGGTTTCGAAGATGGTGCGTTTCATGGGTCAGATCCGTTCGATGATGGTGGCGTTGGCCATTCCGGCGCCTTCACACATGGTCTGTAGACCATAACGGCCGCCGGTGGCCTCGAGATGATTGACGAGCGTGGAGAGCAGTCGGGTTCCCGACGATCCCAGCGCGTGGCCGAGTGCGATCGCCCCGCCGCGCGGATTGAGCTTGGCCGGGTCGGCACCGAACTCGTGTGCCCACGCCAGCGGTACGGGTGCGAATGCCTCGTTGACCTCGTAGGCATCGATGTCGTCGATCGACAGGCCGGCCCGGGCAAGCACCTTGTGCGTCGCCGGGATCGGCGCGGTCAACATGAAGACCGGATCGTCGCCGGCCACCGAGAAGGAATGGAACCGGGCCCGCGGCGTCAGACCCAGCGTCGAGGCCATGGCGTCGCTCATGATCAACGCGCCGGACGCGCCGTCGGTGAGCGGCGAGGAGTTGCCGGGCGTGATGTGCCAACCGATCTCGGGAAATCGCTGCGCATACTGCTCGCTGTAGAAGGACGGCTTGAGTCCGGCCAACCCCTCGGTGGTGGTGGTGGCACGCACCGTTTCGTCCACGGTGTGGGTCACGCGGTTGCCGTCGGCGTCGACGACGTCGATCGGCAAAATCTCCCGACCGAAGAAGCCGTTGGCGGCGGCCTGCGCCGCGCGCTGATGTGACTGCGCCGCAAAGGCATCGAGAGCCTCACGTTCGAGCTTCCACTTCGCTGTGATCAGTTCGGCCGAAATACCCTGACCGACAAGACCATCGGGGTATCGGGCGGCGATGCTCGGACCGTAGGGGCTCTGTCCTGCGGTGGAGAATCCCATCGGCACCCGGCTCATCGATTCGACGCCCGCGGCGATCACCATGTCGTAGGCGCCGGCGATGACGCCCTGCGCGGCGAAGTGCGCGGCCTGCTGACTCGAGCCGCACTGACGGTCGACGGTGGTCGCAGGCACCGACTCCGGGAAGCCCGCGGACAGCAATGCGGTGCGCGAGATGTTCAGCGCCTGCTCACCGGCCTGGCCGACGCATCCGCCGATGACGTCGTCGACGCGGGCGGGGTCGAGGTCGTTGCGCTCGACGAGCGCGCGCAGCACGTGCGCGAGCAACTCGACCGGCTTGGTCTCCGACAGGGCGCCACCAGGCTTGCCCTTCCCGGACGCGAGGCGGACGACGTCGACGATGACGGCTTCGGGCATGAGGCGATCCTCCCAGGAGTGACGACTTTGGTGGCCCGATTCCCACACGGAACCACCGACTGATCGTTCGCTAAGTACTAACACATAGGTGTGATCCAGATCAATCACGGCCGCACAACCAGCCGAAACGGGTGATCCGGGTGGCCCCGACGATGAACTAGGATCGGCTTCCATGGCCCGCGAGCGCAGATCCACACCGTCGCGGTACGCGCGTGTGCGCTTCCTCGAGGCCGGCCTGACCGTTCTCGCCGAGGACGGGTACGGCGCCCTCAAGCTGGCCGCGGTCTGCGCCCGCGCCGATGCCACCACCGGCAGCTTTTACCACGCCTTCGACAACTGGGCCGAGTTCACCTCGGCCCTCATCACCTTCTGGCGGCAGGAGAAGAGCCAGCGCCCGATCGCCGAGGCCCGCAAGGTGGCCGATCCGCGCGCGCGACTCGCGGTCCTGATGGACATCGGCCTGACACTGCCCCACGACTCCGAGTCGGCCATTCGCGTGTGGGCGGCCCAAGACCCCGAGGTGCGGGCGCTTCAGGAGGAGGTCGACCTCGAGCGCCGCGATTTCATCGCCGAGACCTACCGCGATGTGCTCGGCGACGATGCGAAGGCCGAGGTCTACGCCACCATCTCGATGTACCTGCTGGTCGGCTACGAGAGCGGCACGCTGCGCTCCTACGACGCCCTCGACCAGGGATTTCATCTCTTTGTCGAGAGTGCCATCGGACCACTCGACGACGCGCCGGCCCCGGAGTCGACGATGCCGTCCGCCACGTCCGAGTAGTCGATCACCCCACGACACATCTCTGGTGTGACCCCTTGCACATTAGTGTAAGTCTACTTATAGTCGACGACACCGGCCCGATGTGAGGAGCGCGTGTGTACACCATCGATCGCAATGGAGGACTCGATCCCGACACCGAGTTCGAACTCGTCTACCGCAACCTGACCACCTTCGAGTTCCCGTGGGACATGAATCAGGCGTTGAGCTTCGCTCTGTTCCGCACCTATGCCGTTCCGAGCATCGGCCGACTTCTCGACGACACCGGCGAATTCACCGGCCGAGTCCAGAAACGTTACGACGACACCGGCCTCCTCCTGGAAGTTCCTCTACTCGAAGGATTCTCGAGTCCCAACGGTCGCGCCGCGATCCGTCGGATCAACCAGATGCACCACAACTACGACATCAGCAACGACGACATGCTCTACGTCCTGGCCACCTTCGTCGTAGTCCCCAAACGGTGGATCGACGACTTCGGTTGGCGTCGAATGACTCACGAGGAGGTCCTCGCCTCCGTGCGCTACTACCGCACACTCGGCAAACACATGGCGATCACCGGAATCCCGGACACCTACGAGCAGTTCGCCCGACTGATGGACACCTACGAGGCGAAGCACTTCGCCTACGACGCGGGCGCCCGGCGGGTCGCCGACTCGACGATGCGCCTGATGCAGACCTTCTATCCGAAACCACTGGCTCCCGCGATCGACATCTTCAGCCGATCGGTGATGGACGAACCGCTGCTCGCCGCATTCCGCTATCGCCGGCCGGGTCGGATCGCACGGGCAGCGTCGGTGGCGGGTCTGCGGGCCCGGGCACGTCTGGTGGCTGCCCTGCCGTCTCGGCGCAAGCCTCGACTGGTGCGCGACATGCCACGAATCCGCAGCTACCCCAACGGCTTCGACATCGAGAAGCTCGGCACGTTCGCCCCCGGCTGCCCGGTGCACCACGTATCGGAGAAACCGGTCGCGTCGGCGGGGTAGGACCCCTCGCCCACTCGACCAGCGCCGAATCCCTCCGAAAGATCAAGCAGGATACGAGAATTCGACGGCCGCCAAGGCGATGTGCACGTAGTCGCGGGCCGTCTCGGCCGGGGTCCGGGGACCGTCGGGGCGGTACCAGCCGGCGATTCCCTGACACATCGACAGGATCGCGCGACGCGCCGAGTCGGGCACCCTGGTGGCGAAAACACCGGCGCGGCAACCATCTTCGATCGCCTCGCGCAGCTGCTGGTCGATGGTGTCACGATGTTCGCGATACCATCTGCTGTTGTCGTCGGTGAGCGAGCGGTGCTCGGAATCGAGGAAGGCCAGGTCGCGATAGTTGGCCATATACAACGAGATCGCCTCCACCATCGCCGACAGCCGCCGGACCGGGTCTGTCCCGGCCTCGACCAGCGCAGCGTCCACGTGGGCGCTCACGGTGGCCATCGCGTGGTCGAACAGCGCGACGAGGATCGCCTGCTTGTTGTCGTAGTGGTAGTACAGCGCGGGGACGGTGACCCCGACGGCCGCGGCGATCGTCCGGACGCTGGTCGCGTCGTAGCCGTGTTCGACGATCTCGGTGAGCGCGACGTCGAGGATCTTCGGGAGGTTCAGCGGCGGGTAGTGCCGCCAATCGTCGAAGGCGGGCGCCACGGCCGCCACGGCGTCGCTCATCGCACCTCCCCGCGGTCGTCCGGTATCCGCGTCATCGACTGCTGGGGAGTTGCACGCGCAACTCCCACCTGCGCGGAATGCATTGTACGCAGGTGGGAGTTGAGGGTGCGGGAGGCGAGGGGTCAGCGAGCGGGTGCTCCGACGGGCACGTTGGCGACGCCGATCTCGTCAACACCGCCGATCTCGTCGATCTCGCCGATCTCGTCAACACCGCCGATCTGGTCGACCTCGGCGTCCACGGAGATCTCGTCGACCTGCTCTTCGAGGGCGCTGGCCGTCTTCAGGGCGACCTCCTTGATGAACAGCACCGCGACCAGACTGATCGCCGCCATCACGGCCGACACCAGGAAGATCCGGGCAGTGCCGTCGCCGTAGGCGCCGCGCACGATCTCGGCGATCGGGCCGGGCAGTTCGTTCAGGTTGGACAGTCCGGCCGTACCGCCGCCGGTTCCCGCGCTGATACCGAGCGCACCCAGCCCCTTCGCGATCAGATTGGTGACGTGGTTGGACAGCACGGCACCGAGGACGGACACACCCGCGGCACCACCGAGTGAGCGGAAGAAGGTGATGGTCGAGGTGGCCGCACCCAGTTCGGTGGGCTTGACGTTGTTCTGCACGGCCAGCACCAGGTTCTGCATGCTCATCCCCATGCCGACGCCGAGGACGAACAGGTAGGCACCCACGAGCACCATGTCGGTGTGCGCTCCGATGGTCGACAGCAGACCGAATCCGACGGTCATCAACGCGGCACCGGCGACGATGAAGCCCTTCCACCGTCCGAAACGGGTGATCAATGTGCCCGACACGGTTGCCGACAGCATCGATCCGACGATCATCGGCAGCATCAGCAGGCCGGCGATGGTCGGCGAGTAGCCGCGGGCGATCTGGAAGTACTGGCCGAGGAACACCGCGCTGCCGAACAGGGCGACGCCGACGGCGATGCTGGCGACGGTCGCCAGTGCGATGGTGCGGTCGCGGAACAGGCGCAGCGGGATGATCGGGTCCTTGGCCTTCGATTCGACGAACACGGCCACCGCGAGCAGGATCACACCGAGTGCGACCAGACCGAACGACATGGCCGAGACCCAGTCGAAGTTCTTGCCGGCCAGGGTGACCCAGATCAGCAGCGTGCTGACACCGGCGGCGATCAGGGCGGCTCCGGTGTAGTCGATGGTGACCTCGCGCCGGATCACCGGCAGGTTCAGCGTCCGCTGGATCACCAGCAGGGCGATCACCGCGAGCGGAACGCACACGTAGAAGGTCCAGCGCCAGCCGAGCCAGCTGGTGTCGACGATGACTCCGCCGATCAGTGGGCCGGCGACGGTGGCCAGCGACATCACCGCGGCGATCGGCCCCTGGTAGCGGCCACGTTCACGCGGGCTGAACATCGACGCGATCACGATCACGACCAGCGCCTGCAGACCACCCAGACCCAGACCCTGGACCACGCGGAAACCGATGAGCATGCCCACCGATTGCGACAGTCCGGCCAGGACCGACCCGATGACGAAGACCGTCAACGCCGCCTGGACCAGCAGTTTCTTGCTGATCAGATCGGACAGTTTGCCCCACAACGGGGTGGTGGCCGTCGACGCCAGCAAGGTGGCGGTGACGACCCAGGTGTACTGATCCTGCGTGCCGCGCAGATCGGTGATGATCGTCGGCAGCGCATTGGACACGATGGTCGATGACAGGAGTGCGACGAACATTCCCAGCAGCAGCCCGACGAGCGCTTCGAGGCGCTGACGGTGCGTCATCGGCGACGGCGCTTCGGCGACGTGTGAGTCGCTCTGCGACACAGTCGAACTCATGCGAAAACCTCCCTGGATTTCGGTCAGTTCACTCCACCGCGTCGGCGGAGGAAGAAGTGTGAGTGCGTCGGTGGTGACACCGACGCAGAAGGTGTGGCCCCTCGGACGCACCACTTAGTTGATTAGTGCAACTTTATAGCCGATAGATGCAACATGCAACTATCTGTCGCTATTCCCTGCGCGGTCCAACCCGGGGGCACCGCAGATCCGTGCCCGGTGTCGTCAGTCGCTGCTGGTCTCGAGGCGCCGAAGCAGTTCGGTGAGAGTGCGGATGTCGTCCGGGTCCCATTTCGACAGACGCGCACGCCACTCGGCCACCGCCGACGCGACGACGGCATCGACACGTTGCCGGCCGACCTCGGTCAGCGACACGACGCGGGCCCGGGCATCGTCCGGATCGGGATGGCGCTCCACCAAACCCAGTCGCACCACGGCGTCGACCTGCCGGGTGACCGTCGACTTGTCGAGTTCCAGGGCCGTCACCAGCTGCGACATCGGCACGGAATCGTGCCGCGCCAGGATCGTGAACAGCGGATACGACGAGGGGTCGAGCGCCGGATCGATCGCGTGGGCGCGCAGCCGGGCCCGACCGCGACCCTGGCGCCACATGTCGGCCAGCGCGTCTTCCAACCGCGTGATCGGATCCGCTGCCGTCCGCACGGATTCGGCTGCTCCCGACTCGCGATCGATACCGTCGCTGCTCACGGGAAACAGACTAGCCATCCACGTGCCACCGGCATCCGTCGACGACACCGAACGTCCGGTTGGCTACACGTCACTATTGGAAACACCCTTCGATGACACTGTTCGGGGTCGGTTGTCAGATGTGCGCTGGGGAGGGCTGCACATGTGGATACACCGTTCCGCCACCGCTGGATCATCGGGCGGTGCCGCCGTACCGTCACCCTTGCCCGATCCTTCATCCGATGGCGTCGACCGCGAGCCCGCGTTCCTACACGCACGCCACGCCCTGCAGAGCGCGGGCGGACACGAGACCCTGGCCCGCTACGGAATCGCCGCTCTCACCTTGCTGTGCGGTGTGCTGGGTACGATGAGCATGTTCACGCCGGACGGATCGGCGGGGTCACCGCCACGCATGATCGCCATGGCGATCATCGCCGCGTCGACCGTGCCGTTCGCCGTGCTCGTCAGTCAGATGAGCCTGGACACGGCATGGTGGAGCAAGTCCGGACGACTGCGTGGCTTGAACAACAGTTTCGCCATCTACGCCGACGTCGGTCTGGCGTTCGGGCTCGCGACATTTCAGAGTCCCGTCCTCGTCCTCGCCGCCTCGTCGCTGTTCGGCGTCATCGGCGGGTATGTCGCGAATTTTGTGCACCTGCGCATCGTCATCGTCCACATGGTGTTCACCACCGCGATCATCGTCACCACGGCAGCCTTCGCGGTGGCACAGGGTGTCGGCGTCGCCACCGTGGTCTATCTCGCGCTGGTGGCGCTCACCTCGGCCAACGGGCTGGTGCTGCTGCTGCGCAACTACTCGCTGTCCTTCAAGCGCGCGCTGCAGATCCAGCTCGCCTACACGACCACCGATCCGTTGACCGGCGTCCTCAACCGGCGCGGGTTCACCGCCGCGATGGAGGGTGTGGCCGCGCGGCCCGGCCGACCGTTCGCGGTGGTGATGATCGACATCGACCACTACAAGTCGATCAACGACCGCTACGGCCACGCGGTGGGTGACGCCGTACTCACCCGGCTCGCGCAGCGCATCCGGTCGACCGCCGGACCCGACGCCGTCGTCGGCCGCCTCGGCGGGGACGAGTTCGCCATCGCCGCCCAACTGGGTCACGACGCGCTGGAGCGGATGGCCCGCCGGCTCAGTGTTCCGGCATCGGGTCTGGTGGGCGGACGCATCGTCACGATGAGTATCGGTGCCGTCTGCGTCGATCCGCTGCCGCCGTTGCCGAAAGGTCGAGCAGACGCGGTCCTCGCCGCGTACCTCAACCAGGCCGACACCGCCCTGCTCGCGGCCAAACATTCCGGCCGCAACACCTACGTGGTGGCCGCGGCAGACTCCGCGCAGGCCGCGGACACCGCGTGAGCCTTCACGACCGGTGCCGGCCACTGGACACTCAACGACGGTAAGTCGACCCGCGACCGGCTTCTGGGCCGAGGCGGCGGTGGCGCCCCCTCCCCCGAAATCCTGCGCGAGGTGATCCAGACGGTCACCGAGTCCAGTCCCCCATCGCGCTGTCCGATGTGAACCTCGCCGACGACGTTCTGCGCGTGACTGTATGTGCCGTCTTTGCAACGGATTCCGCTCGCGGTCTCGTCGGGACGGAGGGTGCAGACCCCGTCGGAGTTCTCGTAGTCCCTCAGTCCGGCCTGGTCACTGCGTCGTATCCGGCGTCCGCCCACTCGACCGGCAACGACAACAGCATGACAAATATTCACCAAATGATGACTTTTTGTGGTTCTGGTTCTATGCTCAGGCCATGCGCGCAATGATCCTGAAAGAGTTCCGCGAACTCCGGCGTGATCCGCGAACGCTGGCCATGCTGATCGCACTGCCACTGTTGTTGCTGATCATCTTCGGTTATGCCGCAAACTTCTTCGTCGGATCGACGGAAACGGCGGTCGTCGGCCCGCAGGCCAAGCAGGCTGCCGCCGCGTTGCCGTCCTACTTCGATGTCACCATCGTCGAACCCGGCGACACCCAGCAGGATGCGGTGAACCTGTTGAAGGAGAACAAGGTTGACGTCGCATTCGTCACCGGCCAGACCCCCACCCTGGCATTGATCGACGGCTCCAACCTGTTCTCGGCCCAGTCCACCGTGGCGGTCCTCAACAAGGCCGGCGCCGCGGTGAGCACCGACGTCCTGTTCAACCCGAACCTCAAGACCTCCTGGGTGATGGTGCCGGCGCTGATCGGTCTGATCCTCACCTTCATCGGTACCATCATCACCAGCATCGGCCTGGTCCGCGAACGCGAAGCGGGCACCCTGGAACAGTTGGCGGTGATGCCGATCAAACCCAGTCAGGTGATCCTGGGCAAGATCGCCCCGTACTTCCTGCTCGCCGCGATCGACATGGCCATCGTGACCCTGCTGGGCATGTGGCTGTTCGGAGTGCCGTTCAACGGCAACGTCTTCGCGTTCATCCTCGGCAGCGGGATCTTCCTGTTCGTCGTCCTCGGCCTCGGCGTGTTCATATCGACGGTGTCGCAGACCACAGGCCAGGCCATCCAGACCGCGTTCATGTTCATGTTGCCGCAGATTTTGTTGTCGGGCATGATCTTTCCACTTGACGCGATGGCGGCTGGGGTGCGCTGGATCGGCTACATCCTGCCGTTGACGTATTTCAACATGATCGCTCAGGGCATCATGCTGCGCGGGGCGCCGATCACCTCACTCTGGCTACCTTTCCTGGTACTGGCGGCGATGGCGGTCATCGTGTTCACCGGTGCGACATTGCGGTTCCGCCGTGACCTCGCCCCCAATGCCCCCAAGGCCCCCAACACCCCGAGCGCTCCGAAGACCGGACCGACCGGCGCCCCGGCCGAGGATGCGTCATGATCGCCTCTGCCACATCGGTTTCCGTGCAGTTCGGCAACACCGCCGCCCTCGACGAGGTGACCGTCGAACTGCGCCCCGGCACCGTGGTCGCGGTTGTCGGCGGCGACGGCGCCGGCAAGACCACTCTGCTGCGCACGTTCGCCCGGGAGATCATCCCGGCATCCGGACGGGTGATCGCCCCGGACAAAGCCACCATGGGCTTTCTGCCTGCCGGCCCGGGTAGCTGGAGTGCCCTGACCGTGCGTCAGAACCTCGATTTCGTCGGCGGCATCTACGGGCTGTCCGGCGACGCGCTGACCGAACGCCGAGAGGAGATGATCACCCGCGCCGGGCTCGGTGTCGCCGCCGATCGCCCCGCCTCGGCGCTGTCCGGCGGAATGCGCCGCAAACTCGCCGCGTCGATGGCGATGATTCACCGACCGCAGCTGATCATCCTCGACGAACCCAGTACCGGCGTCGACCCGGTGAGCCGAATCGACCTGTGGCGGATGATCTCCGAGAGCGCCGCCGACGGTGCCGCGGTCATCATGTCGACCACCTACCTCGACGAGGCCGAACGCGCCGGCGAACTCCTCGTCCTCGACGCGGGCCGCACCCTCGCACAGGGTTCGTACGACGCAGTACGCGCCGGGTTCGCCGGCACCGTCACCACCGCACCGCAACCCGCGCGACGGGAATGGTCGTGGCGGCGTGGGCACGACCGTCACGAATACTGGCCGCCCGGAACGACACCCACCGACCCCGAGCAGCGGACCACCATCACACCGGACCTCGAGGACATCGTCATCTCCCTGTCGCTGGAACGACAATTGGCGTCCGGGGCGAGCACATGAGCGAGCACGCCGTCATCCGCGCCACCGCGGTGACCAAGAGATTCGGTGACTTCACCGCCGTCGATACCGTCACCATGGACGTCCGGCCCGGCGAGGTCGTCGGGCTCCTCGGCGCCAATGGTGCCGGCAAGACCACCCTGATCCGCATCCTGCTCGGCCTGCTCCGCCCCACCGAGGGCAACACCACCCTGTTCGACGGCCCGCCCGATCGAGGGCGCCGCGCCCGATTGGGTTATGTCCCACAGAACCTCGGTTTGTACCGGGATCTGACCGTGGCCGAGAATCTCGACTTCTCCACCGGAGCGTACGGCGTGCCGACGCCCACGCTGCCCGAAGACCTCCGATCCCATGCGGGCACCCTGGTCGGCGACCTCCCCCTGGGTGCGCAACGACGCATCGCGTTCCTCGTCGCGCTCGCCCATTCTCCTGCCGCCCTGGTACTCGACGAGCCGACCTCCGGCGTGGATGCGCTGTCCCGCGCCCGACTGTGGGACACCATCCGCGGCGAATCCGACAGGGGCACCGGCGTTCTCGTCACCACGCACTACATGGAGGAGGCGCAGGAATGCGACCGACTGCTGCTGATGTCGGCGGGCGAACTCGTCGCACACGGCAGTGAGGCCGACATCATCGGTGACACCCGCGCGGTGTCGGTGACGACCGGCGACTGGCAGCAGGCGTTTGCCGCCCTCAACTCGGCCCACGTCCCGGTCATCCTGTCCGGCAGGTCCATTCGGGTCGCCGACACCGCCCCCGACGACCTCCATGCGATCCTCGATCAGGCGGGAATTGCCGCCACCATCACGCCGGTTCCGGCCACCATCGAGGAAAAGATGCTGGTTCTCGCCCGGAACGCCTGATGTCATGAGCACACGATCACGAGGCCGACCACGTTTGGATTCCGCGCGGCCGGAGACGCGGACGGCAATCCTGACCGCGGCCCGCGAGATCTTCGCCGAGCGGGGTTTCGAACGAACCACCATGCGCGCCATCGCCTCTCGCGCCGGTGTCGATGCCGCATTGATTCACCACTACTTCGGCACCAAGGACACCCTGACCGTCGAGGCGCTGCGCCCCGACATCGATCCGACCGCCGTCTTCCGCGGGCTCACCGTGGACAACCCGGGCCTGGGCACCGAGTTCGTGACGCGGGTACTGACCGTCTGGGAGAACGACGTCCCGCAACGTGAACGCGGTATCGCACTGCTGCGCATCGCCGTCACCCATGATCCGGTGGCCGAACGGATGCGCACCTTCTTCTTCGGGCTGGCCCGACAGGTGCTCGGCGACATGGCCGCCGACGACGAGCGGGATCTCCGCATCGCACTGATCACCAGTCACATTCTCGGCATCCTGATGATGCGCTACGTCCTCCGCCTCCCCGACATCGCCGACGCCGACATCGACGTGCTCGCCCGACGGGTCGGTCCGGTGATCGAGCAGTACCTGACGGGACCACCCGGATCACCGGCCGCGTGATCCCCGTACCGTCCTTTCAAGTCTCTTTCAAGTCCTCGCCGTGCGGTATGCGATGACCGAGGCCGACGACCATCTTCGCGCGGCAATGCCCCGGGGAATAGGCCACGGCGTCAGGTGAGTTCGCTCGACGGCGGCAGGAACTCACTTTCCCCTGAACACCGGGAACGCACCGGCATCTCCGTAGTCCCGAATATGCATGGCACGCAACAGGTCCATGTCCGCCTCGGCGATGGTGAAGTCGACGTCGGCGTTGCTGCGCATGTGGTCGGGGTTGGCGGTCTTGGGCAGCGCCACCGTCCCCAACTCGATGACGTAGCGGATGCACAGCTGCGCAACGCTCACGCCGTACCGCTCGGCCATCGCCGCGACCTCAGGGTTCTCGAGAATCTTCCCGTGGGCGATGGGCGAATAGGCTTCGACCAGAATGTCCTTGCTCGCACAGTAGGCGATGAGATCGCTTGGGGTGGAGCCGACATGGACGAGAATCTGGTTGACGTGCGGTGCCACGGTGGAGCTGGTGAGAATGTTCTCGAGATCTCCCTGCTCGAAGTTGGAGACGCCGATCGACCGGAGTTTGCCTGCAGTGTAAGCCTCTTCGAGTGCACGCCAGGCCTCGCGGTTACCCTCGGCGTAGTCGCCGCCGCGGAAGTCGGCCCACGGCTGCGGGCTGTGGATCAGCATCAGATCGAGGTACTCCAGGCCCATCGTGGACAGCGAACCGTCGATCGCTGCGACGGCGTCGTCATAGTTCTTGATCTCGGCGGCCAGTTTCGTCGAGACGAACAGATCGTCGCGCGCCACCCCACAGGTGCGGACGCCCTCCCCGACACCGCGTTCGTTCCCGTAGGCCTGCGCTGTGTCGATGTTGCGGTAGCCGACCTCGACGGCGTCGCACACCGCCCGGGCGGCCTTGTCGTCGTCGATGAACCAGGTGCCCAAGCCCAGCTTAGGGATCGTCACGTCGTTGGAGAGGGCGCAGGTGTCGTTGAGAATCATCGCTTTTCGCTCCTTCGTCGTCACGCGTGGTATTCGTCGTCGGTGACGTGATCGAGCCAGGTGACCACCTCACCGTTCTCGTCGGCTTCCGCGATGGCAACATGCGCCATGAACCGGTCGGGCGTGGCTCCGTGCCAATGGTCTTCGCCCGGTTCGATGTAGACCACATCACCCGGGCGGATCTCCTGCACCCCGCCGTCGCGGGTGGCGACCAGACCGATGCCGTCGGTGACGTAAAGGGTTTGCCCCTTCGGATGGTGGTGCCACGCGGTGCGCGCCCCGGGCGAGAACCGCACGTGCCCGCAGCTGATCGCCGTCTGCTCGTCGGGAGTGCTGATGCCGTCGATCTGGACCGTGCCGGTGAACCAGGCCTCGGGTCCAGCCCCTGTCTGTCCACCGCTCTTGGTGTACTTCATCTTTCGTGTCCTCTCGGGATGAACTCGCCCTCCCACCGGTAAACGGATTAGGCGCATCCGGTTAGCACCGTACCGCCGTAACCGGATACAGTCAATCCGCTTAGTCTGCTACCGTGAGCAGATGGCCGCGAATGACGCCACACGACCGTTGCGCAAGGACGCGTCGATCAATCGCGAACGACTCCTCGATGCAGCGCGAGAGTTGTTCGCCGAGAGAGGGCTTGGTGTCACCCTCAACGACATCGCCCACCACGCCGGCGTCGGGGTGGGCACTGCGTACCGGCGTTTCGCGAACAAGGACGAGATCATCGACACCCTCTTCGAGGAGCGTTTGGAGGCCGTCGAGGCCGTCGCCCGCGAAGCGCTCGAGGAGGACGACCCCTGGATCGCCCTCACCGATTACCTACGTCGCACCCTGAAGATGCAGTTCGGCGATCGCGGTCTGCATCAGATCCTCGACGATCCCACCCTCGGCGACGAACGCATCGGCGACGTGCGGCGGCGCATCGCCCCGCTGATCGTCGAACTGGTCCGGCGCGCACAGGACGCCGGCGTCCTCCGCGACGATTTCGCACCCACCGACGTCACCTTCATCCAGTCCGCCATGGCTCCCATCATGAACAGCACCCGTGACGTGGCACCCGAGTTGTATGAGCGCTACCTGACCTTCCTCCTCGACGGAATCCGCAGCGATACGCGGGAATTCACTCCGCTGCCGGTGCCCGCACTCAACTCCGAGTCCACCCACTCGGCCATGACCCGGAAGCGGCGGGCGGTGAAGCGGCCGGCCAGGTGACGACCCGAAGGGTGCCGGCCGACAGCCGCGAGACGCCCCCTTGGGTCGCCGACGTGGAGGGCACCACGACGCCGAGCGCGGCGACGACGTCGTCGGCCGTGCGGATCGGGACGGCGATGGAGCAGGCACCGAGGGTCATCTCCTCGGTGGTGGTGGCGTAGCCGAGGCGCCGGATTTGGTCCAGTTGCCGATCCAGCACGCCGGGCGCGACGACGGTGTGTGTGGTCATCGGCCGCAGATCAGACAGGACGGCGCGGCGCACCTCACCGGAGGCGTGCGCGAGTTGCTCCCCAACTCACAAACTCCCGGGCGAGTCGATGGGCGGTGGGTAGCGGCAGATCGGCGCGATCGGCGATCTCGGTCAGGGTCAACCAACGATGGTCACGGTCGAATGCGGCCAGCACGGCGAGAGTTCGCGCTGCGACCGTCTGGCCGGGAGCACTCGTGTTGCCCGCCATCGACGTTCCCCACTTTCACTCAGCAAATTGATAGGACATCACGCCGCCGACCTGGGTGGCGTCAGTGCTGCGGCCACCCGGTGTAGCCTTCGGCGAGATAGGTGGAGCCGGCCTCGGAGGCCACCAACGTCTCCAACTCACCGAGTTGGCGTTGTTCGTCGAATTCCGTTGCATCCGCGGCATTGTGCAGCATCGTCGTCATCCAGTACGAGAAGTGCTGGGCCTTCCACACCCGCGACAAAGCCCGCTCGGTGTAGATGTCGAGTGCGTCGGCGTCATTGGTGCGCAGGGCGCGTTCGATGACGTCGGCCAGAACCCGGACATCCGCCAACGCCAGGTTCAGGCCCTTGGCGCCGGTCGGCGGAACCGTATGGGCCGCATCGCCGGCCAGCAGCAGCCGCCCGTGCCGCATCGGCGACTGGACGAAACTCCGGAAGGGCAACACCGTTCGCTCGATGACCGGTCCTTCGATGAGCCGGAAGCCATCCGGCCCCGACAGCCGCGTCTGGAGCTGATCCCAGATCCGGTCGTCCGACCAAGCGGCTGGGTTCTCGGTCGGATCGCACTGAAAGTACATGCGCTGCACCGTCTCCGTGCGCTGGCTGATCAACGCGAACCCCTGCGGGGAGCGGTTGTAGATCAGCTCTGGAGCACTCGGTGGAGCCTGCACCATCACCCCGAACCAGGCGAACGGATACTCCCGGAAATACCGATGCGGCCGGGCCACCAGATCGCGGCAGATGCTGCGCGACCCGTCGGCACCCACCACCAGATCGGCGGTGATCTGCTGTCGTGACCCATCTGCGGCGGTCATCCGCACGACCGGGCCATCGACCACCTCGGCGACCTCGGTGTCGGTGACCCCATAGCGCAGATCCCCGCCGTCACGAAGGCGTGCCCGATGCAGGTCGATGAAGACGTCGGTCTGCGGATACAACCAGCACGACGCCCCGGCCAGCTTCTGGAAGTCGATCCGGTGACTCACCCCGCCGAAGCGCAGATCGATGCCCTCGTGTTCATGACCGTCGGTCAGCACGCGGTCTGAGACCCCGGAATCGACGAGGAGGCGCACGCTGTCACGTTCCAGAATTCCGGCGCGATGCGTCGTTTCGATCGCCTCGATCGTGCGGTTGTCGACCACCACGCTCTCGATTCCCGCGACGTGCAGCAGGTGCGACAGCATCAACCCTGCCGGCCCGCCACCGACGATGGCCACCTGTGTCCGCGTCGAGGCCACAGTGCTCATGAGTGTCTCCATTTCCTGTGAGGCATTGCGTGTGCCCGACGGTACGAGGCACCGATCACACCTGTCGATAGACGGCTTTCACTCAGTGAAATTCCAGGGCGAGGTCGTGCGTCACCCGATCCGGCATCGATGTGACCGCGGTGTTGGCGGGCGCTCGTGTCCACATACGCCGCGAAGGGCCCTCTTACACCGTGTGTACATCAGCATTCGGGGGCGGGATCGGGCGGCCAAGCAATATAACCGGGATGGCTCAGCGGATCAGAAACAATTATTGCTTCCGCTACCCTGAGCGATCCCGATTATATTTGCGCTCCGGCGGATTCGTCCTCGGCGAACGCCCCGACGACCCGCCCAACTACTCGAGTTGTCGAAAACGAACGACCCGTCGTCCTGCCGTTGAACACGGTCGACGAATGGGGCGAAGCGCCCTGACCGTATCTAGCGCGAACCGTGCACCACCATCACGGGACACTGCGCGACATGCAGTACCGCCTGGCTGGTCGAACCCAGCATCAGTCCGCGAAATCCGCCGCGCCCACGGCTACCGACCACCACGAGTTGTGCGTCCTTCGACAATTCGGTGATGCGGTCCGACGGGGAGTCGGATGTCACGACGGTCTCGACATCGACGTCGGGATAGTCCTGGGAATACCCCGCGAGCCGCGCACCCAGGGTCTCACGGGCTTCGTCGTTCAACTCGCGCAACACGTCTTCACCTGACTCGTAGAACGCGGCGCCCGAGAATCCGCCGTAGGCATGAACCGCAATCAGAGAGGTGTCGAGGTATCCCGCCTGAGCGAAAGCCTGCGTGATCGCATCGGTCGACGTCGGCGAACCGTCCACACCCACCACCACCGGCCCACTCGATGGCAGTCGATCCGACACCACCACGACCGGACACTCGGCATGTGCTGCCACATCGGTACTGACCGAGCCAAGGAGCAGCCCCCTGACACCACCCAAACCCCGTCGGCCGACCACCAGAGCGTTTGCACGGCTGGAGATCTCACGAAGCGTCAGCGCCGGCCTGCCCTCGATCACCTCACCATTGACGGTGATTCCCTCCGCGGTGTCCTCGGCCAGGCCCTTCGCCAACTCGACTGCCGCTTCGGCGAAGGCACGTCCCGCGGCCGCCGCGGACTGCACTCCGGACACCGCGGCAAGGGTGAAGGCCGGCTCCGGCGGCGCCGCAACGCTCACGATGTGCAACGGACGATTCTCCCGGAGCGCGGCACGCGAACCCCACCGCACCGCATTGGACGCCTGTTCCGATCCGTCCACCGCGACCACGATCGGCGCGTTGACCGGCATTGTCACCACTTCCTTTCCTCGGGTACACCGTCAGCATCCCAGAAGGGACGCCGCCAGATGCCTGAACGGGCGGCTGAGAATCATCAGCAGCGTCGACGTCGTCGTCGCTTTGTTGTTGTTCTTGTTGACCCCCACTCCCCTGCCCGTTATTGTCGGCCATACAAACTTGTACGACCGACAAACTCGGAGCCCGGTGACAGCGACACCCACCCCACGCAAACGTGCCACCCGCACCAGCGGCAAGGCGACGCGATCGACCCTGCTGCGCGCCGCCGACGAGGTGTTCCGCGAGCACGGCGAGACCGCTTCTGTCGCATTGATTTCTGAACGCGCCCAGACGTTTCCGAATCAGGTCACCTACTACTTCGGATCCAAGGAGCAACTCTTCGTCGAGGTGGCGTGCGCCGCGGTGCTGCGCGCCGGGCGTCACGCCGAGGAGTCGGCGTCGGCCGCTGCGACCGTACGCGAGTATGCCGCAACCCTGGTGACGACCCTGCTGGGACCCGAAGCGCGCAGCGTCGAGATGTTCACCACCGCCATGCTGCTGGTGTCCCGCCGCACCGACCTGCGCGACCACATCACGGGCACCCTGCGCACACTGCATGAACGTGGCGCCGAGGCACTGATGCAGACGCTGGTCCGCACCGGCTGGCAGCTGCGCACTTCCATCGAGGTGGAGGCCCAGGCGTTCTGGTCGGCGATTTTCGGTCTGGCCGTGCAGAAGTCGGCCACCGGCGACGCCTTCGGCCCCACCCTCACCGACGCGGTGACCGTCATCTTCACCAATCTCGGTGTCCCCGAACAGATCCTGGACTCGCCCCTCACCATCGAAAGGCCATCGGCATGACCTCCTCGTCGATCACCCACCCGCAGCCGCATGTCACGCACTCGGTGTTCAATCAGTCCACGCCACGTGTCGACGTCAACGAATACGAGCTCAACACCGTCCTGCAGGAGTCGGTCACGCGCCACGACGCCTCCTGGGCCGCAACTGAACTCGCCGAGGTCGGCGCCCTCGTCGGCAGCGCACAGTTCCAGCATGACGCACACCTGGCCAACACCATCACCCCGGAACTGCGCACCTTCGACCGCTGGGGCCACCGGATCGACGAGGTCGAGTACCACCCGTCGTATCACCGCATCATCTCCGCCGCGATGGCCCACGGTGCACACACCCGGTGCTGGGACGACCCGCAACCCGGGTCACATGTCGCCCGGGCCGCGATCTTCATGCTCTTCGGCCAGATCGAACCGGGCCACGCCTGCCCGGTCTCGATGACCCACGCGGTGATCCCGTCGCTGGAACTGCAGCCCGACGTGGCCGCGCAGTGGGTACCGAAGGCGCTGTCGCGCAGCTACTCTCCGGATCTGTCAGCAGACAAGACCTCGGCGATCTTCGGCATGTCGATGACCGAGAAGCAGGGCGGTTCCGATGTTCGGGCCAACACCACCGTCGCCCGACCGGTCGGTGCCGGCGGACCGGGCGCCGAATACCTGTTGACCGGGCACAAGTGGTTCTGCTCGGCGCCGATGTCGGATGCCTTCCTCGTGCTCGCGCAAGCCGAAGGCCCAGGCGGAGAAGGACTCTCCTGCTTCCTGCTGCCACGCGTGCTGCCCGACGGTACCCGCAACGTCTTCCGCATCCAACGCCTGAAGAACAAGCTGGGCAACAAGTCCAATGCATCGAGTGAGATCGAACTCGACGGCACCGTGGCACTGATGGTCGGCGAACCCGGCCGGGGCGTGCGCACCATCATCGAGATGGTCGCCCAGACCCGACTCGACTGCCTCCTGGGCAGCGCGGCAGGTATGCGGCAATCCGTCGCCGAGGCCCTCTGGCATGCCCGCCACCGCGCCGCGTTCGGCGCCACCCTCGCCGACCAGCCGGCGATGACCGCCGTCCTCGCCGATCTGGCCCTGGAATCCGAGGCCGCCACTGTCACCGCGATGCGGCTGGCCCGGGCCCACGACGAGGACGCCGACGACGCCGAACGCGCCTTCCGCCGCCTGGCCACCGCCGTCGCCAAGTACTGGATCTGCAAACGTGGACCGCACCACGCCTACGAATCGCTCGAATGCCTCGGCGGCAACGGCTACACCGAGGACTTCCCCCTCGCCATGCGCTACCGCGAACAGCCGGTGATGGCCGTGTGGGAGGGCTCAGGAAACGTCATCGCCCTCGACGTCCTGCGCGCGATGACCCGCGAGCCCGAATCGGTCGGCGCCTTCGACGCCGAGGTCAACCTGGCCCGCGGCGAGAACCCGGTACTCGACGCACACCTCGACGCCCTCCGCACCCAACTCGGCGAACTTGCCGCCCTCGATGCCGCCGGCGCCCAACGCCGCGCTCGACGGGTCGTCGAATCGATGGCCCTGGCGTTGGAGGCGTCACTACTGGTGCGGTTCTCCCCGGCACCCGTCGCCGACGCCTTCATCGGCGCACGACTCGGCGACGACCGTGCCTTCGAGTACGGCGCGCTGCCGACCGGGGCGGACCTCACCGCGATCCTGTCGCGGCACTGATCGTCGCAGAGGATCGCCACATGAGCGTGGAGACGGAGCGCCTCAGATCAGCTCGGTCTCCACGCTGACCCCCACCGCGTCGAGGATCAGGTTCCGAATCCTCGGCGCCGTGTTCGGCAGCCACAGCGCCATCACCGGGGTCATCGGCGGATCGTCGAACTCGACGATCCGAATCTGATTGCCGTACAGCCAGCCCGGCTGATTGGTGACGAACGCACACGCCTCCGGGTGAGTGATCACCGCCATGTGCGGCGGCGTCCCCCTCAGCGTGGAGGCGATGATCTTCGGCTCGAACCCGGACCGTCGGCAGTAGGACACGAGCATGTTGACGTAGTCCTCCTCCAATTCCGACACGACGATCTGGCAGGACTCGAGATCCTTCATCGCGCACGTCGCATTGGCGGCGAGCGGGTGATGGGCATTGACCGCCAACCGGAGTTTGTGCCGAGTCGCCGTCGCACCCGCGAGATCGGGCGGCACCTCGCGGCTACGCGCCAGCGCGAGGTCGATGTTGCCGCCGAGGATCTCCTCCCGGATGGCCGACGGTGACAACGGCCGCACCGTGATCGGCAGTGACGGATCGGCCAGCACGGCACCCTCGATGATCTCGAAGACCTCCGACGGCGCCAGCCCGGGAGTGTGCCCGATCGTGTACGGATCGGGATTGCTGGCATCGATCATCCGCACCTCCGACGCCAGGTGCGCACCACCGGCCAACAGCGGCACGGCACCCTCGTAGAGGGCCTTACCCGCCGGCGTCGGCGTCAACGAACGCCGGGACCGCGAGAACAACTGCACCCCGAGTTGTCGTTCGAGGTCCCGGATGGCCGCCGACAAGGCCTGCTGCGAGATGAACAGACGCTCCGCTGCCACTCTCAGCGATGGCGCCTCGACGACCTCGACGAACATCCGGAGACGTCGCAGATCGAGGTCACGCATGATAACCCTTTCCCCAGCCTAACGATGTGAACGAATCATCAGGCACAGATTGTCAAAACTCCTTGATCTTCATACTCGATGATTGACATTAGTTGCTCTAAAGTCGTTCCTGCACGATCAAAAAGGAGACAAGAACAACTGATCGGCGCACGCAGCCATCGCGGCTCGTGACGCAGCACCGAGGGGGTGCTACGTCACATCGGGGGGATCACGGACTACGTTTCCGCGGCACGGAGGGGATGCCGCGGCGACATGGCAGCAACACTGTGGACCGCACACCGCGACGCGGAGGGGATGTCGCGGCGTGCGGTCCACCACCTCGGGGCGGCAGGTCTGCCGACCACCACTCGCGGAGACCGCATGACGCCGTCGAACCACGCTCACCTGCCCACCTCTCGGATCACAACGGCTGTATCGGACATCGGTCCGTCGGCGTCCGCTGCCACCTGCTATGCGGCACACGAGCTCGGCCGGCCATCGTCTCGCGTGTCGGTATTGTCTCCGTCTTCGCTCCGTCCGACATCCCCGTTACACCCGGGGATCGTGACGGAACCCACCTCTTGCGAGAATTCTGCACCATCGGCGGCGGTACGGCAGCGACCGACCGCCATGGCGTCGCGGTCACCGGGAACCACCACCGAATCATTATGAAGTTCCTCGCAATTCACCGATCACCGCAATTCACCCCCCGTTTCCCGAGACGTTTCCATTTCCGTGATCTTGGTTACTCTGAACGTTTCTCGCGCGCGGTCTTCGGACATTTCCGGTAACGCCCCGATGCCGCCTCCGGTACTCCGACGACGGCGAGCTCTGTCGACAGGGACGTATCGAATGCTCGGTGACGCGGGGTGACCGCCGGCGTTCCCGACGCCGCATGACACGATCATGGCGACCTGTCTCAACCCCGTCCGAGAGGACACACATGCGCGACGACGTGCCCGTGAGCGAACTCGACCCGTCCACCCCCGTCATCGTCGGGGTCGGTCAAGCCTCCGAACGTCTCGACGATCCCGACTACTGCGCGCTCGGCGAGGCCGATCTCGCCGCGCGTGCGGTCGTAGCGGCACTCGCCGACTCCGGGCTCGACGCCGATGTCCTCGCGCCGCGGATCGACACCGTCGCCGCGGTGCGGTCGTTCGAGGTGTCCAGTCCGTTGTCGTCGTCGCCGCTGGGACGCCCCGACAACATGCCCCGTGCCGTCGCCACCCGGACCGGGATGAATCCGGCCGGCGCGATCACCGAGGTGGTGGGCGGTCAGAGCCCGCAAAAGCTGGTCACCGAGTTCGCGCAACGCATCGCCGACGGCGACAGCGACGCCGTGGTGGTCTTCGGTGCCGAGGTCATCTCGACGGTGCGTCATGCGCGGTCGGCCGACGCGGCCGACCGGCCGGACTTCACCGAGCAGGTGCCCGGCTCCCACGAAGACCGTGGCTTCGGGCTCGCCGGCCTGACCTCGGTGCAGGAGGCGCGGCACGGGCTGCTCGAACCGATCACCCAGTACGCGCTGCTGGAGAATGCGCGACGACATCGTCTCGGCTCGTCGCGCTCCGGGTACGCCCGGTCGATGGCGGAGTTGTTCGCGCCGATGTCGGTGGTCGCCGCCGACAATCCGCATGCCGCCTCGCCGCAGCGCCGTACCGTCGACGAGGTCGCCACCGTGTCGGCGGGCAATCGGGTACTGGCCGATCCCTACACCCGCCTGCTCGTCGCCCGTGATCAGGTCAATCAGGCCGCGGCCACCGTCATCATGTCGGTGCGCGCCGCCCGTGACCTCGGCATCGAGGAGTCCCGCTGGGTGTTCCTGCACGGTCATGCCGATCTGCGTGAACGCCCGCTGATGCGGCGGCCGGACCTGTCGACGAGTCCGGCATCCATCGCGGCAGTGCGCTCGGCATTGGACATGGCCTCCGTCGGCCTGAGCGACGTCGACGTCCTCGACATCTACAGCTGTTTCCCGATCGCCGTGTTCAACGTGTGCGACGCATTCGGGCTGGCCGCCGACGATCCGCGCGGCCTCACCGTCACCGGCGGCCTGCCCTACTTCGGCGGTGCCGGCAACAACTACTCGATGCACGCGATCGCCGCGATCGTCGAGCGGGTCCGCCGCACACCGGGCAGCACCGGTCTCGTCGCGGCCAACGGCGGCCTGATGAGCAAGTACTCGGTCGGCGTGTACTCGGCCACCCCGGCGCCCTGGCAGCGCGGCGACGACGCCGGCCGCCAACGTGAACTCGACTCGGTACCAACGGTTCACGAACGACGGCTCGCCGACGGTCCGGCTGTCGTCGAGAGTTACACCCTGACCGAACCCGACAAGCAAGGACGCCGCCGGGGCATCGTCGTCGGACGCCTCGACGACGGTAACCGCTTCGTCGCGAATACCGCCGAGGGTGATGACGACCTGATCGACCTGCTCGCGACCGCCGACGAGCCCATCAGCACTCGCGTCTTCGCCCGTTCGTTCGCCCGCGGTAACCGGGTATCGATCTCGGCTGAACGGATGGCGGAATTGTTCCCGCATCGGGAACCGGCGCTCCGGGATCGGTACGAGCACATCGACGTTCGTCGCGATGGTCGCATCCTGGAGGTCACGATCAATCGTCCGGAATCGCGGAATGCGCTGAACCCCAAGGCCAACGAAGAACTGGATGAGATCTTCGACGCGTACTTCGCCGATCCCGAGCTGTGGGTGGCGATCCTGACCGGTGCCGGCGACAAGGCGTTCTCGTCCGGGAACGACCTGGCGCACATGGCCGGTGACGCCCTGCTCGCCGTCCCGAAGAACGGCTTCGGCGGGCTGACGTCACGGCGCGACCGCCCCAAACCGGTGATCGCCGCGGTCAACGGTGTGGCGCTCGGCGGCGGCCTGGAGATCGCGCTGGCCTGCCACATCGTCGTCGCCGACGAGAAGGCGAGCTTCGGACTACCCGAGGTCAAGGTCGGATTGGCCGCGGCCGCAGGCGGATTGGTCCGACTTCCGCGAGCGATCGGGCCGGCACTGGCACGCGACATGATCCTGACCGGCCGTCGCATCGACACCGCCGAGGCCTACCGCATCGGACTGGTCAGCCGCATCGCCGACCACACCCGCGCCCTCGACGTCGCCCGCGAGGTGGCGCAGGAGATCCTCGCCGCCTCACCCACGTCGGTGCGGGCCTCGCTCCAGGCGATGGCCGACGCCGAGCGGATCGACGACCCCGACGACGCGATCGACGAGACCTCGAACGTGCTCGATGCGCTGTTGATCAGCCAGGACACGATCGAAGGGATCAGTGCCTTCGTCGGTAAGCGGCCGCCGCGGTGGACGGGCCGCTGAGACTCGAATAGTCGATTAGCCCAACCTTTTTCGCCGATTGGGCGACCCCACTGCTGCCGGTCGAGCCGCTGGGCCCCCAAGCCGGCGCGAACTACAGCAGCACGCCGGGATTGAGCAGACCGTCCGGATCGAGCGTCTGCTTGATCGCGGCCGTCAGGGCCATCACGTCCGGGCCCACCTGGTTGGGCAGCCAGGCCTTCTTGAGCCGACCGACCCCGTGCTCACCGGTGATTGTGCCGCCCAACGAGATCGCGAGATCCATCACCTCACCGAAGGCCTGCTGCGCGCGCTGCGCCTCATCGGCGTCCTCGGGATCGAAAACGATCAACGGGTGCGTGTTGCCGTCACCGGCATGTGCGATGACCGAGATCATCACGTCGTTCTGGTCGGCGATGGACGCGACGCCGTCGATGAGGGCGGGTAGCGCGGGCAGTGGCACCCCGACATCCTCGAGGAGCAGCGAGCCCAGCTTTTCCACCGCCGGGATCGCGGCGCGTCGTGCGGCGGTGAACGCCTCCCCTTCGGTGGCGTCGGAGGTGTCGAAAACGTCCGCGGCACCATGGGTTTCGAAGGCCTCGCGGATGATCCTCACCTCGGCGACGCCGGCGGGTCCGGGTGCGTCGGATTGGGCGACGAGCAGCGCGCCGGCCTCACGATCGAGCCCCATGCGCAGCATGTCCTCGACGGCGTTGATCGAGACCTTGTCCATGAACTCCAGCATCGCCGGTCGGATCTTCGAGGTGATCGCGAGAACCGCCTCGCTGGCGTCGTGAACCGAGGAGAACGTGCCGACGACGGTGCACGCCGACGCCTGCGGCGGCAGCAGACGCAGCGTCACCTCGGTGATGATGCCGAGCAACCCTTCGCTCCCGACGAACAGCTTCGTCAGTGACAGTCCCGCAGAATCCTTGAGTTGCTTGCCGCCGAGGCGCAATGCCCGCCCGTCGGCGAGGACTACCTCCATGCCGAGCACGTAATCGGTTGTCACGCCGTACTTCACGCAACACAAGCCGCCCGCATTGGTGGCGACGTTGCCGCCGATGGAGCAGATCTCGAACGACGACGGGTCCGGCGGGTACCAGAGATCGTGTGCCGCCGCAGCCGCCTTGACCTCGGAGTTGAACAGGCCCGGTTGCACCACCGCGGTACGGGTCGCGGTGTCGATGGTCAACTCGCGCATCTTCTCGGTGGAGATCATCACCGCGCCGTCGACCGCCGTCGACCCACCCGAGAGGCTCGTGCCCGCGCCACGGGTGATGATCGGTATCGCGTGTGCTGCGCACCACCGCACCGTCGTCTGGACGTGCTCGGTGGTCGTCGGGCGGATGAGCGCCAGGGGTGTTCCGGCGCCGGGATCTGCAGCACGGTCCTGGCGGTACCCGGCGAGGATGTCCGGATCGGAGACCACCATCTGCTCGGGCAATTCGGCACGCAACTCGCTCAGATCCACTGTGGTCATGGATCAAGGGTAGGCGTCCGGAATCGTCGCGTTCGTCGCGTGGTGAGATTCGAGGTGTTCTCCCGGTTGCTCGCGGACCATTTCCCCGAGTTCACGACACGATCCCGACGATCGCGCACACTGGAGCAGGTGAGCGACTTCAACCAGACCATCATCGATGAATTCCGCGCCAACGACGGCACCGTGACCACTGCAGGCTTCGGTCGCCATCTCGTCCTCGTCCACTCGATCGGTGCGAAGTCCGGCGCCGAACGCGTCAACCCGCTGATGTCCCTGCCCGACGGCGCGGGCGGTCGATTCATCATCGGCAGCGCGGCCGGCTCACCGAAAGATCCCGCCTGGGTGCACAACCTGCGCAAGCACCCGAACATCACCATCGAGGTGGCCGGGGAGAAGGCCGGGATCGAGACCTTCCCCGCGACCGCGACCGAACTCAACCCTGTCGAGCGTGAACAGGCGTGGCAGGGCTTCGTGTCCGCGTCGAATCAGTTTCTGAAGTACACCGAGACCGCGGAGGGCCGCGTCTTCCCCATCTTCCGGCTGACCCCCAAGACGTAGCCCACGCCGTCCGCGCCCACGCCGTCCGCGTCCCCGACTCGTCGGATTCCTCAATCGCACGGTCCTGGCTACTCTTGTGCGCATGTTCACCTCGGGTGAGGTGGTGGCGGGGTTCACCATCGATGCGGTCGTCGGCCACGGCAGCAGCGCCGACGTCTACCGCGTGCATCGAGATGACGAGGCGACTCCGTTGGCGTTGAAGGTGCTGCGCACCGACCTTCACGGCGTGGAGCACGCCCGCGAACGCTTCGAGCACGAGTTCGCGATCGCATCGCTGCTGCATCACCCCAACATCGTGGCGATGGACTCCAGTGGCGAAGTCGCCCTCGGTGATCATGGACATCCCCGGCACACCGCCCTGTGGTTGGCGATGCAGTATGTGGCCGGGCCGTCGGCGATCTACCTGATCCCGCGCTACGACCAGCAACCCCAGGTGTCGGCGGTGCTGCGGGTAGCCCAACAAATCGGTGCCGCGCTGGACTACGCCCATTCCAAGGACATTCTGCACCGCGACGTCAAACCCGCCAACATCCTGCTCACCACCACCGACGACACCACCGATGCCCTCCTCACCGACTTCGGCATCGCCCGGTTCCTCGACGACACCCGCCCCCTCGCCCGCAACGGCCGGGTGCAGGGTTCGGTCGCCTACGCGGCGCCGGAATTACTTCAAGCACAACAACTCTCACCGGCAACCGATGTCTACGCCTTCGCGTGTTCACTGGTCGAGCTGTTCACCGGGTTGCCGCCGTACCCGCGCACGACCCCCTTCGCGATCACCTACGCCCATATCCGCGACGAACCTCCGAAGCTCACCGGCCGACGGGATTGGCTCCCATCGTCGTTGAACTCGGTGTTCGCCAAGGCCCTCGCCAAGAATCCCGCGGACCGCTATCAGACATGTGGGGAGTTCGTCGAGATCATCTCGCGGGCGTTGCGTGACGTTCCCGTGCCCGTCGGGGTGACGCGTCGTCGCGGTTGGTTGCGTTGAGGTGCAATGTCTTTGGTGGTTTCCAGCGTTGCTCTCGGAAGTCTCGACACCTCCTCGGCCGGCGCCTCGTCGGGCTCGACCGGCGGGAGGACGGCCGCACCAGCGGGAAAGATGGGAGCTGTCAACGAGATTGAGAGCGCTGTCAGCGGGGAGGTGAGCGCTGTCAGCGGGGAGGTGAGCGCTGTCAGCGAGAACGGGGGCGGGAGTGAGGATCAGTCGTCGCCGATCCGATATACGCGCCGTGCGGTGTTGCGGAAGACGTTGCGCACCACGGTATCTCCCCAGGGTTCGAGGACGTCGAGCAGGCCGCCGACGAGCATGTCGACGGATGCATTGGGCTTGTCGATCGGGAAGTTGGACCCGAACATCACGCGGCTGGCACCGAAGTGGGCGACGATGTGCTGCATCAGCGGCCCCACCATCTCGACCAGCGTCTGCCGAGTCCCGATGTTACCCATGGACTGTCGACCGTAGCCGAGCACCGGCAGCGCCAAACCCGACATTTTGATCACCACGTTGCGCTGTGAGGCGAGCGTCGTCATGCGTTCACGCCAGAGACGCAGAATGTCGGCACGTGCGGCCGCGGTGGTGCCGGTCCGGGTGCCGACCGGCCCGAAAGCACCTACCGGACAGCCAAAATGGTCGACGATGATGGTGGTGTCCGGGAACTCGCGAGCCAGGGTGACCACGTCGTAGAGCTGATGCGAATACACGAACACCTCGACAGCGAGGCGTCGTTGCGCGACCGCCTCGATCCCGGTGAGGAAGGCCGCCGATGCCAGCACACCGTCGACGGCACCACCGGAACGTACTTTTGGATCGGGATGGCGGGTGGCGGTGGTCTGAATGCCGCGGATGCGATCACAGACCTCGATCTGCGCGTCGAGGCGCTCGCCGAAACCCGCCGAACGTGGATCGGCGCGCACCATGACCGCCCCGAGGGCGGGTGCGACCCCCATTCCGAACGGCAAACCCATCAGGTACCGGGCCTCGTCGACAGCATTGCGCGTCGCCTCGGGTTCTTCGGACTCCGGCAGCCGCCAATACGATTCGGAGATGACGACCGATTCGATCGGCACCCCGATCGCACCGGACACGGGAGCGATGTCGGCGCCGTAGTGTCGGGGTTCGTAGGCCCGCGCGACCGATCGTGGCGTCAACAGGTATTCCCGTTCGGATTGCGGCACCGCGACCGAGAACACCCGGTCACCCATGCCCGGCACAAAACGGTATCCGCGTACCAATCGGCTACCCGACCAGGGCGCCCGGCGTGGATTCCACTGTTGGACGTGCGCGTCGACGATCCCGGGGATCAGGTCGTCGATGGTGGCCATGCCCCGACATTGCCATAGTCACGGGTTGATCACATCTGTTCGGCCCGGCATGCGGCCGTTCGCGGTACACGCGAGAGGGGCGGGTTCGCCGTCACATCCGAGCCCACGAGGCACAATGGGTGGGCGCCGCACGCGGACAACCGTTGGACCGTCGGGCGCAACAACGACGTTTGGGAGGTGGACCGTGGCGAATCACTCGCGCCATGTGCTGCATCACCTCCGTGAGCTGATCAACCGCGATCCGGAACGCTTCACGTCGAACCTGTACACGCGCCTGTTCGCCGTCGACCCGGACCTGCGGGAACTCTTCGGCGTGATGATGTCGCTGCAGCGGCAGGCGTTCTACCACGTCATCGACCACGTCCTCGAGGTGATCCCCGCACCGTCGGGGCAGCAGGAACTCGTCGAGTTCCTCGGCCAACTCGGGCGCGACCATCGCAAGTACGGGGTCCTGCCCGAGCATTACCAGGCGATCTACCAGGCGTTGATGGGCGAGTTCGCCTCGCTGCTTCGTGACCAGTGGGACGAGGACGCGCAACGCACGGTCGGTCAGGCCATGATGCTGGTGACCGGCGTGATGCGCGGTGCCGCGCAGACCGCGGCGGGCCCGGCGACGTGGACGGCGGAGGTCGTCGAGAAGTTCCGCATCACCCGCGGACTGGCCGTCGTGCGGCTGGTGTCGAAGGCGCCGCTGACGTTCAACACCGGGCAGTACCTGGAGACGCAGATCCCGCAGTGGCCCAAGACGTGGCGCAATCTGTCACCGGCGATTCCGCCCAACCCGCACGGCGAACTCGAATTCCACGTCCGGGCGGTACCCGGCGGCAGCGTCAGCACCTCGATCGTCCAGGAAACGCAGGTCGGCGACGTGTGGACGTTCGGGCAGGCGCACGGCACCCTGCACATCGACCGTGACCGTGAGGTGCTCATGGTGGCCGGCGGAACCGGACTCGCACCGCTGCGCGCCTTGTTGATCGAGATGTCGACCCGGGGCGACACCCCGCCGACACATGTCTTCTACGGTGCCCGCCATCCCGGCGAACTCTACGACCTGCCGGTCCTGCGGCGGATCGCCTCAACCAATCCGTGGCTGACGGTCACGGCGGTCTCGGAGGAGACGACCAATCCCTGGTGGCTGGACCATCCGGTGAATCCGGCGGCTCTCGGCATCGACCACCGCATCGGCACGCTCGTCGACGTGGTCGCCGCGGCCGGCCCGTGGGAAGACCGCCAGACGCTGATCACCGGGTCACCGGCGATGGTGGAGAACACCCGCCGCGGCCTGATCATCGCCGGTGTGCGGGCCAGCCTCATCCAGCACGACCCGATGTTCTGATTGCAGCCTTTCGACGTCCGCTCCGCGTGAGGTGCGGCTCACCCCCCGATCAGGGCGGTCCCTCGGTGACGGTCGTGGTCTCGTAGATGGTCTCGTTCTCGGTGACCGTCGCGGTCGCCGACTCGGTCACCGTCTCCGTCGCTGTCTGCGTCTGCGTTTGCGTCTGCGTGACGGTCTGCGCCGTGGTGCGCGTGACCGTCGGCGGCGTCGCCGTCTCGGTGACGGTTTGCTGATCGACGACGGTCTGCGTCACCGGATCCCCCGCGCGGGTCACGGTGACCTCGCCGGTGGTGCCGGTGACCGTCGTCGTCGACGTCACCGACGCCGGGGTCTCGGAGCCGACGCCGGTGAACAAGGCCACCAGCACCGCCAGGCACAACAGTGCCGCGACTCCTGCCGCGCCGCCGATCGCCCACCAGCGCAGGCCGTGCGACCCGAGGGCGGTGGTCGGCGCCGCGTCGTCGGCGAAGGCGGGTGCGGTATGCCCGACCGCGGCACCACCTACGGCAGCACCGCCGATGGCAGCACCGCCGAACGCGGCACCGACGGGGATGGCCCGGGTGTCGGCGAGCACCACCGCGGTGGCGCCCTGGGCGACGGCGAACACCGGTGCGGCGACCGCGGTGGCGGGTCGGTGGGTCGCCGCGGCCACGGCCGAGACCACCTCGGGCAACTGCGCCCCCGACCCGACGCACAAGAACCTCGCCGGGCTGGGATCGACGGTCAGGGGACGCAGCAGATCGGCGGCCGCGGTGGCACCGGCGGCATCGCTCAACGAATGCGCGTCGGCAGGCGACACCTGCGCGGTCCGGATGGTGCGTGCCGCCGTCGCGTCGACCAGCGCGAGAGTGTCCCCGGTGGTGAGTGCACCGGACTGATCCAGCGCGACGACACCGACGATGCCACCGGCCTCCCGCCCGGCCACCTGCGCCAACGCGGCGGGCAGGTCGACGAAGACGACCGCGGCGGCCCATGCCGGAGCTCCCGGACCGTGTACCGCGAAGTCGAGGTGGGCGCGGACGTCGGGGCGTGCGCAGGTGGTGACGATGTGGTCGATCTCGAAGGGGGCGGAATCGACGAGCTCGGTGAGGGCGGTCAACGCCGATTCCGGGGAATCGTCGGCGAGGTCGACGAAGTTGCTGGCGACGATCTCACCGGCCGCGTCAAGCACAACCGAGGCGATCTCCTCACCCAACACCGACACCCCGAGCACTGCTGGCCCGGTGATGTTGAGATCCGGGGACTGGCTCACCGTCGCCTCCTTCATCCAACCGGCATTCGACGCCACACACTAACGTGCGACCCCGGTGGGCAACAGATCAGGCCGCTGTGAGAAGTCGGCCGATCCGGTGCACCGGGGTCGCACGTTATTCGGTTGTGAGGGTGGTGATCGTTACGCTCAGTCGTCGCCACGCCGCCGACGCGGTTGCCACACGACGAGCGCATTGGTGCGCGGGACGGGGACGAGCTCACCGCCGCGACGGGCTCGGTGGACCTCGACCTCGCGTTGCAGTTCGTGCAGTCGTTGCTGCAGGGCATCGACCTGATTGGTCAGGTCGATGATCCGCTTGATCCCGGCGAGGTTGACGCCTTCCTCCTGGGAGAGACGCTGGATCTCACGAAGCACCTCGACGTCGCGCGTCGAGTAGCGACGCCCACCGCCGCTGGTGCGTTCGGGCGTCACCAGGCCGAGCCGGTCGTAGGTGCGCAGGGTCTGCGCATGCATGCCGGCCAGCTCGGCGGCGACCGAGATCATGAAGGTCGCGCTGGTTTCCCGGGGATCAGTTCCGGGTCGGTGCTGTTCGGCCATGACTCATCGCCCCCAGCCCGCCCGTGGATCGAATCCGCTGGCCTTCTCGGCCTCGGCGTAGGCGTGCATCGCCTCGACCGCGGCGTCGTCGAGCTTGCGGGGAACCTCGACCTTGACGGTCACCAACAGGTCACCGGAACCGCCGGCCCGCTTGGGGACTCCGCGTCCACGAACCCGCAGGGTGCGACCGTCGCTGGTGTTCGGCGGAATCTTGACGCCCACCGATCCCTCGAGGGTCGGCACCGACACGGTGGCCCCGAGCACCAGCTCGGAGATGCTCACCGGCAGCTGCACACGCAGGTCGTGGCCGCTGCGGGTGAAGACCTTGTCGGCGGTCACGTGGACGACGACGTAGAGGTCACCCGACGGCGCACCGCGGCGCCCGGCCTCGCCCTGTCCGGCGAGCCGGATGCGTTGGCCGTCCTCGACGCCCGACGGGATGCGGACGTTGATGGTGCGCGAACGCACCTTGACGCCGCTGCCGTCGCAGTCGGCGCACGGATCGTCGATCCGGGAGCCGGTGCCCTGGCAGTCCTGGCAGGGTTCGCTGAATCCGAACGCACCCTGATTGCGGCTGACGAAGCCGGAACCGTTGCAGTTCGGGCAGACCCGCGGGCTGGTGCCCGGCTTGGCGCCACTGCCGTGGCAGGTGGTGCACGGCGCCGGGCTGGTCACCCGAAGTGGGACGGTCGTACCCAGTGCCGCGTCCGCGAACGACAACGTCGTCTCGGTCTCGAGATCGTTGCCCCGACGCGGACGGGTCGCCGTCGACGTGCGGGTGCCGCCGCCACCGGAGCCGCCGCGGTTGAACAATCCCTCGAAGAGATCGCCGAATCCGCCGGCGCCCTCCCCGCCGCCACCGCCGAACAGGTCGCCGATGTTGAAGTCGGCGCCGGTCTCGGTGGAGTACCGGGTACCTCCGCCGGGGAAACCACCGGGAAAACCGTTGCCGCCGCCGCGGAATCGACCGCCGGCGAACATGGCGCGCGTCTCGTCGTATTCCTTGCGCTTGTCGGCGTCGGCGAGCACGCTGTGGGCTTCGGACACCCGCTTGAAGCGCTCTTCGGCTTGCGTGTCCCCGGGATTGGCGTCGGGGTGCAGCTCGCGGGCGAGCTTGCGGTAAGCCTTCTTGATCTCTTCAGACGAAGCATCAGAAGCAACGCCGAGGTCCTTGTAGAAGTCGCGTTCAAGCCATTCTCGTTGTGGAGCCACCAGACGTCACCTCCTTCGTTATGAACATGTCTGGTTGAAGTATGTGTGCGCCCCCGGTGAGGCGCGGTTCGCCAGTGGCGTTTCCGCGCATCACCGGGGGAGCGTGTAGGTGCTTATTGTGCACCAGTGGGCGCGTCCTGGGCGCCCGATGCGCCGGTCGGCGCCGGGTCGGTGACCGTAACCATCGCGGTCCGGATCACCTTGTCACCCAGGCGGTACCCGCTGCGGTACACCGCACCGAGGACCGGCTCGGCACCACTGCCGTCGTTCTGGACGGCTTCGTGCAGTTCCGGATCGAACACGTCGCCCGGTTCCCCGAACTTGACGAGTCCTTCCGAACTCAGGCTGCCGGCCAACTTGTCGGCCACCGCACGCAGCGGTCCCGACTCGAGATCACCGTGCTCGCGGGCCCGGTCGAGATCGTCGAGGATCGGCAGCAGCTTCTCGATCAATACCTGTTTGCCGTAGGCGACTCGCCCCTGCTTCTCCTCCTCGGTCCGCCGCTTGTAGTTGGCGAACTGTGCGCGTTCACGCTGGAGGGCGGCAGTGAGCTCGGCGACCTCGTCGGTCGCCGGGGCCTTCGCCTCTTCCAAGGCCGGCTCCTCGCCGGAAGCAGGTGCGCTTCCGGCGTCGGGGGTCGGTTCACCCTCGGGACGCACCTCACCGGTTTCCGGATCGATGCGCCGACGGTCGGTGACCGTGATCGGCTCGTCGCCGGGGGCGTGGCCCCCGGCGGCCGAACCGGCCTCGGGCCCACTCTGGGTCACTTGGTGTCCCCGGAGTTCGGCTCGTCGACAACCTCGGCGTCGACGACGTCGTTGTCACCGGCGGTCGCGGAGCCACCGTCGGCGCCTGCGGCCTGGCCCTCGGCCGCGGATGCGGCGTAGATAGCCTGACCCATTTCCTGGGACTCCGCCGAAAGCTTCTCGATCGCGCTCTTGATGGCCGCGATGTCGTTGCTCTTGAGAGCCTCGTTGGCCTCGCCGATGGCGGTGTTGACCTTGTCCTTGACCTCGGCCGGCACCTTGTCCTCGTTGTCCTTGAGGAACTTCTCGGTGTGGTTGACCAGCGACTCGGCCTGGTTACGGGTCTCGGCCTCCTCGCGACGCTTGCGGTCCTCGTCGGCGTGGGCCTCGGCGTCCTTGATCATCCGGTCGATCTCGTCCTTGCTCAGGCCGGAACCCTCCTGGATGCGGATGGAGTTCTCCTTGCCGGTGCCCTTGTCCTTCGCGGTGACGTGCACGATGCCGTTGGCGTCGATGTCGAAGGTCACCTCGATCTGCGGAACGCCCTGCGGCGCAGGCGCAATGCCGCCAAGCTCGAAGCTGCCGAGCAGCTTGTTGTGCGAGGCGATCTCACGCTCGCCCTGGTACACCTGGATCTGCACCGACGGCTGGTTGTCTTCGGCCGTGGTGTAGGTCTCGCTGCGCTTGGTCGGGATGGTGGTGTTGCGCTCGATCAGCTTGTGCATCACGCCACCCTTGGTCTCGATACCGAGGGACAGCGGGGTGACATCAAGCAGCAGAACGTCTTTCACCTCACCGCGGAGCACACCGGCCTGCAGTGCGGCACCCACGGCGACGACCTCGTCGGGGTTGACACCCTTGTTGGGCTCACGTCCACCGGTCAGTTCCTTCACCAGTTCGGTGACGGCCGGCATACGGGTCGAACCACCAACGAGCACAACGTGATCGATGTCGCCGACGGAGATCCCGGCGTCCTTGATGACCGCCTGGAACGGAGCGCGGGTGCGCTCGAGCAGGTCCGAGGTGATCTTCTGGAACTCGCTACGAGAGAGCTGCTCGTCGAGGAACAGCGGGTTCTTGTCGGCGTCGACGGTGATGTAGGGCAGGTTGATCGAGGTCGACTGCGAGGCCGACAATTCGATCTTGGCCTTCTCGGCAGCCTCACGCAGACGCTGCATGGCCATCTTGTCCTTGGTCAGGTCGATGCCCGAGGAGCTCTTGAACTTCTCGACCAGCCAGTCGACGATGCGCTGATCCCAGTCGTCACCACCGAGGTTGTTGTCACCGGAGGTGGCCCGGACCTCGACGACACCGTCGCCGATCTCCAGCAGCGAGACGTCGAAGGTACCGCCACCGAGGTCGAAGACCAGGATGGTCTGTTCCTTCTCACCCTTGTCCAGGCCGTAGGCCAGGGCAGCGGCGGTCGGCTCGTTGACGATGCGCAGGACGTTGAGGCCGGCGATCTGGCCGGCTTCCTTGGTGGCCTGACGCTGTGCGTCGTTGAAGTATGCGGGCACGGTGATGACCGCGTCGGTGACATCCTCACCGAGGTAGGCCTCCGCGTCGCGCTTCAGCTTCATCAGCGTACGAGCGCTGATCTCCTGCGGGGTGTACTTCTTGTCGTCGATGGCGACGCTCCAGTCACCCTCGCCCATGTGGCGCTTGACGGAGCGGATGGTGCGGTCGACGTTGGTGACCGCCTGGTTCTTGGCCGGCTGCCCGACGAGCACCTCGCCGTTACGCGCGAACGCGACGACCGACGGGGTGGTACGCGAGCCTTCGGCGTTGGCGATGACGGCGGGCTCGCCGCCTTCGAGTACCGCCACCACGGAGTTCGTGGTGCCGAGGTCGATTCCAACAGCACGAGACATCTTTGCGATTCCTCCTAGTTCATGGGTGTGCACCCAAGGTCTTGGTCCCGCGGTCGAGTTCGGTGAACTCGGCACGCAGGGGTCTGGCAAACCTGACCGCCAGACCCAGACTTCAGTGCGTCCGACTCATGTCCTACTGGTTGAGTCGGTCTCAGTCAAGTCGAGTTGAGCCTGTATGGCTCAGGTTCTCGATGGTTTCAACGGGGCGTGGTGCGAGTATGTTCCCGGAATCGACAAAAAAGTTGAGCGAGTTTCGCTCAACTTTCTTTCATGGCGCGTATCTGCTGGTTCGGACGGGTTTCTGAGGTTGTTCGCGCGGGTGGGTTCGGCTCGCACGGGTGGGTTCGGTTCCCCGCGAACGATGCCGTCAGGCGTTTCGGGCGGTTATTTCGACGCCGGGGGCAGCGCGTCGCCCGGAAAACCCTGGACGGGATGCACGTCGAAGGTGAAGACGCCCGTCTGCACCGCCGGATCGTCGTTCATGAGCTGGGTGACCGTCTCGACGGAGCGGTCGAAGACGCCGACACCGCAGAAATCGGTGTCGTCCTGGGCCGGCAGCACGACCACCAGGTCACCGGCCTTGCGCAACGCGATCAGTCGACGACCGTGCTCCCGGATGATGCCCGGTGCCTCGTCGCTCCCGTACGCCGGCCCGGCTTTGAGGACGGCCACGACGTAGGGCTGGGCGTACTCGAGGACCGTCTGCATCTCGGCGTCGGTGATCTCGGGCAGGGTGGTCATGGCGAACTCCTTCGACTGCGCCGACGAGTCCTTCGACCACGGCGACGAGATAACTTTCCGCCTCAACCGTATGCGGACACGACGTCGGAGGGAACCTCTCCGTTGATGCCCTGCGGCACTCCTTCGGATCGAAGGCAGGTGATCATTGCTGCGCTGTCCCCGTCCGGCGACGGTAAAACCCGAGGATGAACCCCTCGGGTCTCCCGCGGTGTTCGACCATCAGGTCGCCGACGTCGGACTACACCTTCTGCTGCATCGACGTGCGCGCCGGATTACCCTGCTCGGACTTCTTGGGATCGGGCTCGTCGGCCTTGGCCGCCACGCCCTCTTTGATCCGTGCCCCGACACCGGGATCGATGCGGCCCCAGTATTCGAAGGCACGCGCCAGTACCGGGTCACTGACCCCGTTGAGCAGATGGCCCACCACGTTGTCGACCAGCCGGTCGCGGGCCGCGTCGTCGAGAACCTCGCGGACCATGGTGCCCGCCTGTCCCCAATCGTCGTCCTCGGGATGGTCGACATAGGCACTGCGCACGATTTGCCCGTCGGCGGCCCACTGTGGTTCCGGCTGGCCGCTGTAAGCCGCCGCCGGTCCGCCTTTCGAGTTGGGCGCGTACACCGGGTCGGAGACCGGAACAATGCGCATAGCACCATCTTTGGAGTAGCTGTGTACCTCGTTGCGGGGCGCGTTCACCGGAATCTGTTTGTAGTTACCACCCAATCGGGCGCGGTGCGCGTCGGCATAGGCGAACACTCGGCCCAGCAGCATCCGATCGGGACTGAACCCGATGCCGGGCACCACATTGTTCGGTTCGAACGCCAACTGCTCGATCTGTGCGTGATTGTCGGTCGGATTGGTGTGCAGGGTCATTCTCCCGACCTCATGCAGTGGATAGTCACCATGCGGCCACACCTTGGTCAGATCAAACGGATTGAACCGGTAGGACACCGCATCGTCGAACGGCATCAGCTGCACCTTGAGGGTCCAACTCGGATGGTCGCCCGCGGCAATCGACTCGAACAGATCACGAGTGTGGAAATCGGTGTCGGCCGACGCCATCTGATCCGCTTCGTCCTGGGTGAAGAACTCCACGCCCTGGTCGGTGATGAAGTGATACTTCACCCAGTGCTTCACGCCTTCGGCATTCACCCACAGATAGGTATGCGAGCTGTACCCGTTCATGTGCCGCCACGTCTTCGGGATACCACGGTCACCCATGAGCCAGGTGACCTGGTGCGCCGACTCCGGCGACAGCGTCCAGAAGTCCCACTGCATATCGTGGTCGCGCAGGTTGTTGTCGGCTCGCCGCTTCTGCGACCGGATGAAGTGCTGAAACTTCAACGGGTCCTTGACGAAGAAGACCGGCGTGTTGTTGCCGACCATGTCGTAGATACCTTCGTCGGTGTAGAACTTGAGGGCGAAACCCCTCGGGTCGCGCCAGGTGTCGGGGCTGCCGCGCTCACCGGCGACGGTGGAGAATCGGGCCACCATGTCGGTCTTGATGCCGGGCTGGAAGATTCCCGCGCAGGTATACGACGATACGTCGGCGGTGGTCTCAAAGCTGCCGAATGCGCCGCTTCCCTTCGCATGTGGCTGGCGTTCGGGGATGCGTTCTCGGTTGAACTGTGCCATCTGCTCGATCAGGTAGTGATCATGCAGAACGATGGGGCCCGCGGCGCCAACGGTGAGTGAGTGCTCATCACTCCCGGCAGGAGCACCCGAATCCCGGGTCGTGTACAGATTCTCGTTCTCGGACATATTGCCTCCAGGGATGGATCCCGGCTTCGGCCATGGGTGTCAGCGGCGGCGGGGCTGTGCCACCGGATGCGTCGCGGATACGAGCGCAGCGGTGCCAGGCTGCTCTAACACCTGCAACCGACTGTAACGCCTGGGTCGTTTGCGCGTCACCCGTTGCATCCCATACACAGCTGCATCTCATACACAGCTGCATCTCAAACACAGCAAAGGCCGCCGGGCGAAACACCCAGCGGCCTCTGCAGGTTCTACCGTGTCAGGCGGCCGTCGTCACCTCATCGGCAATCGGCTCCAACGCAGCCGCGACGATGTCGGCGACGTCGGCGATCGGCGTGACCGTCACGGCCTCGAGGATCTCCGCGGGGACGTCGTCGAGATCGGCCTCGTTACGGGGCGAGATGAACACCTGGGTCAACCCGTTGCGTTGTGCCGCAAGCAGTTTCTGCTTGAGCCCACCGATGGGCAGGACCCGTCCGTTCAACGTCACCTCGCCGGTCATGCCGACCTCGGCGCGCACCTTGCGGCCGGTCGCCATCGACGCCAGGGCCGTCACCATCGTGATGCCGGCACTCGGGCCGTCCTTGGGGACCGCACCCGCGGGCACGTGCACGTGGATGGTGCCCTCGAGGTTACGCGGATCGATGCCCAGTTCACGTGCGTGGGCACGGACGTAGGACAGTGCGATCTGCGCGGACTCCTTCATGACGTCGCCGAGTTGGCCGGTCAGTTGCAGCCCACCCTTGCCCTCGCCGGCATCGGTGCGGTTGGCCTCGATGAACAGCACGTCGCCACCCATTCCGGTGACCGCCAGACCGGTCGCGACGCCGGGCACCGCGGTACGCTCCTCGGATTCGGGAGTGAACCGCGGCCGACCCAGATCGTCCTTCAGATCCGCCGTGTCGACGATGACCGGTGTTGTCGCCGTGCCGTTTTCGATCTTTGTGGCCTCCTTGCGCATCAGCTTGGCGAGCAACCGCTCGAACTGACGCACACCCGGTTCGCGGGTGTAGTTGGCCGCGATCTCCCGTAGCGCGTCGTCGGTCACCGAGATCTCCTCGTCGGTCAGCGCCGCACGCTCACGCTGCCGCGGGAGCAGGTAATCGCGGGCGATGGCCACCTTGTCGTCCTCGGTGTAGCCGTCGATGGTCACCAGTTCCATCCGGTCCAGCAACGGTCCCGGGATGTTCTCGACGACGTTGGCCGTCGCCAGGAACACCACGTCGGACAGGTCCAGATCCAGATCGAGGTAGTGATCGCGGAAGGTGTGGTTCTGCGCGGGGTCGAGGACCTCGAGCAGCGCCGCCGCCGGGTCACCCCGGTAGTCAGAGCCCACCTTGTCGATCTCGTCCAGCAGTACAACGGGATTCATCGATCCCGCCTCGCCGATGGCACGCACGATACGACCGGGCAGAGCACCGACGTAGGTACGCCGGTGACCGCGGATCTCGGCCTCGTCGCGCACGCCGCCGAGGGCGACGCGCACGAACTTGCGGCCGAGGGCACGGGCCACGGACTCACCCAGAGACGTCTTGCCGACGCCGGGCGGACCGGCCAACACCATCACGGCTCCGGAACCACGTCCGCCGACGACCTGCAGGCCACGTTCGGCACGCCGGGCCCGCACGGCCAGGTATTCAACGATGCGGTCCTTGACATCCTCGAGCCCGTGGTGATCGGCGTCGAGGATTTCACGCGCACCCGTGATGTCGGTGGAGTCGGTGGTGGTGACATTCCACGGTAGATCCAGGACGGTGTCCAACCACGTTCTGATCCAACCACTTTCAGGTGATTGATCGCTGGATCGCTCAAGCTTGCCGACCTCACGTAACGCCGCTTCGCGGACGTTGTCGGGCAGGTCGGCGGCTTCGACGCGGCCGCGGTAGTCGTCGGCGCCGTCGGGCTCGTCCTCGCCGAGTTCCTTGCGGATGGCGTTCAACTGCTGACGCAGCAGGAATTCCTTCTGCTGCTTCTCCATTCCGTTGCGGACATCGTCGGCGATCTTGTCGGAGACCTCGGTCTCGGCGATGTGTTCGCTGGTCCAGTCGATGAGCAGCCCGAGCCGTTCTGCGACGTCAGAGGTTTCGAGCAGTTGCCGCTTCTGGGTGTCGTCGAGCCACGACGAATAGCCGGAGGTGTCGGCGAGATCAGACGGGTCGGTCATCTTGTTGACCGCGTCGATGATCTGCCAGGCCTCGCGACGTTGGAGCATGGCCAGGACGAGCTTCTTGTACTCGGCGGCAAGGGCTTTGGTCTCGGCGGTGGCCTCACCGTCATCGACCTCGGTCACCTCGACCCACAGCGCATTGCCGTGACCGGGTGCGCCGCTGCCGATGTGTGCACGCTTCTCGCCCTTCACCACGGCAGCCGTCTGGCCGCCGGGGATGCGACCCACCTGCACGATCGAGGCGATCACGCCATGGGTCGGGTACCGATCGTCCAGGCGCGGAGCGATCAGCAGTTTGCCGGACTCACTGGCCCGGGCCGCGTCGATCGTCGCCTGAGCCGCGTCGTCGAGCGGGATCGGCACCACCATGCCGGGCAGGACGACCAGGTCAGGGACGAACAGGACGGGCACTGAGTATGTCTGTGACATCTAACTAACCTCCAAAGTTCAGTCTGACCGACTCAACCTCGGTGGCGGGTTCTTTGTTCCCGGCGATATTTCGCCAGGGGTGAACAGGGCAGGCCCACAGGGCAGGCCCTTGCGATCCGCGCCGTTGCGCGTCACAAGCGTCACCCGTTCGCGACGGCCACCCGCGGCAATCATCCTGTCGAGGACGTGGGCTCTGGCCTTACCGCCGGCGGCGACGGCCTGCCGGACGACGCGACCGTAGACGACGGCAGCCACATCGCCATACGGCACACCTTCCCGAAAATGGGTGATCAGGTCCTCAGGAGGTCATGCCGCGCAATTCTCGACTCGCCGTCGACCGTGTAGGTATGACGTAGGTATGGCGACTCCTCGTTGTTCGACACCACGACGATGTCGCACAACGACACCCGGAGCGAGACGCGCTAAGACACATCGTCACCCACCCGGCACCCACCCGGGCGGCGCAATCACGCCCTGTTCATACCGATGAGCCGGTCGACGACCTCGGCACATTTCTGAAGTCCGGCGCTGTCGGCCATTGCGGTCGCCATGCGCTCGGCAGCCTGCGCATAGGACGAGTCATCGAGCACCCGGCGCACCGCCTCGCGCACTGCAGCGGCAGAGGGCATCTCGGACTTCAGCCGTCGGCCGACTCCCGACCAGGCGATCCGCGCACCCACCTCGGGCTTGTCCTCCAGGCCACCACTGGTCACAACCGGGACGCCGTACCGCAGCGCGTACTGAACGCCGCCGTAGCCGCCGTTGGTGACGAAGACGTCGGTCTTCGGGAGCAGATCGTCGTACGGAAGATATTCGGCGGCAAAGGTATTGGCGGGAAGCTCAGGAAGTGTGTCGACGCTTCGACCGCCGGTGGAGACGACGATGTGGACGTCGTCGTCGGCGAATGCCTCCAGGGTCGGGGTGATGATCTGACGGTAATCCCGGTTGGCGAAGGTACCCTGCGTGACGTGGATGACCGGCCGCGAACCGTCGAGCCGCGACCAGCAGTCGGGTAACGGGGCCCGCGAACCGGTCGCCGAGACCGGTCCGACGAAATGCAAGTGGCGGGGCGCATCGCTCATGGGGTACTCGAACCCGGGCACGGTGAACTGGAGGATGGCATCGGCGTGCCGTGGCCAGTCAAGAACGGGGAATCCCAAAGGCGCGCCATGGATGTCGCGATGGATCCCGTCGGCGACCCGTTGGGCCTCACCCAACACGAGGCGCCGCGCCACCCGGTGAAGCGCCGCATTGCGGAGCCGCCCGACGGGCCCCGACATCGGCATCAACGCCATCCCGCTGGGCGCCGTGTCGCGGCTGCTGATGAACAGCGGGGTCACACCGCACGCGATGACCGGTGGGCGTTCGGCGGCATCCGCGCCCAACAGGTATGCACCTCCGGCGAAGGCTCCGTCGGTCAGGACCGCGTCGGCCGGTGCCTGGTCGAAGATAATCTGAAGGGCTTGGAACTGTGATTTCGCCGGTCGGATGAACGTGTGCTCGATATCGAAGGCGATCGCCCGGATCCCGCTGAGTTCGCGACGTTCGGGGAACACGATGTCCCAGTCCTGCCGGTCGTCGAAGTCCGCCTCCGGTGGTAACGGCACATGCTGCGCACCAACGGCGCTCACCTTCTCGGCGAAGCGAGAGCCGGTCAGAAAGCGGACGCGATCCCCCCGCTCCACCAGGTGACGCGCAACGTTGAGCAGCGGCGTCACGTGGCCGTGCAGCGGAACGGTGCCGATGACGATGTCGGACATTGGGGGGGATCCTTCCGAGCGGTGTTGCACCCAGCGTCGTCGCTGACGTGGCCGGTGTCGCGAGTAGCGGGCTACTCGGTTGCGCATGCCCGACGCGGTGTCCTCCTCACGACCGATACTCCTTGTCGTAGAGACCACGTAACGTCCCCGTCCGTGAAGATGAAAACATCGCGTGCCGCCGCATTGCTCGTCGCCCTTGCCGCTCCGTTCGCCATCGGCGTCGCCACCACTGCCCACGCATCCGCACAGCCCGTTGCCAATTCGGCCATTACCGAATCGGTGTCCAGCCCGCAGGATCAGTACGTGCCCGCGTCCACCGTGAGCCGGCAGAATGCCGTGGAGTCGGCGGAGGCCTACTTGAGCATCAGCGCGTTCTCGCGCCAGGGGCTCATCGAGCAACTCGAGTACGAGGGCTTCTCCAACGCCGACGCGGGATACGCCGTCGATCACATCACTGTCGATTGGAACGAACAGGCCGCAAAGTCCGCGAAGAGTTACCTGGAGATCAGTTCGTTCTCACGCCAGGGCCTTATCGAGCAGCTCGAGTACGAGGGCTTCACCCCCGCACAGGCGCGGTACGGCGTGACCGCCGTGGGACTCTGACGAAAGTCGAGTCGGGACCACCGGTCGCATGTGGGAAGCAGTGAACACGCCAATCTTTGCGAAGGACCTCCCACTGCTCAACGGCGACAGCATTTTTGCCGTAGCTCCGCAACTGCGAAGCCTACGTATGACATGACGACCGGGTCGTCATGTCATACGTAGACCGTTGGCGAAGGATGTGCGCGCCTCACTCAAAACATGCGGCCGGACCCTGCCGCCAGCCGGCCGCGAAGGCCAAAGCCTGCTGCTCCGCCGTGCCATGGGCGTCGCCGGGCGCATCGGAATACCGGAACAGCTCGACGACCTCCTCGAGATCACCATCCTCGACGACGATCACCCCGTCGCGCGCGAGATCGCCGAGCGCCCCGCCGGCCAGGCACTCGGCCTGCAACTCCTGCGGCTCCTCGACCAAGGACGACGGCACCTGCGCAAGAATCGCATGTCCCCACTCGTGGGCGACCACGTCATAGACAATGACGTCTCCGATCGAGTCCGCCAAATCCAAGTAATCCGAACCGAATTGAACCGAGTGATCACGCGGGCAATAGATCGCATTCATCTCCGGCATCGGACCACACGCGGTCGCATCGCCCGGGTCGATGACGCCGCGAACTGTCGGCGGCTCGTAGTTGATCCCGAACAGCTCGGGCGCCCGCTCGGCCCAGTAGTCACCGACGACCTCGACGGCGACGCGGTAGTCCTCGGCGACCGATTCCGACGCACCGGATTCGGCAGCTGCGGTCGCGGTGCCGAAGTCGACGGAGAATGCGGCGGCAGTGATCACCGTCGCCGCGGTGATCACCGAGGTGAGAAATGGTCGCATGTCGGTTGTCCCTTTCGCGTGGCGTCCGCCGCTCCTGGCGTGGCGCTCTGGTGGTGTTGCCCTATAAGAGGGGCGGGACACCCATTCGGTTCCATCGAAGTGCGCGGGTCATTCACACGGTCGAATGCCACGGCAGCTGACTCAACCGGGAATGGGCGCTGTCAGCGCGAAGGCGAGCGCCGTCAACGCGAAGGCAAGCGCTGTCGGTGAGAGGGCGAGCGCCGTCAACGCGAAGGCAAGCGCCGTCAATGTGAGGGCGGGCGCCGTCATTCCAGAAAGTGACGCAACGGCCGCACGCGCGGCACCATGCGCGATGATGGAACCCCTCGTCGTCGACTGCCGGAGCACGCATGCGCCTCACCCGTCTCGGCCGCCCGTCCCGCGTAGCGATCTGACGATGCCGTCGTCCCGATCGGTTCCCGTCACCCCGACCGACGTCGACCGTCTCTTCCCGTCGCGGTTGCGCAGCCTCGACGACAACGATCCGGTCGGACCGCTGTGGCGGGCCGCGCAGATCTTCCGGCTCGCGTCGTTCTGTTACGCCCTCGGGTTCCAGATCGCCATCAACAATGACCTCGTGCGACCCGGCCTGACCTGGGTGCTCTTCGCGTTGATGGCCGTCGCCAACGTGTGGTGGTCGATCGGATACGTCGCCGGTTTCGGACGCAACTGGTGGTTCGTCGGCAGCGAGATCGCGGTGTCGGTGGTGATGATCCTGTCGACCTCCTACGTCGCCGACGCGGCCTGGGTGGCCGGCAACCAACCCTGGCCCACCACCCTGTGGATGACCAACTGCGTGCTGTCGGCGGCGTTGCTCGGCGGGTCGCTGTACGGGATGGCCACCGGAGCGGCCATCGGCGCGAGCACCTTCGTCGTCAAGAACTACATCGTGTGGAATTTCGGTCGCAACGCGACGTTCCTGTTGCTCATCATGACGGGCATGGCCCTCGGGCTGGCCGCGACGCGTGCGCGCGTCACCCACGCCCGGCTCAGCGCTGCAATCCGTTCGGCGGCCGAGGCATCCGAACGTGAACGACTCGCCCGCGAGGTCCACGACGGGGTGTTGCAGGTACTGGCTCTGGTGGCTCGTCGAGGTTCGGAAATCGGTGGTGAGACAGCCGAGCTCGCGACGCTGGCCGCCGAACAGGAACAGCGTCTGCGACGGCTGATCGCCGCGCAACCGGCGGGACCGGCCGACGATCCGCCCGCCGGTGCGCAGGATCTCGCCGCAGCACTGCGGGCCCTCGGCAGCGACGCGGTGTCGGTCAGCACCCCACCCGACGCCGTCGCGCTACCCGCCGAGGCGGCTGCCGAGATACTCGCCGCGGTCGGCAACATCCTGCACAATGCGGCTCTGCACGCCGGCCCCGACGCCCACAGCTATGTACTGCTCGAAGATCTCGACGACGAGGTGATCGTCAGCGTCCGCGACACGGGCGTCGGAATTGCGCCGGGACGTCTCGAACAGGCGCGTGCGGAGGGCAGGATGGGAATCGACCGCTCGATCATCGGCCGGATCGACGCTCTCGGGGGCCACGCGCGGTTGCACACGGCCCCCGGCGCGGGGACCGAATGGGAGTTGACGATCCCGCGGGATCCGGCCGGGCACCGAGGAACGACGGAGGAGACAACCCGATGACCGCGACCGGTGATGCCACGATCCGGGTGATGGTGGTCGACGACCACCCGATGTGGCGCGAGGGCGTCGCCCGCGACCTCACCGATGAGGGCTTCGAGGTCGTCGCCACCGCCGACGGCGTCCGCGCGGCCACCGTACGCGCCGCAGCCGTCCAACCCGACGTGGTGCTGATGGACATGCAGATGCCCGACGGGACGGGCGCGTCGGCCACCGCCGAGGTCCTCGCGGCCTGCCCCAACGCCCACGTCCTGATCCTGTCGGCGTCGGATGAACGCGACGACGTCCTCGAGGCCGTGAAGGCCGGCGCCACCGGATATCTGGTGAAGAGTGCGCAACGCTCCGAACTGGTCGCCGCGGTCCGCGCCACGGCCGCCGGACAGACCGTGTTCACGCCCGGGCTGGCGGGTCTGGTCCTCGGTGAGTACCGACGGATCTCCCGCGATCCCGGGCCCGACACCCCTGTCCTCACCGACCGCGAGACGCAGGTGTTGCGGGAGGTCGCCAAGGGCCTCTCGTCCCGGCAGATCGCGACACGACTGTCGATCAGCCCACGCACCGTCGAGAACCACGTCGGCGCTGCGCTGCGAAAACTCCAGTTGGCCAACCGGGTCGAGTTGACGCGCTACGCCATCGAACACGGACTCGACCGCGACTGAGACAACGAGCCGCCACGGCCCACTACCGAGGGCCACTGGGTAGATGTACGCATGATCGCCGGCCGCGTCTGATCGAGGCTTGCAGTCATGTCTCCCACCGCCCCCGACGGCTCCCCCGCGAGCCTGCTCCACCGCATTCACGGTGAGGTCGCCGACCTCACGCGACGCATGTCGATCATCTCCGGCGACGTCGCCACCCTCGAATCGCTCCTCGCCGAATCCGCGCCCGGATCTGCCCCCGAATCCGCACCCGCAACGCCGTCGCCGACCCCCGCTGCAGAACAACCGCCGGTCCCGCCACAGCAGCCAAGCGCACCGACCCCGCCGCCGACACCCGCAGCACCGTTCGTCGCGGCACCGTTCGTCGCGGCACCGTTCGTCGCACCACCGATCGTCGCGGCACCATTCGTTTCGGCACCATTCGTTTCAGCACCATTCGTTTCAGCACCATTCGTTTCAGCACCCCGGGCACCGTTCGTCGCGCCGCCCGCCGGTCCGCCGCCGTTCCCACCGGCCGGCGTCCGCCCCTATCCCGTCGGTCTTCCGCCGGCGCCGCGCCCGTACACGCCCCCGCCACCGCGACCGTCGATGTCCGAGCGAATCGCCGCCGCCACCGAACGTGGCCTGGTCGGGACGGTCCTGGCCATCGCGGGCGTGGCCGTCACACTGACCGGTGTGGTGTTCCTGCTGGTACTCGCCGCGCAGGCGGGACTGTTGCGCCCGGAGATCCGCGTCGCCGGTGGTGCTCTGCTCGCGGCGATCCTGTTCGGTGCGGGTCTGCTTCTCGGTCGACGCGACGGCAAGCGCAGCGCCGCCGGAGCGGTGATCGCCACCGGCGTCACCACGGCGCTGTTCGACGTCCTCGCCGCGACCGCCATCTATCACTGGTTCCCCGGCTATGTCGCGGTGATCCTCGCGGCCGCCATCGCCGCCGGCGGACTGGCCGTCGCCCATGTGTGGAACAGTCAGGCACTGGGCCTGATGGTCGGTGTCGCGTTGATCGTGTTCGCGCCCTTCCTGTCCGGTGGACCGAACACCCTGCTCGTCGGGTTCCTGCTCGCGTACGCTGCCGCCACCATGTGGATTCAGTTGCGGCGCAACTGGACCGCGCTGTATGCGGTCAACACCGTCGCCGTCACCCTGCCGCTGATCGCGATGGCGATCGCGGCCCCGGCCGGTAACGGTGCCCTGTTCGTGGTCGCGGCGTTGGTCAATGTGCTTCTCGCCCTGGGCTCGTCGATCGTGTTGATGCGGTGGTCCACCCGCACCCTGCTGCTGGCGTTGTTCTCGGTGGTGCCGCTGCTGCCCCTGCCGGGAGCCAACGGGATTGCCGGCGCCCTCGTCGCCACCGTCGCCTTGTCGGCCGTCACCGTGCTGCTGGCTTCCCTCGCGGTGGGAGGCGGGCAGCTTCATGCGTCGATCACCGTCGCGTGCCGGACCGTGTGGCTGACCGCAGCGGCGGTCACCGCCCTCGCCGCGGTGGGGTCGAGCCTCCATGGCACCGGCATGATCGTCGGGATCGCCGGGCTGGGTCTGGTCGTCGCGGTCGCGAGTTGCCTCGACGCCTCACTGGATGCCCCCATCGCCTTCACGCTGCGCCTCATCGGCTCGCTGTTCACCGGCGCCGCAATCCTGGCCACCCTGCCATCGGGTGCCCTGCAGATGCTGTTCGTGGCGTCGATCGGAACCGCGGATCAGGCGACGCTGCTGGTGTCGGCGGTCCTGTCGCTCGTCGCCGTGGGTGTGCTCGTCTGGTCGTGGTCGCAGGGCCGTGCGGCCACCGACCAGCAGATCTTCGCCATTCTCGGTGGCCTGATCGCGCTGTTCCTGGTCACCGAGATCTGTGTCTTCCTCGGGGGTCTGATCAGCGGTGGGAGCACCGGCGGTATCCGCGGTGGACATGCCGCGGCGACCATCGTGTGGGTGCTGGCCGCGGCGGCCGGTCTGCTGTGGGCGCGGCGCCTGCACGGCAACGCTCGCGGGATGACGATCACGGTGAGCCTGGCCGTCATCGCCGCCGCGATCGCCAAGTTGTTCCTGTTCGACCTCGCCGCCCTCGACGGCGTGTTCCGGGTCATCGCGTTCATCGTCGTCGGGCTGCTGTTGCTGTCGCTGGGTGCGGCGTACGCACAGTCGCTGGGTTCGCCGGACAACCGCGGTGTCGGGCCGCAAACGCATGGGCCGCAGATGCACGGGCCCCAGGCGCAGACGCCTCAGCCGCGATCGCCGCAGACCTGGTGATGCGGATGCGGTGACGTCGGCTGACGGGCCGGTTCGGAGGATTCCTCCGAACCGGCCCGTCGTTGTGCGGGTCAGCGCTTGTGCGTGTGGGGGTCAGCCGATGATCGTCGCGAGCCGCTGCGCGAGACCGTCGAACCTGACTTGGCTCAATTTTCGCCATTTCGGCGATCGCGGGGCTGTGACCTGGGGTGATGGATGCCGGGGTGGACACTAACGGTGGGGGTTTTAGGCTGCTGGGGTGGCGTTTGTGCGGACGGTGAAGACCAAGTCGGGAGCGACGGCGGTCCAGATCGTGCACTCCAACCGTCGCGGGTCGCGCCAGATCGAGCACATCGGCTCAGCTCATACCGATGCGGAGCTGGCGGCGTTGAAGGCCGCGGCCGCTGATCGGTTGGCTGCCGGGCAGCAGCAACTCGACCTCGGGCTGGTTTCCGCGTCCGGAGCAGGACCCTTGCCGATCACCAGTTCCCGGATGGCGGTGTTGCTGGATGCGATCACCGCGGTGTACGACGAACTCGGATTCTCCTCGATCCCGAACTCTGACAGCGTATTCCGTGATCTGGTGGCCGCGAGGATCATCGAACCGACCAGCAAACTCGACTCCCTGCGGGTACTGGCCGAAGCCGGTGTCGCCCCGGCCTCGTACGCAACGGTGAAACGACGTTTACCCATCTACGCTGACACGTCCTGGCGTCAGGAAATGGCGAAAGCATGTGCCGCGCAAGCGAATCTGGGACCCGCCACACTGTGTTTGTACGATGTCACCACGCTGTACTTCGAGACCGACAAAGCGGACGGGTTCCGCGAACCCGGGTTCTCCAAGGAGCGCCGCCTCGAACCACAGGTCACTGTCGGTTTGCTCACCGACGCAACAGGATTCCCGTTGATGATGGAAGCATTCGCCGGGAACAAAGCTGAGACGTTGACGATGATGCCGACCCTGACCGCGTTCATCGCCGCCCACAAGCTGACCGATGTGACGGTGGTGGCCGATGCCGGGATGATCTCCGCGGCGAACATGAAGGCCATCGAGGATGCCGGGTTGTCGTTCATCCTGGGTGAGAAGATCCCCAGAATCCCCTACCAGATTCAGAAGTGGCACAAGAACAATCCGAACTCCACTCCCGAGGACGGGCTGACCTTGACCCAGCCACTGCCGGCGAATTCCAAGACCAGTTACCTCCGTCACCGGGTCGTCTACTACCGCTACAGCGCCGGCCGAGCGCGACGCAGCATCCGCGGTATCAACGAGCAGATCGCCAAAGCCGAGAAGGCGGTCGAGGGCAAGATCCCGGTCAAACGCAACCGGTTCGTCAAGCTCAAAGGCGGGGACCGGACCGTCAACCGAGAGTTGGAAACCAAGGCCCGCACCCTGGCCGGCTGGAAGGCCTATGCCACCAACATCGACTCTCCGACAACCGAATTCGTAATCGGCTCCTACCACCAGCTGTGGCGGATCGAGAAGAGCTTCCGGATGTCGAAGTCCGATCTGGCCGCACGCCCGATCTTCCATCACCTCGAGGACTCCATCCGGGCACACTTGGCCGTGGTGTTCGCCGCGCTGGCCATCACCAGAATCATCGAAACCCGCACCGGCTGGTCGATCAAGAAGTTCGTCACCACCGCCCGCCGCTACCGCACCGTCACCATCCAAGCCGGCGAACAGACCCTCACCGCCGCCGATCCACTACCCGACGGCCTCCGCGAAGCGATCATCGCGATCCGAGGTGGACACTAAATTGAGCCAAGTCAGGTCGAACTGATGCCCACCCGTGGTGTGGCGGTGCACGGTCGCCGACGGAAGCCGCGCGGCGTTCAGCGTCAGATGCCCGAACTCCACCACCTCGTCGTCGGCGCAGTGATGCAGCGCGAGTTCGACGTCGGGTTCGGGGCCGTCGAAGGCGTACTCGGGGACATCCCATCCGACGGGCTCGAAGTTCGGCATCGCCAGCAACGTGGCGCGCCGCACCGGCACGGAGGTGGCGGTCTCGGCCAGGACCTGGAGCAGCACCGATGCCCCGAACGAGTGGGCGACGAGGACGTCGTCGGGGCCGAGTCGGTGCAGGTGGGTGCGGATCGGGGATGCCCACGCGGCCGGTGACATGTCCTCGTCGGGGAGCAGCGGGTAGGTCAGGTCGGCGTCGAGCAGGCTCGCCAGCCCGTCGGCCAGGGATCGGTCGTCGTCGCCACCCCCGGCCCCGTGGATGAACAACAATCGCCTCGTCATCAGCGGCTCCTCTCTATGGTGAGTACAGACCCGGCCCGGCGACGAAACTCATCGCTGCCGGCGGATCGGGCGAAAAGATTCTCCTGAGACATGTCGAATTCCGTGTGGTGGCTCCGTCTCCTCAGTGAATGCGGAACACATGTCCGCGTCGGACGAAAGGCAGGCCGATGGCCAAGTATCTGATGCTCAAGCACTACCGCGGCGGAAAGACCCCGGTCAACGACGTTCCGACCGATCAGTGGACTCCCGCCGAGTGGGAGGCGCACATCCAGTACATGCAGGATTTCGCCGAGAAACTCGAGTCGTCCGGCGAGTTCGTCTCCGCCGACGCGGTGTCGATGGACGGCGTGTGGGTGCGTTCCGACGGTGAGGGCCGACCGCCGGTCACCGACGGCCCGTTCGCCGAGACCAAGGATCTGATCGCTGGCTGGATGATCATCGACGTCGATTCCTATGACCGCGCCCTGGAACTGGCCGGCGAGTTGTCGGCGGCTCCGGGCGCCGGTGGGCGTCCGCTCGGCGAATGGCTCGAGTTGCGGCCGGTGATGTCCGCGCCACCGACCATCACCGAATGACCACCGGCGACCGCGGGGATCTCGGGGATCTCGGGGATCTGGATGCGTCGGCGATCGGCGCCCAGATCCCCGCGGTCATCGGCATCCTCGTCGGACGCGGGGCCGACTTCGCCTCCGCCGAGGACGCGGTGCAGTCCGCGCTGGTCCGCGCCTGGGAAACCTGGCCGACGCGGCCCCCACAGAACCCGAAGGCCTGGCTCGTCACGACCGCGTGGCGGATCTTTCTCGATCAGGTACGTGCCGACGGATCCCGTGCTGCGCGTGAGCAACTCGTCGCCGCCGAGCCGGCGCCCGGCGACTCGGCAGACACCGACGACACGCTGTGGTTGTACTTTCTGTGTGCCCATCCGCGGTTGACGCCGTCGTCGGCGATCGCGTTGACGCTGCGCGCGGTCGCGGGCTTGACGACCCGACAGATCGCCGAGGCGTACATGGTGCCGGAATCGACCATGGCGCAACGGATCAGCCGGGCCAAGCAACGCATCGCGGGTGTCCGTCTGGACGAGCCGGGTGATGTGGCGACGGTGCTTCACGTGCTGTACCTGTTGTTCAACGAGGGATACTCGGGCGAGGTCGACCTCGCCGCCGAGGCGATCCGGGTGACCCGCACGCTCGCAGCACGGCTCGACGATCCGGAGACCGACGGGTTGCTCGCGCTGATGCTGCTGCATCATGCTCGACGTCCGGCGCGGATCGGCGTTGGCGGACAACTCATTCCGCTCGCCGAGCAGGACCGGTCGGCCTGGGATTCCTCGCTCATCGTCGAGGGGGTGGCGATCCTGCAGGCCGCGCTGGCTCGCGATCGGCTCGGCGAGTATCAGGCCCAAGCGGCGATCGCCGCCTTACACGCGGATGCCCAGCGTGTGGAGGAGACCGACTGGGTGCAGATCGTCCAGTGGTATGACGAGCTCGTGGTGTTGACCGATTCTCCTGTCGTGCAACTCAATCGAGCCGTCGCGGTCGGGGAGGCCGACGGTCCGGCCGCCGGGCTCGCCGCGCTGAGTGAGGTCGATCCGACGGTGCCCCGGTTTGTCGCCGCGTCCGCCCATCTACATCTCAACGCCGGCGACTACGCGACGGCCGCAAAGGAATTCGCTGAGGCTGCGCGCCAGGCGACCACGAACGCCGAGCGCGATCATCTGACCCGACAGGCCCTGCACGCCACCACCACGCTCAACACCGGAGACGATCGCCCGACGGACCACTGAGGACGCTGTGCGGATCACTTTGACAGAAGGCACTGCATCTTCCTCACTTGTCAGACAAGTGCTACTCTGCGTGCACACTGCTGGTTCGCTCAAGGAGACCCGATATGACGTCCCGCCATCCGTCCGATCACCACCGCGCAGACCGGCCCGGGCTGGGCATAGCGCTCGGCATCGGCGCGACCGGCGGCGTCATCGGGGGACTGCTCGGCGGCGGTAGCGGCGTCTTCTACGTCCCCGCTCTCGAGAAGGTGACCTCGCTGCAGCGGCCGAGCCTGCACGGCACGGCCGGCGCCGCCAACATCGCCGTCACCGGAGTGGGCGCGGCGACCTTCGCCCTGGTCGGTGGCTCTATCGATCTGCACGCCGGCACCGGAATGGTCATCGGCGGAACACTCGGCGCACTCCTCGGCGTGCCATTGATCCTGAAGATCCCGCACCTGGTGCTGCGGTGGTTGTTCGTCGCGATTCTGCTGGCCACGGGCCTCAAACTGATTCTCGATGCCGCCGGAGCCGACCCCCTCCAGGGATCGGCCGTGGTGCCCGCCGGTTGGATTGCCTCCTGGGGATTCACGCTTCCGGTTTCGCTGATTCTCGGGTTCGTCATCGGGGCCTGGGCCGCCGGTATGGGACTGGGTGGTGGTCTTCTCGCCGTGCCCGCACTGATGCTGCTCTTCGGTACTGACCTGCCGACCGCGGAAGGCACTTCGCTGCTGATGTTCTTTCCGAACGCCATCGTCGGGACCATCGCCCATGCCCGCCAGGGCACGGCCGATCTGCGCCTCGGCACCCTACTCAACATCGGCGCGCTGCCAGGCGCCGTCGTCGGGGTCCTGCTGGCGTTGGCACTCGACATCAAGGTCCTCAGCGTGGTGTTCGCCCTCTTCGCCCTCGCAATCGCCGTCCGAGAGATGTACCGCATGTGGCGTGAGGTGAGCGCTGCGGCGCAGCCCACGGCAGCCCGGTCTGACTATCATCGTCAGCGATCGTCGTCACATGGCTAGGGATGCGGGAAACGGGAGAAATGGAAGCACTCACACGGGTGCCGCTGTCGGAGCGGGCGGCCCGGGCATTGCTCGACGACATCCGCGACGGACGTTGGGCGATCGGTGAGCAACTTCCCGGTGAAGTGGCACTCGCGAGCGAACTCTCGGTGGGCCGCTCGACGATACGCGAGGCGATCCGCCGGTTGGCTGCTCGCGGCGTGTTGGTCACCAAACAAGGTGTCGGCGTGTTTCTCGCCGCCGCAGAACCGGCCGAGCCATGGGATCAACTCGCGCAGATCGCCGAGATCGGCGACGTCTTGCAGGTCCGCATCGCCATCGAGTCGCGGGCTGCCGCACTGGCAGCCTTCGCCCACGACAGCGAAGATGCGACCGCGATTCGGGAGGCCCTCAACGCCCGCAACGATGTCGCCGGCTCCGGGCCCGAAGCACTTGCGACGGCCGACATCCGACTGCACCGGCGAATGGTTCAGGCGTCGCACAGCCCGTTGTTGATCGCGCTGTTCGACAGTCTGCGACCGCGCCTGATCACCGCCATGACCGACATGCTCACGTTGATGGACCTCGACGATCACGACACATCAGATCACGAGAGATTGGTGGCAGCCGTCTTGGACCGTGATCCGGAAACTGCCGAAGCTCTCACTCGCATACACCTTTTGGGCCTCGCAGACCAACTCGGAAAGCGGGATTGAGGGCGGACCGTCGCGCTTGGGCCCCGTCACCTTCCGATGGCGGACGCCACGATGTCGGCCATGGCCCGCCGACCCAGCGGGGTGGGGTGACGGGCCTGAACCGTGAGCGCGTCACTGTTGCCCTGGAACCATCGCAGGGCGTCGGGGGCGCACGCGTCGTGTCCCCGGGCGGGTGTGGCGATGTCGACGAACTCCGCGCCCGATCTGGCGGCCGCGGATCGGAGCACATCGTTGAACCGGTCGAAGAACCGGGTCACGACGGGAACATCGGCGTCGCTGATGTTCGCTTGTCCAGGACAGCCTTTCGCCCCGTAGTAGCCGCCGTGTCCGACGACGAGCACCCGGGCCGATGGGGCCTTGGCGTGCACCGCGCGCAACGTCGTGTCCATCTTCGGTGCCAGTCCGTCCAGTGCGGTGTCGATGGTCGAGGCCATCGACGTGTTCGTTCGGCATCGTGCGTCCATGCCGAAGATCGGTGCGAAGCACGGGGAGATCAGCCCCCACCAGCCGATGTCATTGCCGCCGATCGACAGGGTCACCACCCGTGTCTGTGCCGGCAGCGCCTCGATCTGCGGGCGCATGAAGCCGTGGAGGGTGAGTTGCGGTGTGGTGGTCACGTTGGCAGTGGTCGCGCCGCCGCAGGCCCGCGTGGTCACCGAGACGCCCAGTGTCGTCGCAGCGAGCAGCGGGTAGGAGTCCGGGCCGCGACCACATCCGTCGACGAACGGTGCGGTCCAGGAGGCAACGGTCGCACGCGAATCACCCAGCGCCACATAGTACGCCGAGGCGGCAGCAGGGGCAGCGCCCGCCGGGGCGAGCGTCATGACCGATGTCAGCGCCGACAGACCGACGATGAGCACGAAAACGGCACGACGCCACACGAAGACGTCACGGAGCATGTCCACCTACCCGAGATCAGCCCCGACGACCGGCGATGAGATTAGCATCCCTGCAGGTAGCCGACGACTCGACCGTTGGGACCGGCGAAGAGATCAGACGGGACGTCGGGTGGCCGGGTCCTGGCAGGCGCTGTTGACCGCCGGGATCACCTGGGGACGAAACCCTGCTCCGGAAGAGATTGTGAGCGCCGAGACGAGTCCACCCACCGCGCACATGGCGGACGCGATCAGCATCGCGACGCCGAATCCGTCACCCAGCGGTTCACCCGGTCCGGCCGTGATCCCGGCGACGGCTGGAAGGACCGCGACCGCCAGCAGGCCCGCGATGCGGGCCACGGCGTTGTTGACGCCCGCCGCGGTACCGGCGTGTGCATCGTCGACCGCGCCCAGCGCCACGGCGGTCAACGGGGCCACGGTGACCGTCATACCGATCCCGAAGAGCACCACGGCGGGAAAGGCCGACGTCAGATAGTGCTGTCCGGGAACGACTCTGGCCATCAGACCCAAGCCGACGGCGGCGATCACGGGGCCGATCGTCATCGGTATCCGTGGGCCGGTGCGCTGGGCGATGGCGCCCGCGGCGGGCGACCCGAACAGCATGATGACCGTGCCCGGGAACATCGCGGCTCCGGCCTCGAGGGCCGAGTACCCCATGCTCTGTTGTAATTGCAACGCCAGCAGGAACAGCGCCCCACCGAGGGCCGCGTACACCAGCAGGGTGGTGAGGTTCGCCCCGGAGAACTGGCGGGACCGGAACAGCTCAAGCGGCAACAATGGTGTGCGCACCCGGTTTTCGACGATGAGGAACCCGCAGAGACTGAGGGTTCCGATCGCGGCGGCGACGATCGTACCGGTCCCCCAGCCGCGTGCCGGACCCTCGATCAGGGCATAGATCACCCCGGCCAGTCCGATGGTCATCGCCAGTGCGCCCGCGAGATCCAGCCGGCCGGTTGCCGATCCATCGCGGGACTCCGGGATGTGTTTCAGCGCAATCAGTATCGCTCCGGCAGCGAGCGGAACACTGAGCAGGAAGACCCACCGCCACGACACCGCGTCGACCAGCCAGCCTCCGACGAACGGTCCCAATGCACTTGTTGCTCCGGACATCCCGGCCCAGAGGCCGACCGCCCGGCCACGATCGTCTTCGTCGATGCCGGCATTGATCAGTGCCAGGCTGCCCGGCACCACTGCGGCCGCGGCAATTCCCTGGACGAGCCTGGCCGCCACCAGCCAGCCGATGGTCGGGGCGCATCCGCATCCGATCGATGCCAGGGCGAACAGCACCAGTCCACCGACGAACACGCGGCGGCGGCCGTACCGATCCCCGGCGACCCCGCCGATCAGCAGAAGGGCGCCGAGGGTCAGCAGGTAGCCGTCGAGTACCCACTGCTGGCCCTGCAGTCCGGTGTCGAGGTCGCGCGAGATCGCCGGCAGGGCAACGTTGACGACGGTGCCGTCGAGAAATGCCACACCCGATCCGAGCACCGACGCGGCGATCAGCCAACGTCCTCGCGCGCTCGAGATCGGGGTGGTCATGTGGGGAATGCAGTCGTGATCGCGTTCAGCTCTTCGTTTTTCCGTCGCTGCCTGCCGCGAGGGCCCACAGGACGAGCACGGGCTGACCGAACAACCGCACCAGTCGTTTGGTATCGGAGTCGAGTCCGAAGGCGTCGATGTGGGCGACGTACTGATGGATGTTGCCGGGGAACACCGCGATGAAGAACAGTGCGGCGATTCCCGCGACGATGCGGCGATGCCGTGGCAGTGCGATCAGTGCCGCGCCGAGGCTGATCTCCACGACCCCGGAGGCGAGGACCGTGAAGTCCTTGCCCACCGGCACCCAGTCGGGGACCTGGGCCTGGAACTCGTCACGCTGAAATGTCATGTGCCCGATGCCGGCCAGTGCGAGGACCGCTCCGAGCGCGATGCGGGCTGCGGCTCGCCCTCGGGATTGGGGCGTCGTGGTCGGCGCAAGCGATGCAAGTGACATGGTTGGCCCTCAGTCCTCGGAAATCGTCAGGGTGACATCGACATTGCCGCGAGTCGCGTTGGAGTACGGGCACACCTGATGCGCCTTCTCCGCCAGTTCCTGCGCGGTGGCCTTGTCGACGGCGGGTAGCGTGATCTCCAGGTCGACCGCGATGCCGAAACGCCCTTCCGCGTCGGAGTCCAACGAGACCCGTGCGCCGACAGCAGAATCGGTCACGTCGGCCTTCTCGGCACGCGCAACCACCCGGAGTGCACTGTGGAAGCAGGCCGCGTATCCCACGGCGAACAGCTGCTCGGGGTTGGTGCCCTCACCGGTGCCACCGAGTTCCTTGGGCGTGGCCAGGTCGACGTCGACGCGTCCGTCCGAGGTGCGTCCGTGTCCGTTACGTCCGTCGCCGGTGGCCAGTGCTTCGGCGGTGTAGAGGTGACTCATGCGGATTCTCCTTGTTGCCGTTGTGATTGTTCTCGTTGTGTCTGAACGGAATTGAGTCGATCGAGTTCGTCGACGAGGTTGTGCAGGACTGCCTTGAGGGGACCGAGGTCGTCGGCCGTCACCGAGGGTTCGTGACCGTCCGCGGTCAACGCCTCGACGGAATCGGCGAGCGCAGCGGTGACGCAATCCGAGCGATCCGACATCGCCGCGCCCTCGTCGGTCAGTTCGACGATGACGGACCGTTCGTCCTCCGGCGAGCGACGACGACGCACGAGACCCGCCGACTCGAGGCGGCGCACCAAGGGCGACACCGTCCCCGAATCCAGGTGCAGTCGTTCACACAATCCGCCGATGGGAACCGATCGTTGCTCCCACAGCACCATCATCACCAGGTACTGCGGATACGTGAGTCCCAGTTCTCGCAGGCCAGGGCGTTGGGCAGCGATCACGGCCCGCGAGGCCGCATACAACGCGAAACACAACTGGTCATCGAGGCGTGGGCTGTTCACGTCATCGACTGTAGACGTCATTTATATGTTGCACAACCTAGTTGTGTGGCACAAGGTTGGCGGTCCGGCATCGGCTATCACCTACGAAGGCGGCCTCGACCTCTCCAAGCTCGGCCCGGCAGACACGGGCCTCGACCAGCGGGTAGTCGTCACACCCGTCGGTCGAGCCGGTGCGAGCCCCCAGGGCGAGCGCCGAGTCGAGACCACCGAAAGCCGACAACCCCACGCGAGGAACCGCATCCACCCACCGGGCCTCAACCTGCCGATATCTCGATCCGCACCGCGTCGGGATAGAAGGCCAGATGATCGGCGATGTCGGCGACGGCCGCATACGGCGTGGCGTAGAACCATGCGTTGTCGGCCAGCACGGTTCCCGTCGCATCACGCAGGCCGTGATAGCCGGCGTCTCCCTTGTAAGGGCAGTAGGTCGAGAGGTCACTGCCGGTCAGCACTTCGGCGACCACGTCGGCGCGTGGTACATATTGCACTGCCGGATAGGTTGATTCACGCAGGGTCTGGGCACGGGTGGTGTCGGCGATCAGGGTGTCGCCCAGCCACACCCGCACCCGCCCCGGGGTCGGTTCGACGGTGATCGGATGGGTGGCGTCGGGTGTGAGGTGCGGTCGGTCGGACATGAGGTTCCTCGCTATGGGGTGGTGGTTGGTGACTTCAGCAGAGCAGCAGCCCTTTTCAGATCGCTGCGCAATGCCGCGGGGGTGATCAGACGCAGAACGTAAAGTGTTGGTGCCGCGACGGTCGGTACGGTCATCACCGCCGTGGCCGTGACACTGGTGCGATCCTCAGCGGGAGAAGCGAATTCGAGGACGAGTTCGGCGTCGACGGGTCCCCAACGGCCGATTTCCGCCCAGCGACGGCAGGGTTCGTTGGTGACCACCTCCATCGCCGGGCGGACCAGCGGAACCCGGGTGATGTCACGCCAACTGCTCCCCACATCACCAGGACGCGAACCCATCGCGACCACGTCGTCGATGCGTGACAGGCTCGATTGCCACTCGGGTCTGTGGTCAGGATCGGTGAGATAGCCGAACGCCACGTCGACGGGCGCATCGATATCCACACGCACCGAGGCGATCTGCGATCGGGCGGTCACAACGACGGCCATCCCGCCGGTCCGGTGCTGCCCGCCGGATACTCATCCATCGCGACCTTGTCGGCTTCCCAGGCGTCGATGACGGGTTGTATGATGCGCCAACACTGTTCGGCCGCGTCACCACGGACGGCGAGTGTGGCGTCACCGTCGAGGATGCCGGACAACACCTCGGCGTAGGCGCGGACCGATCCGCTGCCGAGGTCGGTGTCGAAGTCGATGGTCTTGAGGGTGAACGGATCGGCACCGTCGTGGACATTCAGTTGGACCGACATGGCGTCCGGTCCGAGACGCAGCCGCACCACGTTGGGCGCCACATCGGTGCCGAACTGTGCGGGGATGTGGCGCAGTGGGCGGAACGTCAACGCGATCTCCTTGTCCGCTTCGAGCGCCTTGCCGGATCGCAGGGTGAAGGGAACTCCCTGCCAGCGAGCCGATCTCACCCCGAGTGTCACCTCGGCCAGGGTCTCGGTGTTGCGTGCGGGATCGACACCGTCCTCGTCGACGTACGACGGCATCGACTCACCACCGGACTCGCCCGCGGTGTAGCGGGCACGACGCGAGGACGCCACCGGGTCGTCGTCCCAGATGTGGGTGGCGCGCAACGCCGCACCGGTCGCGTCACGCAGGTCGCGTTCTGCCAGCGAGGCGGGCGGATCCATGGCGACCACCGCGAGCAACTGCAGCAGGTGGCTTTGCACCATGTCCCGCAACGCCCCCTCCTTCTCGTAGAAGTCGGCGCGCCCCTCCAATCCGATGCTCTCGTCGTACCGAATGACCACCGACTCGATACTGTCCGCCGACCACACCGGCTCGAACAGCCTGTTGGCGAACCGAATACTCAGGAGATCGAGGAGGACCGACTGACCGAGGAAGTGATCGACGCGGAAAACCTGCTCTTCCGGAACGAGTTCGGTGAGCAGGGCATTGAGCTTGCGGGCACTGTCTTCGTCGGTGCCGAAGGGCTTTTCGGGTGCCAGGATGGTGCCGTCGGGAATGTCGACGTCCCGCAACGCCTCACACGACCGTTGCGTCACCGCGGGCGGTACCGCGAAGTAGAGCACCGGGCGGCCCTTGGCCTCGTCGAGCAATCCGGACAGATCGTCCGATTTGGTCAAATCGCCTTGCCGATAGACGGTTTCGTCGGCGAGTTTACGTGAGGTGGGTCCGGCATCGTCACCGAACGCCTCACGCACCTCCGCGCGCCATTGGTCGTCGGGCCGTTCGGAGCGGCCCACACCGATCAGGTGGACCTCGCGGTCCGGCTCACGATCGAGAAGCTGCCCGAGCGCGGGCAGCAGCAAGCGTTTTGTGAGGTCACCGGTGGCGCCGAAGATGATCAGGGTCGTTGCCGTCATATCTACTCCTTCGTCGGAGGGCAGAATCGAATCATGGCCGCCTACATCGAAGACTACGCACTTGTCGGGGACTGCCGGACCGCCGCGCTCATCTCGATCGGCGGTGACATCGATTGGCTGTCGGTTCCCCGCTACGATTCGCCGTCGATCTTCGGTGCACTACTCGGCACCGAGGAACACGGCTCCTGGCGGCTGGCACCCACCGATCGCGACGCGCGCGCCACCCGACGCTACGACGGCGACTCCATGATCCTGGTGACGCGGTGGGAGACGGCCGACGGCGTCGCCGAGGTCTGCGAGTTCATGCCGATCGACGGTGAACGGGTCGACGTGGTCCGTCGCATCACCGGCGTCGAGGGGAACGTGGAATTCACCACCGAGCTGCGCATGCGATTCGACTACGCGCGCACCGTCCCGTGGGTGCTGCAGGCCGGCGACGACGACGAGCCCGCACTACGCGGCATCGCCGGCCCGGATGCCGTCGTCGTGCGCGGCGTCGCGCTGCACGCCGAGGACCACGTGCACCGCGGGACACTCGCCACCCGCCCGGGCAGCACCGACGACCTGGTGATGACCTGGCAACGTTCCTACCGCCCGGACCCGAATCCACTCGACGTCGACGCCGCGCTGCGTGAGACTCGCGAGTGGTGGTCGCACTGGGCGGGACGGATCGACCACGACGGCCCCTACCGCGAACAGGTGGTGCGCTCGCTCGTCGTGCTACGCGCCCTGAGCAATCTCGACACCGGAGGCATCGTCGCCGCGGCGACGACGTCCCTGCCCGAACAGATCGGCGGCGGCCGCAACTGGGATTACCGCTACGTGTGGCTGCGCGATGCCGCCCTCACCCTCGATGTCCTGGTGTGCCACGGCTTCCTGCATGTGGCCGAGCATTGGCGGGAGTGGCTGATGCGCGCGATCGCCGGTGATCCGACACAACTGCAGATCATGTACGGCATTGCCGGAGAACGGGATCTGCCCGAACGCGAACTCACCCACCTCCCCGGCTACGAGCAATCGTCACCGGTCCGCATCGGCAACGCGGCCGTGTCCCAATACCAGGCCGACACCATCGGAGAGGTCCTGGTGGCCCTGGCGTCGGCACGCGACTTCGGGCTCGAGGAGACCGCGATGTCGTGGTCACTGCAGCGGGAGTTGCTGTATCAGGTCGAGGCGAACATCGAACGCCTCGATCAGGGCATCTGGGAGATGCGTGGAGAGGCACGCCGTTTCACCCACTCGCGGGTGATGGTGTGGGCCGCCCTCGACCGCGGCGTGCGCGCGATCGGCAACCATGGCCTCGAGGGACCACTGGACCGATGGGAGGAATTGCGCGACAAGGTAGCTCACGAGATCGACTCCACCCTGGTCGATCCCGACACCGGCGCCTTCGTGCAGTACGCGGGAACCAGCGAGGTCGACGCCGCGCTCCTGCAACTTCCCCAGGTGGGATTCTGCGAACCGGATGACCGGCGAATGTTGGCCACCGTCAAGCGGATTGAGCAGACACTGATGGTCGGAGGCCTGGTCACGCGGTATCGCACCGACGCCGGCGTCGACGGGATCGACGGTGGCGAACACCCTTTCCTGGCGTGTACCTTCTGGCTGGTTGAACAGTATGCCCGCAGTGGACGCATCGAGGACGCGCACGATCTCATGACACGCGCCTGCGCCACCGCCAACGACGTCGGACTGTTCTCCGAGGAGTACGACACCGATGCCCGACGTCAGACCGGGAACATCCCGCAGGCGTTGTCACACTTGGCTTTTGTGCGTGCCGCGGATGCGTTGGCCGGCACCTCAGCCGACGGGTGAGTTGACGAACCAGACGATCTCCTCCCGCATGCCGATGCTGCGCCAGCCGTCGGCGGTGCGGGTCATGGTGTGGTGGTAGTACCCGCCGCAGGTACTCAACTCGTCGAATCCGGGGATCTGCATCGGGTTGTAGAACTGCGCGATCACGGTGGCGGAATCGCCGTCGATCGCGATGTCGGGGTTCATCACGTAGTGCATGGTCATCGTCAACGCCGACAGACCCGGATCCAACCAGCCGATGACCTCCTCGGGGGTGCCGACGATCCCGAACGGTGAGGAGCGGTAGTCGATGACGGCGTCGTCGGTGAACACGCGGCGGTACCGATCCCAGTCACGGGTGTCGACCGCGCGACAGTACTCGGTGAGAAGGTGTTGGATCTCGAGGGTGTCGGTCGCCTGTTGCGCATCCACGCACACCGACGCTACCTACCTCCCGATCGTGGGCCGCACGGGGGGATTCTCGCCGTGGGCTGCCTCGTGCATGTAGACGTCCGCCCACTCGACTGAGTACCGCGCACACTCGACGCGAAAGAGCGCCCACTCGACGGGGTCAGGGTACGAAGGCCGGACCGTCGAATCGTTCTCGCGTCACGAACTCCTCGACCGCTGCCCGCCGCAGTCTGGTGAGCTGCTTGACGGGTCTGCCCAGCGGGATCACGGCGGCGACGGCGAACTGGTCGGGAACACCGAGCAGTTCACGCACGGCCGATTCTTCGGCGACGGCCATCGAGGTGATGGTGCCGCCGAATCCCTCGGATCGGGCGGTGGTCAGAATGTTCCACACCAGCGGATAGATCGATGCGCCGCTGACGACGCCGATCCGGTCCAGGTCCTGATCCATCGCGGCCACCACACCGAGATCGACTGTCACCACGAGCAGCACCGGCGCGTGGACGAGCGGGGCGACGAAATCGTCGACGGAGTCGTCCACATTGCGCAGATCGTCGTCGGTGATCGCGGTGGGATGCACCGGGTTCCAGGGCTTCTCGCCGATCGACTTCTGCGCGAGGTAGCGGCGGGCGCCCGGCTTGCTCAGATCGGCCAGCGCACGCTTGGTCGCGTCGTCGCGGACGACGATCACGTGGGCGCCCTGGCGGTTTCCGCCGCTCGGAGCGAAGCGTGCCGTGTCAAGGATGCGCCAGAGGGTCTCGTCGGGGAGCGGATCGTCGGTGTACGTGCGCGCGGCGAAGGTGGTGCGGATGACCTCGTCGAAATCCATGGACTCGCTCCTGCTGGTGGTGGCCTGGGTCGGCCCCGGATGAACCCTGCATACCCATGCAACCATGCCTGCGCCCGACACTTCTGTCAGGCCGGTGCCGCGGCCGGTCCGCGACCGGTCGTCATCTCAATACAGCAGCGGTCCGAGCGCACTCGCGAGCCCGGCGGCACCGTCGGCCAGCGACCGGATGGCCTCGAGCCGGCTCGACACGCCACCGATCATCACCGCACCACGCACCTCACCGTCGACATCGAGGATCGGAACCGCAACATGCGCGTGATCGGGCACGAGCTCGCCGTCGTCGACCGCCACGTCGGTCCGTCGCACCGCGACGATCTCCTCACTCAACTGTGCGAGGTCGACGATGGTGGCCGGGGTGACCGCCGTCAGCGTGGTGCCGACGACCTCCCGCCATTGCGACATCGACGCCAGCATCAGCTTCCCGGCCGCCGACGCATGCGGATACCGCATCAACTCGCCGATGCCGGTCAGCGGATGATCCGGGTCGGGATCGAGGACCCGCAGCGCCGTCCCCGACGTCCCGGTGGGCCGGAAGTAGAGCAGGTGAACAGCGAAACGCACCGATCCGCGGAACTCGTCGATCAGCTGACGGGCACGCGCCGGAACCGGTGGCGGGATCACCGCACTCACCAACGACGACAGCCGGGTGCCCAACGCGAAGCCGCGTAGATCTGCTGTGCGGACCAGGAATTCGTCGGCGACGAGGTTGTTGAGGAGCCGGTACGTACTGGCCGGTGGCAACCTCAGGTGTTCGGCGATCTCCTGGCCGGTGGTACCGATCCCGAGATCGGCCACCGTCTCGATGATCTGCAATGCACGCGATACCGAGTCCGAGCGTCCTAACGCCATCGCGCACCCACCGCACCGCTACGGCATGCGCCACCTTGACGCGTCATCGCAGCGTCGCCAGCGTCAGGACGTCGTCGCGACTGGTCGCGTCGAACACACCCACACCGTTGAACCGGTGCGGCGCGCGCGCGGCGATCAGCGCTACCAGACCGATGGCCAGCAACGTCGATCCGACGTAGATCCCGCACAGGATGCGTCCGTGTTCGACGTCGGTGGTCAGCCCGGTGATCAGCAGCACCGCGATGACCAGGGCGGTCACCGCCCCGAGCACCGCGATGACCCGGCTCGGTTCGCCGATCCGGCGCAACAGTGCGGGCGCCGCGAGGCAGGCGGTGAGGTAGCTGCCGAGGTATCCCAGCGCCGAGAGGGTCAGGAAGTCGCGGATGCCGGTCTGCGGATCACCGCCGCACCACAAGAACACCAACGGCCCGGCGACGATCACGACCATCGCCACGATGGTGGCCAGCGCCGGGGTGTGAAACCGCGGATGTGCCCGACCGAACGCTTCGGGCACCACCCGCTCACGCCCCAGCGTGAACAGTACCCGCACAAGCGCATTCACCGACGCCAGCGCGCACGCGAAGAACGACGTGGCGATGCCGATGTCGAGGACCACCGACGCGACCCGGGTTCCGTCGGCCAGAAACAACGCGGCCAGCGGAGTCGGTGAGTCGCGGACCTGTTGTGGCGCACCGAACATCGCCACCGACTGGGACACCACCGCCAACAGGTAGATGACGCCTGCAGCAATCGGGGTCCACAGGACCGTGCGGGGTACCGTCCGAAACGGCCTGCGCGCCTCCGCCGACAGCGTCGTCGCCGATTCGAATCCCACGAAAGCACTCACGGCCACAACGATGTTCAACCCCATCGACCCGACGTCGATGTGCGGGGTGAACACCTGCGACCACGACGCGTCACGATGGGAGGCGCCGAGCCAGATCATCAGCGCAACCATGATCACCACGGCAACCACCTCGACGGCGAGAATGACCGCGGCCGACACCTTGACACCACGCACCATGAGCAGGGTCATCACCACGGCTGCGCCGATCACGATGAGGCACATCGCGATCAATGACACGCTCGTCGACGCCCCGATACTCACCGCGATGTGGTTGAGATACAGACCGACGGCCATCAGCCCGGCCATACTCACCGAGCCGTAGCCGAGGATCGCCGACCACGCCGTCGGCAACGCCACCCGTGGGCCGAAGCCCTGTGCGACGTAGGAGTACAGGCCACCGACGACGGCGAGTCGCTGCGCCATCGGTCGGATGCAGCAGGCGACCGCGACGATGACCACCATCGCGACGAGAAACGACACCACTCCCCCGGTGCCGCTGATGGCGACGATGACGAACAACGGCGTGACCGCCGATGTACCGGCCGGGGCGATGGCCGCGACCGACTGCGCGAAGACGGGTATGAATGGGAGTTGCCGACGCGTCAATCCGCGGACCGGGGACTCGTCGGAGACGAGCGGTGATTCGGGGTTCGGCGTCTGGGAATGCGGTGGAGTGGACCGGGGCGTGGAAGACATATCGTCTCCACGGTGACCGAGCGCAGATGTCCGCGCATCGTTTTTGTGTTTCATCCGTGTTAACCGGCCTGAGAATCTTTCGGTCCGGCATTCTCAACCGGCCTTACCTCGACGCCACTGTGATGTGACACACAGTCCGTAGCGTCGGTCGTCGTTCATCCCCACGCGAGAGGCGACGGCACTCTCGCGCTCGACCGACCGAGAGGATCGCTGGAATGAGCATGACCGAATCCGCCCGCGACACCGCCGCGGCCACCACCGATTACCTGGACAAACGTCGCCTCAAGACCGGGACCGCCGGATGGGTGCTGCTCGCCGGGCTCGGCGTCAGCTACGTCATCAGCGGCGACTACTCCGGATGGAACTTCGGCCTCGGCGAGGGCGGTTTCGGCGGCCTGGCGATCGCCGCCGTCATCATCGCCGCGATGTATCTGGCGATGGTGCTCGGTATGGCCGAGATGAGTTCGGCCCTGCCCGCCGCGGGTGGCGGGTACACCTTCGCCCGCCGCGCGCTGGGGCCGTGGGGCGGTATGGCGACCGGCACCGCCGTTCTCATCGAGTACGCCATCGCGCCGGCCGCGATCGCGACGTTCATCGGTTCTTACGTCGAGTCGCTGCACCTGTTCGGCATCACCGACGGGTGGTGGGTGTATCTGGCGGCGTATGTGCTGTTCATCGGCATCCACCTCGCCGGTGTCGGCGAGGCTCTGAAGGTGATGTTCGTGATCACTGCGATCGCGTTGCTGGGTCTGCTGATCTTCGCGGTCGCCGCGATCGGCGACTTCTCCTGGGGAAACCTCACCGACATCGCCCCCACCGACGCCGCCGGCGCGAGCGCGTTCCTGCCGCACGGTTACCTCGGCATCTGGTCGGCGATCCCCTTCGCAATCTGGTTCTTCCTCGCCGTCGAGGGTGTCCCGCTGGCCGCCGAGGAGGCCAAGGACCCGGCCCGCAACGTGCCACGCGGCATCATCGCCGCGATGTGCGCCCTGATGTTCACCTGCGCGCTGGTGCTGTTCCTGGTCTCCGGGGCCGGCGGCGCCGACGCCATGCAGGATTCGGGTAATCCGCTGGTCGAGGCACTGGGCGGCGGCGCCGCGCACACCGTGGTCAACTACATCGGCCTGGCCGGACTCGTCGCGAGTTTCTTCTCCATCATCTATGCCTACTCCCGTCAGCTGTTCGCCCTGTCGCGGGCGGGCTACCTGCCGAAGTCGTTGTCGGTGACCAACTCTCGCAAATCGCCCACCCTTGCCCTGATCGTTCCCGGTGTCATCGGTTTCGTCCTGTCGCTGACCGGTGAGGGTGCGATGCTGCTCAACATGGCGGTCTTCGGTGCCGCGCTGAGCTATGTGCTGATGATGATCAGCCACATCGTGCTGCGTGTCCGCGAACCCGACATGCCGCGGCCGTACCGCACCCCCGGCGGCATCGTGACCACGTCGTTCGCCCTCGTCGTCGGGGTCGCCGCGGTGGTGGCCACCTTCCTCGTCGACATCACCGCCGCCACCGGCTGTCTGATCGTGTTCGCACTGTTCATGGGCTACTTTGGCTTGTACAGCCGCAAGCGGCTCGTCTTCGCCAGCGCCGACGAAGAGTTCGAGGCCATTGCCGACGCCGAAGAGGGACTCTCGTGACCTACAGCCACACCGTGCGCGGGCACACCCATCAGTTCGCCGACCTCGTCGAGGTGATGGCCAAGGCCACACCGGCCCGCTCCGGCGACGAGTTGGCCGGCTGCGCGGCCGAGTCCGATGCCGAACGTGCCGCCGCCGCCTGGGTGCTCGCCGACCTTCCGTTGACCACCTTCCTCGAGGAGATGGTGGTCCCGTACGAGTCCGACGAGATCACCCGGCTGATCATCGACACCCACGACGGTGCGGCGTTCGCGGCGGTGTCGGATCTGACCGTCGGTGGGTTCCGGGACTGGCTGCTCGAGCAGGTCACCGCGGCCGGTGGCGCGCAACGCCTGCGCGCGGTGTCCCCCGGCCTGACCCCGGAAATGGTTGCGGCGGTGAGCAAGCTGATGCGCAATCAGGATCTGATCGCAGTCGGCAAACGGATCGAGGTCACCTCGGCCTTTCGCACCACGATCGGATTGCCGGGACGTCTGGCCACGCGTTTGCAACCGAATCATCCCACCGACGATCCGCGCGGTATCGCGGCGGGCATGCTCGATGGGCTCCTGCTCGGCAGCGGTGACGCCGTGGTCGGAATCAACCCGGCGACCGACTCACCGCAGGCCACCTCCACACTGCTGGAGTTGCTCGACGAGGTGCGCACCCGCTTCGAGATCCCGATGCAGTCGTGTGTGCTCTCCCATGTCACCACCACCATCGGACTCATCGAGGACGGCGCACCCGTCGACCTGGTGTTCCAGTCGATCGCCGGAACCGAGGGCGCCAACCGGGGTTTCGGTGTCGACCTGGCGATCCTGTCCGAGGCCAACGAGGCCGGGCGATCACTGAAACGGGGCACCGTCGGCGACAACGTCATGTACCTCGAAACGGGACAGGGATCGGCTTTGTCGGCTGGCGCACATCTGGGAACGGGCGGTCGTCCGGTGGATCAGCAGACCCTGGAAACCCGTGCCTACGCGGTGGCTCGTGCGCTCGACCCGTTGCTGGTGAACACCGTCGTCGGATTCATCGGCCCCGAGTACCTGTTCGACGGCAAGCAGATCATCCGCGCGGGGCTCGAGGACCACTTCTGCGGCAAGCTCCTCGGACTGCCGATGGGCGTCGACGTCTGCTACACCAATCACGCCGAAGCCGACCAGAACGACATGGACACGCTACTGAGCCTGCTCGGGCTGGCCGGGGTCTCCTTCGTCATCACCGTTCCCGGCGCCGACGACATCATGCTCGGCTATCAGAGCCTGTCGTTTCACGACGTGCTCTACCTGCGTGAGGTGATAGGACTGCGTGCCGCACCCGAGTTCGAGGCGTGGATGCAGCGAATCGGCATGGCCGACAATCAGGGTCGCGTCCTACCGCTCGACCCGGCATCCTCTCCCCTGCGCGGATTGGCGGCATCATGAGCACCGGCAATGTGCCCGCGGATCGGTCCGGGGAGATCGGCGACGATCCGTGGGATCCGATGCGCCGCCTCACCCAGGCCCGCATCGGTTTGCAGCGCAGTGGTTCCGCCCTGTCGACCACGGACGTGTTGAGGTTCCAATCCGACCATGCAGCGGCCCGCGATGCCGTGCACACCCCCATGTCCACCGACACCATCCTCGACGGCCTGCGCGGCCTGGGCCTCGGCGAGCCGGTCACGGTGAGCAGTCGCGCAACCGACCGCGCGGAGTACCTGCGTCGTCCGGATCTGGGACGGGTGCCCGATGACCTTGTCGCTGTCCGGAATTCGGGAGCGGATATCGGCATCGTGTTGGCCGACGGGCTGTCGGCGACCGCGATCGACGACCATGGCGTCGCCTTGGCGGCCGCGATTGTCGAGGCGGTGTCGCCAGAACGCACTGTCGCACCGCCGGTGATCGCCACCCAGGCACGCGTCGCCCTGGGCGACCACATCGGCGAGGCGCTGGGCGTGGAGGTCATGATCGTCATCATCGGCGAACGACCCGGACTGTCGGTGGCCGATAGTCTGGGCATCTACCTGACCTACGGCCCACAGCCGGGACGCCGTGACTCCGAACGCAATTGCATCTCCAACATCCACCCGCCCGACGGGCTCGATTACGCGGGGGCTGCGCGCATCGTCGCGGCCCTCGTCGACGGAGCCCGCAAGCTGGGTGCGTCGGGAATCGCATTGAAGGACACATCGGTCGCCATGCCGATGGTGGAGTAGCCCTCCCGCCGGTCGCACCATGGGCGACGCAACCCGCGGATGGGAATGGCGCCGGCCGCCCCGACCGCGGCCGGCGCCATCAGGTCACACGATCGCCGTGAACGCCGCGTCGGCGACCTCCAGGGTTCGCGTGATGTCGTCGTGCGTCAGAGACGCGTTGATGAAGTGATTGTGATGCGAGGTCAGGAAGACGCCTCGCTTGACGCATTCGGCAATCCATCTCTGGTGCAACATGAGTGACGGGTCGTCGGCGATGCGCAGGTAAAACAGTGCCGGTTCCCCCGAGGCGACGAGTGTCAGACCGTGCGACGCGGCGACGTCGACCAGGCCGTCGGTGAGGGCGGTACCCAACTCGCGGAAGAGCTTCGGTGCGTCGAGGGCCTTCAGTTTCTCGATGGTGGCCATTCCGGCCGCGAAGGGGATGGCGCTCATCCAGTAGCTGCCGGTGTAGGTGATCGAGCTGACCGCCGAGCGCAGACTGTCCTTACCGCACAGTGCAGAGACGTTGTATCCGTTGGCGATTGCCTTGCAGAAGCAGATGAGGTCGGCTTCGAATCCGTAGAAGTGGTCACTACCGGCCAGATCGAGGCGGAAGCCGGCCCGGACGTCGTCGACGATGAGGACGACACCGTGTTCGTCGCAGAGCTTGCGGACCTCGGCCCAATAGCCGGGCTTGGGCAGTTCGTTGTCGGCGAAGTTGCCGTGTTTGTACGGCTGCGCGATCAACGCCGCGATCTCGCCACGGTTCTCGGTGAATACCGCACGCAGAGCGTCGATGTCGTTCCATCCCACCTCGATGTTGCCGCCGACGTCCTGCGCCAGCACCCCGGGGTAGTCGAGTTTCTGCGTCCACGGATGCACGCCGTGGTAGTAGCCGGAGAAGAACACGATGCGTCGTCGTGCGGTCGCGGCTCGTGCCGTCATGACGGCGAGCGTGGTGACGTCGCCGCCGTTCTTCGCGAAGAAGGCCCAGTCGGCGCTGGCAACGGTGTCGACCATCAGCTCGGCGAACTCCACCAGCTTGACCGACGGTACCGAAACCGTATCCTCTTTGGCTGCTTGCGCATTGGCGGCCGCAGCCACATCCGGGTCTCCGTAGCCCAGTACGTTGGGGCCGTATCCGCACATGTAGTCGATGAACTCGTTTCCGTCGAGGTCCCAGAATCGGGTGCCCTCGGCGCGTTCGGAGAACTTCGGGAACGCCGACCGCGGGATGTGCATGCCCTCCGTCGGCGACAGGTGACCGTAGATGCCGCCGGGAATCACCTTGACGGCACGATCGAAGGCGTCGTTGCTCTTGCGGTAACTGTAGGTATCCGAAGAGGATTCGAGGTCGGCGAGCTCTTCGCCGCCGGTGATGGTCGACTCGGTCATTGGTCGTGGTCTCCGAGGTAGGCCCCGACCCGGTCGAGGATGCGGTTGAGATTGTCGATGAGGGGAATGAGGCCGGTCATCGAGATCCGGCCGTCGCTGACACACGACAGCGAGTTCTCGCGACCGCTCAGGACGTTGCCGGCGACGTCGAGGTCGGCGAAGCGCAGCACCGCGGTCGGCGCCGACGAGGTGATCGTGGTGCGCCGCATCACCGAGTTGGCGACAGCGAATCGGTAGGTCCGATCCTCGCCGATCTGCATGTCGATTCGGCCGTCGGGCATGTGTGCGGCCGAGAATCGCCCGCTCTCATCGTGATTCGCGACGACCGACAACGCGCCGGCCACCACCTCCAACATCAGCAGGGTGCTGGTCTCCCGGAAGTGCGGATCGCTCAACCGGCTGTCGTCGGGCTGCAGGTACTCCGACAGCAGCTCCGTGAGGGGTGTGAACACCGTGGTGAGGAAGCGGAAACCGCGAGGCCCGGTCACCGGGATCGGCTGCGACGCCCCGTCGACCACCGCGTTCAGATGCCCGGCGGAGGTGAAGAACAGGCTGGGACCGGATGCACCACCGCCGGAACGAATACCGTTGGGGCCGAAAGTATACCGTGCGCCGAGTCCTCCCGGTGCCCGAAGCGTCAATGTGACGTCGGAGTCCAGTTGCGCCAGAATCGTCCGCGCCTCGACCACCAGGTCGGCGAGTGTCGGCAGCGCGCCGAACACCGCCTCGAGGTTGATCGACGCGCGTACTCGATCGTCGAAGTCGAGCAACATGAGATGTCTGCCTTTCTCTGCCGGCTTTCTCTGCCGGCCAAGTCATTCCGCGGGGGTGGTTGAGGTGGCCCCGACCGCCAAGGTCAGTCGACGGGGGGCGAGTTTGGCTGCGAGGGCCTGCAGGCGATTACCCCGTCCGACGGTCACGACGGGATCACCGCCACGGTCGAGGGCCGCGAACGCGGCGTCGAGGACCTCGTCGATCGCGCCGACCCGTCCGACCTTGAACCGATCGGATCCGGCGGCCTCGAAGAATTCGGTGTCGGTGGGCCCGGGGCACAGAGCCAGTACGCGTACTCCGGTGCCGGACAGCTCTTTCCAGATCGCAGCGGTGAGCGAGGTGACATAGGCCTTGCATGCGGCATACACCGCGATGTTCGGCACCGGCTGATGAGATGCGGTGCTCGACACCATGATCAACGCACCCCGCGTACCCGCGGCCACCAGCGACGGCAAGAATCGGCGGGTCAGCAGTGTCGGCGCGACGACGTCGACGGCGATCTCATCGGCCAGCCGGGCCGGGTCTTCCTCGATGAACGGGCCCGCGGTACCGAAACCTGCGCAGTTCACCAGGATTCCGACCGCGATGCCCTCGCGGTCGAGGTGCTCGCCGAGCGTCTCCGCTGCCGTGGGGTCGGTCAGATCTGCAGGTACCACGGTGGCGGTGACGGAGTGCGCGTTCTCCAACTCGGCGGCCAGCGCGTCGAGTCGGTCGGCTCGCCGCGCCACCAGCACGACGTCGTGGCCCTGCCGGGCGTATCGGGTGGCGAAGCCCTTGCCGATTCCGGAGCTCGCTCCGGTGACCAGGACGGTCGGTGGAGTGGACATGGAGATCCCTTCATCGTCGTCGGCCACGGAGGTGGTCCGCATCGTCGGAGACAGTGTGCCATCAAGTCTGGACAGTTGCTCAGGAATTAGGGTAGGTCACCGTCGGCGCCGTCGGGTTTCCGAAGTGTAAACACTGTTCGGACGCTCTTGCCCTGTTCGATCCCAGGCCCCCTAATGAAGATAACAGGACATCAGTCCAGATTTCGTACCCCGAGTTTTACCCCGCAGAACCGCGCAGCAACACACATATTCCGACACGGGTGCACAGGCCGGCACACACGCGCGACAATCAGTCGACGACCACGAAGGATCCTCGAATGCAGATCACTCCCACCGGGTCCGACGCCATCGGACAGCAACCCGCACTGCGGGTTCGCAAGGCGGCCGCCGCGTGCGGATACGCCGCACAAGGCCTCGGCTACGCCGCGGTCATGACCGCGTTGCCGTCGTTCCAGAACACCTGGGACATCAATGACCAAGGCGTCGCCCTGATCCTGCTGGGAACCTGCGTGATGGCGGGCGTCGGTTCGATCGCCGCGGACCTGATCTCGGTGCGGTGGGGCAGCCGCGTGGCGGTGTGCGCGGCCCTGACGGTTCAGGCGGCGGCCATCGCGTCCATGGCGTTCGCGCCGGCGTTCGCGATCTTCATGGCGTCGGCCGTCATCTACGGCATCGGACTCGGGACGATGGACGCCGCCCAGAACATCCAGGGCACCATGCTCGAGGCCCGCACCGGCAGCCCGTACCTGGGCAGGCTCTTCGCCGCGTACACCGCTGCCGCCGCGCTGGGCGCCGTCGCGATGAGTGGGTTCCTGTCGACGGCCGCGGGTGCGGTCGGGGCGCTGTTGACCGCCGCCGCCGTGCAGATCGCGGTGGCGGCGTTCGGGGTGATGGGGCTCGACCCGTCCCGCGAACAAGCCGCACCCGAACTCCACCCCGACCATCACGGCGCGGCCTCGCCCGCCGCGAACAGCGAGAACACCGCAGGCGATGAGCCGCGGCGAATCCCGATGCCGCGCCGATCCATCTGGCTGGTGGGACTGACTCTGATGGCGATCTTCATGCTCGACTCCGCCGTGGCGACATGGAGCACCGTCTATCTCACCAACGCATTCGACAACCTGGCCAACCTCGCGCCGCTGGGCTACGCGATGTATCAGGTCACCACGCTGGGTTCCCGACTCGTCACCGACCGCCTCGAGGTTCGCTTCGGCGTGACCCGGCTGGCGTGGGTATCGCTGGCCATCGGCATCGCGGGATGCGCGGTGATCGCCGCCGTCCCCGCGTTCGCCGGCGCCATCGTCGGCCTGGCCATCGCGGGTGTCGCCGGCGGCATCCTGATCCCGGTCACCTTCGCGGTGGCCGGGCGCATCCTGCCGGCCCGCCGCGACGAGGTGATCGCGCGAGTCAACCTGTTCAACTATGTGGGCGTGATCCTCGGGGCGGTAACGATCGGTGCCGTCGCGTCCGGATCGGGAATCGGCCTGGCCTTCCTGATCCCCGCCGCCGGACTCGTCGCGGTCATCCCGGCGGTCCGACGACTCGACTCCACCCGTTGGCGGCCGGCCGCCGAAGTGCCGGTGAAATGATCTTCAGAGCCCACCTCACCCACCCCACACCCACGGAGAGATCCCACCGAGTGATCGCAACGACGATTTCGCACCGATGAGCGGCAACCAGACCAGTGAGCGGGGCGTCCGCGAACGCAGCCGCCAACGCCGGCAGAAACTCCTCGACGCGACCATCGAGATCATGGCCGAGCAGGGACTCGCCGCGGTGACACACCGCGCGGTGGCCGCCGCCGCCGGCCTGCCCGCCTCGTCGACGAGCTACTTCTTCGAATCCATCGACGAGTTGATGGGTGAGGCGGTGTCGGAGGCGATGGATCGCGAGGTCGCCCGGCTCGGCGCGCTCGAGGGAGCGGTCGGCGAGGGCTCGTCGACGCGACGACTGATCGACAGCTTCGTCGACTTCATCCGCAACGAGGACGATCCGCACACCATCGCCCAGTTCGAGATCTACCTCTACGCCTCCCGCAAACCCGAACTGCGCGAACGCGTCGTCGCCATCATCAACGCGACACGCGACGTCGCCGGCCGGGCGCTGAGGGCCGGTGGGGTGCACAATCCCCTCGCCGCCCACGCCATGCTCGCGATGATCGACGGATTCTCCCTCCATCGGATCGCCGATCCCGGCGGGGAGGATCTCGAGGGTCTCCTGTTGGGGCTACGCGCGCTGATGGTCGGGTTGTCGGCGCTCGAGATCGTCGGGGAGTCCGGTCATCAACGCTGAGGTCGGTGGCCCGTCACCGCTGATCGAGGTAGGCACGCAGCATCGTCTCGAGTTCGGCGAGCAGCGCGGCGTCGGGTTCGTCGCCGGCGAACGCCTCGTGCATCACCGCATCGGCGGCGGCGAAGACGATCCGCACGACGGCCATGTCGGTCCCGGGCATCCCGCAACGGACCATCAGTTCGCGCAGCTTCTCCACCATCCGCGCCTTGTGGGCGCGCCCGCCGTCGGCGGCCACCGCACCCATCGCGCGGACCAGGCGAACACTGCGTTCCTCGGTGTAGATCTGCGCGATCCGGCCGATCACCTCGCGCACCGGATCGTCGACCGCGCCCACCTCGACACGATCGATGATCGCGTCCATCTGCGCCTCGATGCGTTCGTGGTAGCGGGCGACGAGCGCAGCGACGATGGCCTCGCGATCCGGGAGGTACTGGTGCAACGCCCCGACCGACAGTCCCGCCTCCTCGGCGACACGGGTCAGGGTGAGCGCTTCCACGCCGTCGCGGCGTGCGATCACGTCAGCGGCGACCAGTGCGCGGCTGACCTTTTCCCGCGACCGCGTCTGAGTGGGGACTCGACGCAGCGGCACCGAATCGAGGTCGGCGCCCACTGAGTGATCGGACGGTTGAGACATCTTGGTGATCCTATCCAGCGAGGTGCGCGCCACGTGAAATCAGACTTGACTTTGATTTCGCAACCCCTGAGGGTGGACGAGTGATATCCGAAACCACCCGCACCCTGTGCGCGCGCGTGGCCGCAGCGTCGCGGCACCTCGGTGACCTCGGCCTTTTCATCGGCTCGGCCGGCAACGTCAGCGCCCGTGACGGCGATCTGGTCGCCATCACCGCATCCGGCACCGTCCTCGGCGAGGCAGGCGTCGACGACATCACCGTGGTGAACCTCACCGGCGACATCGTGGCCGGCAATCACCGACCCTCCTCGGAGATCGAGCTGCATCTCGGCGTCTACCGGCAGCCGCAGTTCACCGGGATCAACGCGGTCGTGCACACCCATTCGCGATTCGCGACCGCCGTCGCGGTGGTGTGCGATGAGTTGCCGGTCATCCACTATCAGCAGCTCGGACTCGGCGGCTCCCTGCGTGTGGCCCCGTTCGAGACCTTCGGTACCGAGGCACTCGCCACGGCGGTGCACTCCGCACTCGACGGCCGGTTGGGCGCACTGATGGCCAATCACGGCGCCGTCGCTCTGGGCAGCGATCTCGACAAGGCCGTCGACAACGCCGCACTGCTGGAATGGCTCTGTGAGTTGTATTGGCACGCACACGCACTCGGAACCCCCCGCACGCTGGACGACGAGCAGCAACTCGCGGTGATCGAGCACGCCCTGCGCATCCGCTACGGGCAGAAGGACACACCATGAGTCATCAACTGGGCCGTCCGATGGCCACCGGTCGTACCAGCGACATCTATCCCTGGGGAGAAGCCAAGGTACTCAAGGTCTTCCGCGAGTCCCGAACCGACACCGCGGTCGCGGCCATCGACAAGGAGGTGCACGACTCGATCGAGGTGCACACCCTCGGGATCACGCCGATCGCCTGCCACGGCAAGCTCCTCCTCGACGACGGGCGGGTCGGCATCATCTTCGACCGGGTCGCCGGCGATCCGCTCACCACCGTCGCCGAGCGGCGCCCGTATCGAATCCCGGCCGTCGCGCGGTCGCTGGCCCGCGAGCACATGCGGATTCATTCCCACCGCAGCACCGCGTTCACCGACACCCGGGAGGTGGCCGTCGATCTGCTGGATTCCGAACCACTCTCGGCGCTGACCGAGCAGGAACGGGCCGCGGTGCGCCGCCGGATCAGGGCGCTACCCGGTGGGAATTCGGTGCTGCACCTGGATTTTCACCCGCTCAACGTCTTCGAGCACGACGGTGGTCTGGCCACCATCGACTGGCAGTCCACCGCCGCGGGCGTGCCCGCCACCGATGTCGCGGCGACGCGACTGCTGTTCACCGAGGCCGAACTTTTCCCGGGTATCTCCGCCATCCAACGCGTTGTCTACCAAAGCGTTCGCCGGGTGATGCTGCACTTCTATCTCGCCGAGTACCAGAAACTGTCCGGGATCGGTTCCGCCGATATCGACCCGTGGATGATCGCGGTGCGTGTCCTGCGACTCGGCTGGCTCGACGTCGAGAGCGAACGCGACGATCTCCTGCGGCGAATCCGCGCCGACATCGAGGAGCACTGACACGATGGCGACCACGACCCTGCACCGCACCGATTTCGGTGGTGGCACAACCACAGTCGACGTGCTGGTGATCGGCGGAGGGATCACCGGAGCGGCCGTGGCGTACGAGGCCGCGAGCCGCGGTCTGGAGGTGGCGGTGGTCGAACGCGACGACTTCGGCGGCGCGACGTCGGCGGCCACCGGGAAACTGATCCACGGTGGGCTGCGCTATCTCAAGCAGTTCGACGTGCGCCTGGTGCGGGAATCGCTGGCCGAGCGGCGCACGCTGATGTCGATCGCCCCCAACCTGGTCAGCCCGATCGGAATGGTGCTCCCGGATCCGGGGATCGTCGAACGCGCCGGGCTGACCGCCTATGACCTGTTGTCCGCGGACCGCAACCGCATCGCCGACCCCACCAAACACATTCCCCGACACCGCATTCTGAGCCACGACGCCCTGGTGGCCCGGGGATTGCCCAGCCTGGACTCCGGCGCCCTCTTCCACGACGCAATGATGGCGTTCCCGGAACGACTCACCCTGGCCTTCCTGCGCAGCGCCGCCGCTCACGGCGCACTCCTGGCCAACGGTGTCGGTGTGGAGACGATCATCGGTGGCGCCGGGCGTGTCGTCGGAGCCCATGTGCGCGATCACCTTTCGGGTCGGGTGGGTGAGGTCCGGGCGCGCGTCACGGTCAACGCGACGGGTCCGTGGGCTCGTGACGTGCTGGCCGCGAGTCCGATCACCGAACAACTCACCGGACCGGAACCGACGGTGCGATCCGAGGGGATCTACCTGGTCACCCGGGAGTTGTCGCCGACGATGGTGCTGACGGTGTCCGGCCACCGACATTTCAGCTTCGCACCGTGGCGCGGACTGTCGTTGGTCGGTCCCACCGAGACGCCGTACCACGGCGCGGTCGACGAGTGGCGGCTCACCCGGGCGGCCGTGGTGAAATTCATCTCGGCCATCAACGAGGCGTCGATGGTGCCGGTACACCTCGACATCGACGACGTGATCACCGCCTACGGTGGGCTGCGCCCGCTGACCGAGCAGGCCGGCGAGGACACCTACAACGCCAGTCGCGCATCCGAACTCGTCGATCACGCCAAGCAGGGGATGGCCGGGATCGTCTCCGCCACCGGCGGGAAGTACACCAATTCCCGCGCCTTCGCACAGAAGGCGGTCGATTCCTTGGCCCGTGGTGCGGGATTGTCGGTCTCGCCGAGCACCACCGCCACCCGCCTCCTCGTCGGATGCGAGGGCACCCGGCGTTCGGCGTTGACGAGCACCGCCCTGGACGCGACGTCCGTCGCCATCGTCGAGGAGATCTACGGCAGCGACGCGCCCGCGGTGATCGGACTCGCCGACGAGCGGCCCGAGTTGGCCCGCGCGGTGACCCATGACGGCATCCCGCTGGCCGCCCTCGTGCATTCCGCCAGGCACGAATCGGCGCGGTCGTTGACCGATCTGCTGATCCGCCGCACCGGCATCGGCACCGCGGCACCGCCCACCGACGACGACCTCGCCGAGATGGCGCGCCTCGCCGGAGCGGAGTTGGGGTGGGACGACGTCCGGGTCGTCGCCGAGGTCACGGCCACACGGCACGCACTCGGTCTTCCCGATGACTGATGTCGTATACCCCACAGGGTATTGGATCAGGGAATATGTCGGCACCACGCATCATTGAACGTCCCATGAGTACACGTGAGATCACCATGGAGAACTTCTCCGAGACCGTCGACGCCGAGGGCATCGTCCTCCTCGACTTCTGGGCCGGCTGGTGCGGCCCGTGCCGCATGTTCGCGCCCGTCTTCGAGAAGGCGGCCGAAGCCCACCCGAGCATCGTGTTCGGCAAGGTCGACACCGAGGCGCAGCAGGAGCTGGCCGGCGGGTTCGGCATTCGCTCGATCCCGACGCTGATGGCCTTCCGCGACGGCGTCATGGTCTTCAACCAGGCCGGCGCCCTGATGGCCCCGCAACTCGAGCAGTTGATCAGCGCCGTCGAGGGACTCGACATGGACGAGGTGCGCGCGCAGGTCGCCGCCGCCGAGTGACCGGCCGATGACCTGCGACGCTCAGGGCCGGTCCGTGCCCGGCGCGTTCGTGGCAGACGGGTCCAGGTAGGCCGCGATCGCGTTGGCCAGTCCTCTGCGGGCGACGTCGAGGTCACTGTAACTGCCGAGCTGCTTTTCCGAGACCAGCCCGCGCACCGCGCCCGGCAGGAACTCGGCCACCTCGTGCACCCGGGCGGGATCGACACCGAGATCACCGAAAAGTCGCTGGCACGCCTCATTCCACGACGGTGACCACGACGCGAACTCCGCTGCCGTCTGTGGGTAGAGCCGTACGAGTTCGGCCGCATCCCGCGGCAGCGCCGCTCGCAGTGTCTCGATCGCACGGGAATCCGACGCGGTCAGCCCCTCGTACATGAGGTCGACGACGGCGTGCACACGATCGGCGATCGGGGTGCCGGGCGGGACGTCGCGGACCGGGAGGTCGCCGCGGCGTTCGGCGGTGCGACGCAGCACCGCCGCCCACAGGCCGTCGATGTCGCCGAACTGATATTTGATCGCCCCCCAGGTGGCCCCGATGTCCTTGGCGATCCGATTGCCCGACACCGAACCCGGATCCCCCGAGGCCAACGAGGTGACCGCAGCGTCGAGCATCGCGTCGCGCGTCGCCTGCCCCCGCTTGTTGGGGCGTCGGGCGCTCACCTCGGCTTCTGCCATACCGGGCATCGTACCCAGCACCCCCTTTTCATAGAACCCTCTTGTGTTTTTTCGCAGAGGGTTCTACCTTTCTGACCAGAGCGTGCGACATCAGCCCCCGCCGCGGTCATCGAAGGGACACACCACCAGTGACCAAGACACCCCTGTCCATGGAGCCCACCGGATGGTTCCAGGTGGCGTGGTCGAACGAGATCGCGGTCGGCCAGGTCCACCGGATGACCTACTTCGGCCGCGACATGGTGGCGTGGCGATCGGCCTCCGGCCGGTTGTCGGTCTTCGACGCCTACTGCGAACATCTCGGCGCCCACCTCGGCTACGGCGGTACCGTACACGGCGAGAACTTGCAGTGCCCCTTTCACGGATGGCAGTGGAACAGCGAGGGCCGCAACGTCTGCATCCCCTACGAGAAGCGACCCAACAAAGGCCGGCGCATCCGGAGTTATCCGGTGGTCGAACGCAACGAGTCGGTGTGGATCTGGCACGACAAGCACGGCCGCGCACCGCATTTCGATGTCCCTGACGTGTTCGTCGGTTTCGGCGACGACGCCGAGGCGGCCCGCCTCTACTACCGGCCGGTGCCGGCCGCCATCCGCTGCTGGCGAGGAGTGGAACTACACCCGCAGTACGTTCTCGAGAACGGCGTCGACTTCGCGCACTTCACCTTCGTGCACGGCACCCCGTTCATGCCGGAGTTCACCCGGCACGACTTCGACGGACCGGTCTCCTACGTCGATTTCACCATCGCCTTCGAAGCGGGCAAGACCCTCGAAACCGCCGGTAGCGGAGTGTATTCCATCAACGCCGGCCTCGGCTGCTCGGTCACCAAGTCGTGGGGGATGATCTCCAACCGCACCATGCCCGCGGTCACCCCCGTCGACGATGCGACCTGCGACGTCCGATTCACCGTGTGGATCGGACGCAAACCCGGCGAGGAGGACGCCGGCGACATGACCGACTACGGCCGGGCGATGGCGGATCTGGTGATCGAGCAGTTCGCCGCAGACGTCGAGATCTGGTCACACCAGCGGTACTCCGATCCACCGGCGCTGTCCCGCAGGGAGTTCCGCGGTTTCACCGCACTGCGGGAGTGGGCGCGCCAGTTCTATCCCGACGACGGCGTGCCCATCGATCTCGATCCCGCTTGCCCACACAGTGGGGCGATCGTCCCGCTGCATCCCTCGGCCGTGTCCGCGTCGGCCTGACGCCTTACTCACCGAAGAGAGGTCACACGTCCATGAGCAGCGACACCAAGATTCGGGTATTCCAGGTTGCCACAGGCAATCTCGGCACCGAGACGATCGGTCGGATTCAGCGGCACCCCGATCTCGAACTCGTCGGGTTGCACTGTTACACCGCCGACAAGATCGGCCGGGACGCCGGTGAGATCGTCGGTCTGGACCCGATCGGTGTGACCGCGACGGGGACCGTCGAGGAGATCATCGCCGCCGAACCCGACGTGTTGACCTTCCACGGCGTCTTCCCCGATGAGGCACTCTACGAGCGCGTGCTGGAGGCCGGCATCAACGTCGTCACGACCGCGGACTGGATCACCGGCTATCACCGCGACACCAACTGGTCGCACCCGTCCGGACGGAAGGTCAGCGAGGTCATCCAATCGGCCTGCGAGCGAGGCTGTTCCACGTTCTACGGCACCGGGATGAACCCGGGACTGAATCAGATCCTCGGCATCGTGCACACCGCCGACGTCGCCGAGATCCAGAACGTGACAGTCATCGAGTCGGTGGACGTGTCCTGCCATCACTCGGTGGAGACGTGGAAGGAGGTCGGATACGGACGCTCCGTGGATGATCCGTCGATTCCGGAGTCGCTGCACAAGTACACGGCGGTGTTCGCCGACTCGGTGTACCTGATGGCGGACGCATTCGATCTCGAACTCGACGAGGTGACCTTCAACTACGAACTCGGGGCCTGTACCAAGGACATCGATCTGGGCTGGTACCAACTGCCCAAGGGTTCGCTCGGCGCCAACTACATCTCCTACCGGGGGATGGTCGACGGCGTTGCACGGATCGAGTCACACCTGGAATGGCAGATGACCCCGCACACAGATCCGGCGTGGGACATCAAGTCCTGCTACATCACCCAGGTCACCGGCGATCCCAGCATCTACAGCAAGCACATGATCTTCCCGCGGCCGGGCGTCGATCTGTCCAAACCCGAGAACTTCGCGTCGATCGGCATGACCGTGACGGGCATGCCGGCGCTGAACTCCCTCCGGTCGGTGGTCGCCGCCCGACCCGGCATCATCACCAGCACGGACCTGCCGTTGCGTGCGTTTGCCGGACGTTTCGCTCTCTGACACCTCCGGTTGGAGAAGATGTCCGTGCTCCGGACACGACGACGCCCCGATCTCGGAGATCGGGGCGTCGTCGGTATCGGACTACTACTTCACGCCACTGAAGATGAACAGCAGGGCGTCGAGCACAGAGTCGTTGGACGCAATGGCATCCCACAGAACGTTGTCGACCATGGTGAGATCCTCCCTCTCTCGGCGGTACCGAATCCGAGCGTACAGGTGTCAGTCCTCGTCGGGTGGGCTCGCCTCCCACACGCCTGGTCGATCTCGCACACCCCGATAAATGCCCCGGCGCACGATGATCGGCCACAGGACGGTCCGCACCGACCATGCCGGGAATCGGAACGCACGGCCGTTCGGGGCGAACACCTGCAGCCCATCGGTCTGGGGTCCGATCACCGATCCCCAGCGACGACGCGGCGGCCGGTAGGAACGCAGCCGGCGTCCGGCCAGATGAGCACGCACATTGCGGGCGACGAGGCGGTCGGCGCGGTTGCGTGCCGACGACCGCAGCGGATCGGTGGCCGCCACGTCGCCGACGGCGAACACCTCCGGATGATCCGGGATCTGTAATCGTGGTGTGACGGTGACGAATCCGCGGTCGTCGAGGATCTCCGCCGGCACCCACCCGGTGTTCGGCGTGGATGCGCCGACCGCCCAGATGATGACGTCGGCCTCGGCGTCGGGTTGTCCGGTGCTCCAGCGGACCCGTCCGGTGCCGATGTCGTCGGTGTCGACGCCGGTGAGTTCGGCCCGGTGACCGGGGTGCAGCCCCACCCCGGCGGTCTCGAGGCGTCGTCGTAACGTGGTCCAGACGCGTCGATGATGCTGCCGCAGCGGTGTTTTTGCGGGGAAGTACAGGTCGACGCGGATGGTCGGGAAGCGCGTCGCGATGTTGCTCGCGGCGCTCACCGCCGAGGCTCCCCCGCCGACGACGATCACCGACGTCGCCTCCGCGATCCGACGGTGGTGCGCGGCCAGGTCATCGCGCACCGTGGCAGTGGACCGGAGGTCGGTGGTGCGCCAGAATCCGTTGCGTACGCCGGTGGCGATCACGAGGGCGTCGTACGGCTCGGTCAGCGTGCCGCCGGCGGCGGTGTCGACGGTGACCGTCCGTCGGTCCAGGTCGGCACCGAGTATGCGGCCCTTGATGATTCGAACCTCATCGAGCTTGCGGTAGTTCCGATACGGCAGCGCGTACTCGCCGGCCCAGACATCCGGCCGGGCCAGTCGCAGACCGAGTTCCTGACCACTGATCAGTGCGTCGGTCGGCGAGATGCCGACGACGTCGACGTGACGCGACAGCGCAATGGCGGTGAGCGTGCCGGTGTCTCCCATCCCCGCGATGACGACCCGAGGTCGTGTCATCGGCCTGCGACGCGTGCCGGCCGCGGCGGGCGCGGAACGAACATCGACACCCGCGCCATCACCTCGGCGTAGGCAGGGCGCCGCTCGAGGCTGCGCTGCTCCATCATCGGGATGCTCGCACCGAGGAACATGGCCAGCATCACCACCGCACCGACGAACATCCACCATGCGTCGCCGGGAACAGCGGCGATTCCGAAGAGGGCCAACGAGAACCAGAAACCGAACTCACCGAAGTAGTTCGGGTGCCGCGACCACGACCACACGCCTCGATCCATCACCGCGCCGGGCTCCGCGTCCGCGGTGAACACACGCAGTTGCCGATCGGCCAGTGTTTCCAGGGCCACCGCGCCGAGTCCGACCACCGTGGCGACGACGACCAGCCACGGCAGCCGCACGTCGGGCTCCCGGACGGCGACGTACACCGGCATCAGAGCGACGAATACCTGCAGGGTCGGGACCAGATGGATGGCCGTGAGGTCGACGACGAACTCGGCACGACCGGCGCGCCCGCGCAGCATCGGGTACCGCCAGTCCTCGTGATGCAGACCCGGGAACGTCCGAATCCAGTTGATCGTCAGTCGCACCGCCCAGATCGTGACGACACCGACGATCGCCCAGCAATGCCACGCCCCGATTCCGGTGTCACCCCGGACCCACCACCAGATGACCAGCAGAGGTGGGATGACACTCCAGTACGCGTCGTAGAAGCTCGAATTGTGGTGGAGCCGACTGAAACCGAAGATCACCAGGGTGGCGAGTACATCGGCGATCAGCGAATCCAGCCACCGCATGCCGGTGCCGGGTCCCCAGATCAGCCAGATCAGGCCCACCCCGATCGCCAGGACGTACGCGATCACGATCCGGACGAAAGCAGCTGTGCGAGTCATTGTCCGTGATGGTAGGGCCAATGCCGAGGGCGCGGGCCGCGATCGTCCAACCCGATTGTGGGTCGGTTCACCGCCTACAACCCGAAATCCACCCTGGTCAGCTTCCCCGCGGTGTCCCAGAGCTGCTGTCCGAGAACGGGATCGGTGGCCTTGTCGGTCAGCGTCACCTGGACGGGCGGACCACTGAACTCGAACGGTCCGCGTGGGCCGTAGTACTGACCGCCCAGAACCCCGGGATCGGTGGCCGCGCGCAGAGAGATCAGGGCACCACCAGGGGTTTCCATGATGAAGGTGCGGCGGAGCCACCGCAACGACGGGGTCGTGAACAGCCACCGCACAGTTGCGGCCTGATCCCGCATCACACCCGACTGGGTGGCGCCGGGATGGGCGGCCACCGAGATCGGCGACCCCGCACTGCGCGACAGTCGCCGCTGCAACTCCACCGCGAACACCAGTTGCGCGAACTTGGCGCGGGCGTATGCCCGTGCCGCCGAGAACCCGTGCTCCATGGTGAGGTCGTCGAAGTCGATGAGGCCCGCCTTGTACACCTTGGAGGCGACGGTGACGATGCGCGCCGCGGGCGCGCTGCGCAACGCACCGAGGAGGTGGCCGGTGAGCGCGAAGTGCCCGAGAAAGTTCGTTCCGAAGTCCATCTCGAAACCGTCGACGGTGAGTTCCCGACGTTGCCGCATGAGGCCCGCATTGTTGACGAGGACGTCGATCACCGGGTAGTCGGCGATGAGGGTGTCGGCGCAGTCACGCACCGACGACAGGTCACTGAGGTCCAGTCCGACGGTGTCGAGGTGCGCTCCGGGCACGGTCGCCGCGATGTCGTCACGCGCGGCGGCGGCAGACCGCGGATTGCGGCAGGCCAAGACCACGTGCGCACCGAGCAGCGCGAACTGCCGAGCGGTTTCCAGTCCGATGCCGGAGTTGGCGCCGGTCACCACCACCACACGCCCGCGTTGCGAGGGTGCATCGGCAAGCCCCCATCCGTTGCGCGCCATCGTCGGACCTCCTGTGTTCGGCTCGGATCACATCCTCACATGCCGGCGCCCGGTCACGAAGCGTGCTCCACCAACAGCCCGCACAATGGACGGGTGGCTCCGGTGCATGCGTCCGCTCGGCGTCGTCGGACCGCGCGGGCTCGGGTGCTGACGGCGGGTGTGCTCGGCGTCGTGGCGCTCACCCTGGGAGTGTCCGCCTCGTCGGGACAGACCGGTATGGCCGGCCCCCCGGCACCATCGGTGATGGCATCGACGCCGTACATGTCGGTGGATCGCATCGACTACCCGGTGACCGACGGCGTCGCCGACCCGCAGCAAAACTACATGGACCTCTACCTGCCCACCGCGACGCACCCCGGACGCATCCCGCTGGTCATCCTCATCCACGGTGGCGCGTGGAAGAGCCGTGTCGGTGCGGCCAGTTTCACCGCGTTCGCGGTCGCGCTCGCCGACCGCGACCTGGCGGTGCTGAACATCGAGTACCGCCGGGTCGGCCGTGGCGGCGGCTGGCCCACCACCTTCAGCGACATCGCCGCCGCCATGGACACGATTCCCGCTCTGGCGCAGCGATTCCCACGTATCGATCCGCGACGCTCGGTGGTGGTCGGGCACTCCGCCGGCGCACAACTCGCCGTGTGGTCGGCAACCCGGCGCCGCCCACTCCCCGGCGATCCGTCCGGGCCACCGAAATACCGTCCGGCCCTGGCCGTCTCCATCTCCGGACCATTGGACCTCCGTCGCGCGGTGCGGCTCGGGGACCGCAACCCGATCACCGTTCTCGGGGGTACCGCCGCCCAGGTGCCCGGGCATTTCGCTGCGGTCGATCCGATCCAGAACATCGATCCGTCGGTTCCGATCATCGCCGTTGTAGGTTCGCGTGACACCACCGTTCCGGCGCTGATGACCTACGCTTATGCGTCCGCGGTCCACGCAGATGGTGGCCACGCGGAGGTGGTTGTGCTTGCCGGACAGACACATTCATCGATCGTGCGCACCACCTCGGCCACCTTCCCGCAACTCCTCGACGAAATCGTCGACGCGACAACCGAAGTGGGGACCACCCACCAGGGCCGACCGGCCCGAACGACACCGCCCCCCGGAGGACGCTGACAACACAACGGCCGGCGAGGACACCCCGCCGGCCGATGCCGCTCATCGCACGGACCCGGATCAGACCGACACCGACTCCCGGGACGGTGCCGCCGAGAACTGTCCGGCCGGAACGAAACGTGCCAGCACATCATCGGCGGGTTCACCGGCCACCGCCGAGATGAATCCCACCACATCGTCGCGGGTACGCAGGGACAGAAGCGGATTCGGTTCCGACAGCAACCCGAACAACGCCGAGGCGATGTCGGTGTTCACCGCGGCCGCCGGGAACGACAGTTCCAGGTGGGTGGCGTAGTCCGGGTCGCCCAGGTAGAGACGCGTCACCTCGACCGAGGCGTGACCGCGACGCTCCCAATGCTTTTCGAACTCGTCATGTAGCCACTGGGCGTCGAACGTCGCGTTCGGATCGGCGGCCAGTCGGGCACGTGCCGCCTTGACCAGTTCGGCGACCTGGATCAGGGTGTTCTGCGCACCCTGGCCGGCCACCGGGTCGACGGCGATGGCGGTGTCGCCGATCGCGCCGACCGCATGCCCACTCGCCGTGCGGCCCACCGCATGACGCACGGTCGGGGTGACCGCGCCGGTCAGCCAGGAGTACGGATCGGAGTCGATGACCCGCAGCGACGACACCACCGGGGCGTCCTTGGGGAAGAACTCGGTGAAGATGTCGACGACGGCCTGACGCGCCGACTGGGCGTCGACCACATTGTCGATCTTCGGTGCCCACGCACCGTCGGTCTTGGCGAAGACGATGATCGACCAGGTCGCGCCGGCGTCCTTGTGCAGGAACGGACCGACGAAGATCTCACCATTCTCACTGTCGAGGTTGAACAGCGAATGCGCCCCGCCTTCCCGGCTGCGGTAGCCGAAGGTGTCCGGGCCGTGATCGACGCCCTCGAGGGTCACCTGCAGCAGCCGGCGCTGCGGCTCACGGTAGTGCGTCCGGGACTCGTCCACCCCGAACAGCGCCGACAGACCACCCTTGCCGGTGGCCACCAGGGTCAGATCGTGCGAGCCGGCGATCTCGTCGAGACGAGCGGTGTCGACATGCCCGACGTCGAACCGGCCGCCGCGGTCCAGGAAGCGGCCGAGCCGGTCGTCGGCGCGCAGACGCAGATCCACCGCCTGTGCGACATAGCCGTAGTCGGGATTGAACTCGAGGACGTCGGCGCGCTCGTCACCGCTGCCGGAGTGCAGGCGCACGCTGATGCCGGTCGTATTGCCCACCTGGTAGAGATCGTCGATGATCTCGGCGTCCCACTCGCGGGACTTGCCGAACAGCACGCCGACGCCGGTCGGCGGGACCTTGTCGCGCAGTGACGCGCGATCCCGATCGGAGTAGAGGGTGACGTCGAATCCGGCGTCGAGGAAGCCGAGTGCGGCACTCGTGCCGGCCAGCCCGGCTCCGACGATTGCCACCGACTTCGTGGGTTGTTCGGCCATGGTTGTTGTCCTCTCCTGCGACTGGCGTCGCGCTGGTCATGTGTGGTGCCCGGGATACGAACTCGCACGGGTGGGCGGTGCGAGTCAGGGTGCCGGGTTGCCGATCGAGGCGACAGGATTACGTTCACCGAAGTTGCATCGTCGACATGGGACCGCCGCGGCGGGCATCGACCCGAGGAATGTCTGGATCGTGGCGATTGTGAGGTTTTTCACCCCTGGGACGGTCTGGCAGATGCGTCCCAGGGAACGCCAAGGTTGCGCTGCTACCCTGACGTCAGATCACGGATAGATCACGGCTGCGGATGGATCACCGCCCTGCCGATCGCGACGACGCGACCGATCTTCCACTGACGCCGGTTCCGGGGCGGGGAGCGCCGCACACCGGCGGTCGACGGGCCAGCCGCCCGCACCGTTGTCCGAGAGTAGGGGTATGACGACCGCAGTCACGCGCGCGACCGATACCGGCGTGCAGCCATCAGCTCCACAATCGACGTTCGCCACCGCCGTCGCCGGCCGCACTCGGCGGGCCTATCTGCACCATGTGGACCTGATCCGGGCGACGACCTTCTCGTTGGTCATCTTCGTCCACTGCCTCACCCAGACCACCAACGAATTCACCAGCCTGCCGGTCAACACGACCTCGCTGCTGCTGCACTTCACCCGCAACACCTTCTTCGCGCTCACCGGCTTCGTGCTGATGTACCAGAACTTCGACAAGGCGGACTTCTCCACGCTCGATTTCTGGCGTCGCCGGATCAAGCTGGTGATCTTCCCGTACCTGATCTGGTCGCTCATCTACTGGGTGGTCCAGGCGATGTGGGCCAATGGCCGACTGTCGGACGTGCCGACCAGCCTCAACGAGTTCGGCAAGCTCGTCGTGTGGGGTCTGTCCGGGTTCCAGATGTACTTCCTGTTCGTGATGCTGCAGGTCTACCTGTTGTTCCCGCTGGTGCTGTGGGTGGTGCGGGCCACCGTCGGCCGGCATCGCATGCTTCTCGCGGGCAGCCTGGCCGTGCAGGTCGCGATCACGCTGATCATCACCTATTGGGAACCGCCCGCGTCGGTCGCGCCGTACTGGTGGCATCACTACGCGACGTTCATCCCGTATCAGTTCTTCATCTTCTATGGCGCAATCGCCGCGGTACACCGCGAGGAGATCGCGGAGTGGCTGTCGGGGAAGGCCTGGTGGCTCGCCGGCGCCCTCCTGCTGACCGGCGGATTCGCGGTCGGTGTCTACCTGTACGGCGTGAAGGTGCAGGGACATCCGGTCCACGACAACGACTCGGCATTCTTCCCGACGCTGATCCCGTTCCTGATCGTGGCGATGACGTGCCTATATGCCGCCGCCGCCCACTGGGGCGAGCATTGGCGTGACTTCACCCCGCGGTTCGCCCGGGCGGTCTCGTTCGCATCGAACCGCTCGTTCAGCGTGTTCCTGTGCCACGTGCTGGTGCTGTTCTTCATCCTCTATCCGAAGGTCGACGGACGCCCGGCCATCCTCGAGGCGCTGGGCCAGCCCTGGGGTACCGCGGTCGTCTACCTCGCCACCCTGGCCGGTTCGTTGCTGCTGGTCGAGGTGCTGCGTCACCTACCCGGTTCGCTCTACCTGACCGGTCGTCCGCGACTGCCGTTGCGGCGCCGGTAAGACCCGTCAGCCGGCCACGGCGGTCAGCAATGCCCGCGGACGCGCGAGCACGGCCTCACGAAAGTGGTTGCGCAGCAGGGTCGGCCACGAGCAGTCGCAGTGCGCGGCCACCCCGGTCGCATCGATTCCGAGGCTGCGACACAACGCCACGGCCCGCGAGACGTGAAAGTCCTGGGTGACGATCACCGGATCGTCGACGTCGAACTCGTCACGCAGCCGCCGGCAGCTCGCCGCGGTGTCGAATCCCGCGGGGTCATCGACGATGATCCCGGCCGGGACGCCGTGACCCTCGAGGTAGGCCCGCATCACCGCCGGTTCATCTCCTGCGTCCGGATTCCCGTTGCCGGAGTTGATGATTCGATCCGCTCGCCCCGACCGGTATAGCTCCAGTGCGGTATCGAGGCGACCCCGCACATAGTCGCCGGGTTCCCCGTCGTCGACCAGCGACCCGAGGACGACGACGGTGGAGCCGGCGGCGATGTCACGCTCGTCGACGACCCGCCCGTGGGCGGAGACGTAGACCCAGGTCGCCGCCAGGGTGATGACGAGTTCGACGGCGATCAGGGCGATCAGGAACGCCCGTCCGGCCACCGCTCGCATCCCCACAGGGCACCACGGTAGAGGTCACCACGGACCGGTACACGCACGGATCTCCTCCGGCGGTACTGTAATGGGACCCACACCGCAGGATCTCCCACATCAGGGATTCATCAGGGGTCGAAGGGGGCGTCATGCCATACATGCCGGTCACGGAATCGATGTTCCTCATGGCCGAGACCCGCGAACAACCGATGCATGTGGGTGGGCTGCAGTTGTTCATCCCCCGCGACGGGCAGAGCGCCGCCGACCTCGCCGAGGAGATGATCGACCGCTTCGGCGCGTGCACCGAGGTGCGCTCGCTGTTCCGCAAACGTCCCGCGACGCCCGTCGCGCTGATGGGGCTGCTGGCCTGGTCCTACGACGACGAGATCGATTTCGATTATCACGTACGCCGGACCGTACTGCCCCGACCGGGTCGCATCCGCGAGTTGCTCCGCTACGTGTCGCTGCACCACAGTGCCCTGCTCGACCGCAACCGGCCGATGTGGGAATTGCACATCGTCGAGGGTCTCGAAGACGGCCGCGTCGCGCTCTACACCAAGATCCACCACTCCCTCCTCGATGGCGTCTCCGCGCTGCGCATGCTGGAGCGAACCCTGTCGCCCGATCCGGCCGACCGCAATGGCACGTCACCGTGGGCTCCGTCCGTCTCGTCGCGTCCACGCAAGCCCGCCGGCGCATCGCTGCTGAGCGTCTCCGGCGTTCTCGGTGCCGCCGGTGCAGCCCTCGACGTCGCGGGACAGATCGCCGGAATCGCGCCGGCCGCAGCGAAGATCGCCTGGAACACCGTGTCCAACGACAGCTTCACCTCCCCGGTGAGTCCCGCGCCCCGCACGATGCTCGATGTCTCGATCGGCAGCGCCCGACGGTTCGCGGCGCAGCAGTGGGAGACCGCTCGCCTGCGGGCCGTCGCCGACGAGCTGGAGATCACCATCAACGACGTGGTGGCCGCCATGTGCGCGGGGGCATTGCGGTCCTACCTCATCGACCACGACGAACTCCCGGCCGCACCGCTGATCGCGGCCGTGCCGGTGTCCACCCGGATCGGAGGTGACGATCACGAGGGCAATGCGGTCACCGCGATCCTGGCCAATCTGGCGACCGATCAGCCGGACCCCGAGCGCCGCCTGGCCACGTTGGTCGGGTCGATGCGCGAGTCGAAGAAGGTCATCCGCGGACTCTCCCCGTTGCAGGCCCTTGCGTACGGGGCGGCCGCGGTGGCGCCTCTGGCGCTGACGATCGTCCCCGGCCTCGCCGGCCACATACCGTCGAACTTCAACATCATCATCAGCAACGTCCCCGGACCCACCAGGAATCTGTACTGGAACGGCGCCCGGCTCGACGGGGTCTATCCGGTGTCGGTTGCGATGGAGGGGTTGGCGCTGAACATCACCGTGACCTCGACCGCCGAGCACATCAATTTCGGGCTCATCGGCGCCCGCAAGGAGCTGCCCAGCCTGCAGCGGCTGCTCACGCATCTCGATACCGCGCTCGACGAGCTGGAGAAGGTCGCGCGCGTCACACCACCCACTATCTGACTGGACAGTAAGTTACTGACAAGTATCATCTGTCTGACACCACCGGTAACCGACCGAGCGTTACTTAGGTCAGCCTTGGCAGCGCTGCCTCACCCCCAGCAATTACGGTTACCTGTAGTAGACGTCTGACCCCGCGCCCGTCAGCCAGCGCCGGAGGGTCTGAAGACAACCAGAGAGGGGCCGGACGCCGTGAATGCCACGACGATCACCATCGGCACGATTGCCGCGGTCATCAGCCTGTTCTGTTGGGCGCTGTTCCTGCGCGGAGTCTGGCGCATGGTGCGTGCCATCGCCCAGGGCCAGCGCATCGACAGCGGCCGGTATTTTCCGGTGCTCCCCCGCCTGTGGACGATGCTCAAGGAGTTCGTCGCCCACACCCGCATGGTCAAGTTCCGAACTGTCGGCTGGGCGCACTGGCTGGTGATGTTCGGCTTCCTGATCGGCGCGATCTTCTGGTTCGAGGCCTACGGTCAGATCTTCGACCCGCACTTCCACTGGCCGATCATCGGTTCCTGGAACATCTACATTTTCGCCGACGAGGCCCTCGGGCTCGGCACGGTCATCGGCATCGTCACGCTGATGATCATTCGCCAGCTCAACCATCCCCGTGTGCCCGAGCGGATCTCCCGTTTCTCGGGTTCGCGGTTCGGCGCCGCCTACTTCGTCGAATGGGTCGTGCTGCTCGAGGGCCTGGGCATGGTCTTCGTCAAGACCTTCAAGATCTCGGCGGGCCTGGAAGACCCGCCGATCTGGACGTCGTTCTTCACCCACTACTTCGCGCAGCTGTTCGAGGGGTCGTCGGAGTACTGGGTCACCGGGGCCGCGGTCATCAAGCTGATGAGCGGCATGGTGTGGCTCGCGGTGGTCGGCTCGCACATCGACTGGGGCGTGGCCTGGCACCGCTTTGCCGCCTTCTTCAACATCTATCTCAAGCGTCAGCCCGACGGCGGCGTCGCCCTCGGTGCGGCCAAGCCGATGATGAGCCGCGGCAAGGTCCTCGACATGGAGACCGCCGATCCCGACGTCGACGCGTTCGGTGCGGGCAAGGCCGAGGACTTCTCGTGGAAGGCCTGGCTGGACTTCACCACGTGCACCGAATGTGGTCGCTGCCAGTCGCAGTGCCCGGCGTGGAACACCGGTAAGCCGTTGTCGCCCAAGCTGCTCATCATGTCGCTCCGCGACCACGCGCAGGCCAAGGCGCCCTATCTGATCGCCGGTGGGCGTACCGACATGGGCGGCGACGAGGTCGGCCTGGTCGACGCCGACGGAAACGTCGACGAGGCCAAGCTGGCAAAGATCCCGGAGGCCGCGCGTGCCGAGGCCGCCCGCAAGCTGGTCGGCGAGTCCAAGGGGCTCATGGGGGGCGGCGACGGCATCACCTCCGATGACGGCGCGTTCGACCCGGAGCAGCTCGGTGCGGTCATCGACACCGAGACGCTGTGGAGCTGCACCACCTGCGGCGCCTGCGTCGAGCAGTGCCCCGTCGACATCGAGCACGTCGACCACATCATCGACATGCGCCGCTACCAGGTGCTCATCGAGTCGGACTTCCCGACCGAGCTGGCCGGCATGTTCAAGAACCTCGAGAACAAGGGCAACCCGTGGGGTCAAAACTCCTCGGCGCGGACCAACTGGATCGACGAGATGGACATCGAGATCCCGGTGTTCGGTAAGGACGTCGAGTCCTTCGAGGGCTTCGAGTACCTCTTCTGGGTCGGCTGCGCCGGCGCGTACGAGGACCGCGCGAAGAAGACCACCAAGGCCGTCGCCGAACTGCTCGACATCGCCGCGGTGAACTTCCTGGTCCTCGGCGAGGGCGAGACCTGTACCGGAGACTCGGCTCGCCGCGCGGGCAACGAGTTCCTCTTCCAGATGCTCGCCCAGCAGAACATCGAGATGATGAACGAGGTCTTCTCGACCGCGCCGCAGCAGCGCAGGAAGATCGTCGTCACCTGTGCGCACTGCTTCAACGCCCTGGGCAACGAGTACCCACAGTTGGGCGCGAAATACGAAGTGGTGCACCACACCCAGCTCCTCAACCGAATGGTGCGGGAGAAGCGTCTGGTGCCGGTCGCCCCGCTCGGCGAGGGCGTCACCTATCACGATCCGTGCTATCTGGGTCGCCACAACCAGGTCTACGACGCGCCGCGTGAGCTGATGGCCGCGTCCGGCTCGAACTTGCGGGAGATGCCGCGTCACGGCGAACGATCCATGTGCTGTGGCGCCGGTGGCGCCCGGATGTGGATGGAAGAGCAGATCGGTAAGCGCATCAACATCGACCGGGTGGACGAGGCGCTGGACACACTCGGCTCCGACATCGGTGGCGACGTGCCGCAGAAGGTCGCCACCGGTTGCCCGTTCTGCCGCGTGATGCTCACCGACGGCGTGACCGCGCGGACGTCGGGCACCGAGAACGAGGGCAAGGTCGAGGTCGTCGACGTCGCACAGCTGCTGCTGGAGTCGGTCAAGCGCGGCGCCCCCGAGGTGACCCGCGGTGGCCGCTTCCTCGGCCCAATCGGCAAGCCCGCCCCCGAGCCGGAACCCGAACCCGAGAAGGAGAAGGTTCCCGCGGCCGCTGCTGCCGCGGCGACGACCGATGCCGGGTCGAAGCCGAAGCCGAAGGTCGGTCTGGGCATGAAGGGCGGCAAGAAGCCCGGCGCCGCCGCCAAGGCCGCACCGGCCGAGGCACCCGCCGAGTCGGCGCCTGCCGAAAAGAAGCCCGCCGCAAAGGGATTCGGTATGAAGGGCGGCAAGAAGCCGGGTGCCGCCGCCAAGGCCGCACCGGCGGAGGCGGCGTCGGCCGGAGCCGCGGAAGCCACCGCTGAGGCGCCCGCGGCCGAGAAGAAGCCCGCCGCAAAGGGATTCGGCATGGGCGGAGCCAAGCGCCCGGGCGCCAAGAAGCCCGCCGCGGCAACTTCGGCGCCGGCGGAGGAAGCCTCAGCACCCGCCCAGGCATCGACCGAGTCGGCCGGCAGTGCCGCGCTGACCGAGGACAAGCCGGCGAAGGCCAAGGGCTTCGGTATGTCTGCGGGCAAGAAGCGTCCGGGCGCGAAGCCCGGTGCTGCCGCCGCAGCCGCGCCGGCGGCACCCGCTGAGGCTTCAGGTGAGCCGGCCGAGGTGGCCAGTGCACCTGCCGAGGCGTCGACCGAGCCCGCAGGTGCGGCCGCGGTGACCGAGGAGAAGCCGGCGAAGGCCAAGGGCTTCGGTATGTCCGCGGGCAAGAAGCGTCCCGGCAGTATCGGCAAGCCGGCAGCCAAGCCTGCCGCCGCCGCATCGGCCGAGGATTCCGCGGCGCCCGCCGAGGCACCGAGTGAGCCCGTCGCCGAATCGGCAGCCGAGGCCGTGAGTGAGTCCGCCGAATCGGCAACTGCGCCCGCGGAAGGTGCACTCACCGAGGACAAGCCCGCCAAGGCCAAGGGCTTCGGCATGTCCGCCGGCAAGAAGCGCCCCGGCGGTATCGGCAAGCCGGCAGCCAAGCCTGCCGCCGCTGCACCGGCCGAGGATTCCGCGGCGCCCGCCGAGGCACCGAGTGAGCCCGTCGCCGAATCGGCAGCCGAGGCCGTGAGTGAGTCCGCCGAATCGGCAACTGCGCCCGCGGAAGGTGCACTCACCGAGGACAAGCCCGCCAAGGCCAAGGGCTTCGGCATGTCCGCCGGCAAGAAGCGCCCCGGCAGTATCGGCAAGCCGGCAGCCAAGCCTGCCGCCGCTGCACCGGCCGAGGCGGCGCCCGCCGAGCCGCCGAGTGAGCCGGCCGAGGAGCCGAGTGAGCCCGTCGAGGAACCGGCAGCCGTGAGTGAACCCGTCGAGGAACCGGCAGCCGTGAGTGAACCCGTCGACGACGCTCCGGCACCGTCGAGCAATGGTTCGGCTCCCGACGAGCGCACCCTCGGCGAAACCGGTGCGTCGAAGGCCAAGGGCTTCGGGATCGCCGCCGGCAAGAAGCGGCCCGGCCACAGGGCCTGACTGCACGAGGCCTGACTGCACGAGATCTGCCATCGGGCCCGTCCGATTCACACCGAATCGGACGGGCCCGATTTCGTTGACAGCGCTCTTCTCCTCGTTGACAGCGCTCTCCTCCTCGTTGACAGCGCTCACCTCCTCGTTGACAGCGCTTGCTTGAGCGCCGTCAACGTCGGAGAGAGCGCCGTTAACGTCAGACAAAGCGCCGTCAACGTCGGAGAGAGCGCTGTCAGTGCGAGACAAAGCGCCGTCAACGTCAGGGAGAGCGCTGAGAACGTCGACGTCGACGCCCGAAAAAAACCGATTTGCCTGCGGCTGCGACAATTGAACTCGTGAGTAGGCCTTATGTATCCCACCTGAATCAGAACCTCAAGCCGCTGGAGCAGTCGCAGAAGCTGCAGAACGTGTGCTACGAGATCAGGGGCCCGGTACACGCGCATGCCGCGCGGCTGGAATCCGAGGGCCACCGCATCATGAAGCTCAACATCGGCAACCCGGCTTTGTTCGGGTTCGAGGCGCCCGACGTCATCATGCGCGACATGATCCACGCCCTGCCGTATTCACAGGGCTACTCCGAATCCGCCGGCGTGCTGTCCGCGCGTCGTGCGGTGGTCACGCGCTACGAACTCATCCCCGACTTCCCGTACTTCGACGTCGACGACGTCATTCTCGGCAATGGCGTGTCCGAGCTGATCACCATGACGATGCAGGCGCTGCTGAACGACGGCGACGAGGTGCTGATCCCGGCGCCGGATTACCCGCTGTGGACGGCGATGACCGCACTCTCCGGCGGCTCGGCGGTGCACTATCGCTGCGACGAGGACAACGGCTGGAATCCGGACATCGCCGACATCGAGGCCAAGATCACGCCGCGCACCAAGGCGATCGTGATCATCAACCCGAACAACCCGACCGGTGCGGTCTACTCCCGCGAGGTTCTCGAGCAACTCGCCGACGTCGCCCGCCGCAATTCCCTGCTCATCCTGGCCGACGAGATCTACGACAAGATCCTCTACGACGACGCGGTGCACACCAACATCGCCTCGCTCGCCCCGGACCTGCTGTGCCTGACCTTCAACGGGCTGTCCAAGGCCTACCGCGTGTGCGGCTATCGGGCCGGGTGGGTGGTCATCACCGGACCCAAAGACCACGCCAAGGGATTCATCGAGGGTTTGGGCATCCTCGCGTCCACCCGCCTGTGCGCCAACGTGCCCGGCCAACACGCCATCCAGGTGGCGCTCGGTGGCTATCAGAGCATCGAGGCCCTGGTGAACCCCGGTGGTCGGCTCTACGAGCAGCGCAACGTGACGTGGCAGAAACTCAACGAGATCCCCGGCGTGAGCTGTGTGAAGCCGTCCGGCGCGCTCTACGCCTTCCCTCGCCTCGATCCCGAGGTCCACGAGATCCACAACGACGAACTGTTCGTTCAGGACCTCCTCCTGCAGGAGAAGATCCTGGTGGTCCAGGGCACCGGATTCAACCTCGACGACCACAACCACTTCCGGATCGTCACGCTCCCCTGGGCCCGCGAGCTCGGTGAGGCGATCGAACGGATCGGCAACTTCCTGGCGTCGTATCGGCAGTGACACCTTCCTGACCACCGGTTTTTCGGGGTTGATCAGCGCAAACCCCGGATTCGTTGGCTTTTCATGTAACCGTTGGTAACGTCTACCTCCATTGATCGACGGGAGTTCGACGGTGGAATGGAAACGCAGCACGGTCCGCAGCGGTGAGGTCAACCTCGCTCTCTTCGAGGCCGTCGGGGGCGCACGCGATGAATCGGCGATGCCGACGATCGTGCTGGTGCACGGGTGGCCCGACACCCACCGGGTGTGGGACGGGGTCGCCGCCGACCTGGCGCAGGATGCCCGGGTCTTCGCCTACGACACTCGCGGCATCGGCGGCAGTGACCGCCCGGACGGCGTGTCCGCCTACCGGATCGAGAATCTCGCCGACGATCTGTTCGCCGTCGCCGAGGCCGTCGCTCCAAACGACAAGGTCCATGTGGTCGCGCACGACTGGGGTTCCATCCAATCGTGGGAGGCGGTGTCGCGCAGCGACGCCTCGATGGCCATCGCGTCGTTCACCTCGATCTCGGGCCCGAGTCTCGATCAGGTGGGTGCGCTGTTGCGCCACAACATCACCCACCCGACGCCACGCAACATCCGCAACTCGATCGCGCAGGCCATCAGCTCCACCTACATCGGCCTGTTCCACCTGCCGGTGGCTCCGCGGCTGTTCCTCGGGGTTCTCGGAAACCCGCGGGTCTGGCGGGAGTTCCTACACCTCATGGACGGCACCCCCCGCGACGCGGTGCACACCGGGCCCACCCTGCGTCGCGACATGAATTCCGGTGTGCGCTACTACCGCGCGAACATCGGTCGGCGACTGATCTTCCCGGCCCCGCGCACGGTGTCCGTTCCGGTGCTCGAGCTCCTCAACTCGCGTGACTTCGCCATCCGCCCACCGACATTCGCGACCACGCACAAGTACGTGGCCAAGCTCTGGCGTCGGCCGTCGACCACCGGGCACTGGCTTCCGTCAACGCATCCGGAGTATGTGGCAGCCAATGTGCGCGAGTTCATCTCCTACCTCAACGGCTCACCCCGGACTCCCGACACCCACACCCGCGCACGGCGATTCGGCCAAGATCAGGCACTGTCGGGTCGTTTGGCCGTCGTCACCGGCGCCGGCAGCGGCATCGGCCGCGAAACCGCTCGCGCCCTGGCCGAACTCGGCTGTGACGTCGTCCTCGCCGACATCAACCCGGCCGGAGCGGAAGAGACCGCGCGGATGTGCAAGGAGAGCGGCGCGGCCACCGCGGTGTACGCCCTCGACGTCTCCGATACCGGGGCGTTTGCCGAGTTCGCCGCAAATGTCGCAGCTGCACAGGGTGTCCCGGACATTGTGGTGAACAACGCCGGCATCGGACTTTCCGGGGCGTCGCTGGATGCCACCGACGAGCAGATCGATCGACTCCTCGACGTCAACCTGCGGGGCGTGATCACCGGGTGTCGCGAGTTCGGCCGTCAGATGGTCCGTCGTGGCACCGGCGGTCACATCGTGAACCTGGCCTCCGCCGCCGCGTTCACCCCGCAGCGGGGATTGGGGATCTACTCGGCGAGCAAGGCCGGCGTGCTGCTCTACTCCGAGTCGCTGCGGGGCGAACTCGCCGATCACCACATCGGGGTGAGCGCCATCTGCCCCGGTCTCATCGACACCCCGATCGTGGGGACCTCGGCCATCGCCGGACTCGACGATGATGCCCAGTCCGCCGAACAGCGACGACTCACCGAGCTCTATCGCCGACGAGGCTTCACCCCCGACAAGGTTGCGGACCGGATCGTCGCGGCGATCGTCGGCGACAAGGCCGTGGTACCGGTCGCCCCGGAAGCCCAGATCGGTTACCGCATTTATAGATTCGCTCCCTGGATCTCACATCTCGCAGCTCGACGTACCGTCGTCGCCGGCAAGGAGGCCCACCGATGAACGCCCACGCTCACTCGATCAGCGGTTCCCGCGAACCCCTCGACGCCGATGGCTCCGACCCCGGCCCCGTCGAACTCCATGCTCGCAACGTCGCGTTCGACTGGTCACAGGTCCCGCTGCACTGGATCCCCGGCCACCCGGTCGCGTCGAACTTCGTCAGTGTGCTCAACCTCCTTCTGCCCGAGGGTGAACGATGGTTTGTACAGACCTACAACGAGGCTCTTCCGCTGGTGCATGACGAGGAACTGATCGCCACCATGCGTGGCTTCATCGGGCAGGAGGCGATGCACGCCGAGGCCCACGATCACGTCCTCTGGGAATTCCTCGACCATCACGGCATCGATCCCCGCCCGTTCTGTCGCCAGATGGAGTGGATATTCCGAAAGTTGTTGGGGCCGCTGCACAAAGGCAGCCCCAGTGCTCGCCAGAAACATCTCGTCGAACGACTGTGGCTGATCGCGGCATTGGAGCATTACACCGCGATTCTCGGCGATTTCGCACTCAACAACACCTGGGTCGAGCATGGTGCCGACCCGACGATGTCGGATCTGTTCATGTGGCACGGCGCCGAAGAGGTGGAGCACCGAGCAGTCGCCCATGAGGTGGCCGTCTACTTCGGTGACGGATATCTGCGGCGGGGCCGGGCGATGCTGGTGGCCCTGCCGGTGCTCCTCCTGCTGGTCAACCGTGGCTTCCGGTTCATCATGACGAGCGATCCGAGCTTGCACTACAACTTCTTTCAGCGCGAATACCACTACTTCCGAGGTGTCCGCGCCGGGGTCCTGCCCAAGATGTGGAAGGTCATCCTCGCCACCACCAGCTACTTCCGTCCGGGGTTCCATCCGAACGAGATCGGTTCCACCGCACAAGCAGTCGCGTATCTCGCAGCGTCCCCGGCGGCACGTCGGGCGGGGTGAACGGCATCTCATGAATCAACGCGCACATCCCCACACGACGTCGTTGACCGCACCCCCGCCGCATCTTTACGGCCGGTGGCGCCATGATCCCCTCCTCACCTTCGGTACCGCGCTGTCGAAGATCTGGTGGCCGCTCTGGCGTCCCCTGTCGCCGCTGCACGACACCACCGCCGACACCGGGATCACCGTCGTGCGGGTCGTGGATCGCGAGGTGGTCGCCGAGGACGAGAACGTCGTAGCCCTCACCTTCGCCGACCCGGACGGCGGCATACTGCACCGCTGGCATGCGGGAGCCCACCTCGACCTGTTGCTGCCATCCGGCCGGATGCGCGAGTACTCGCTGTGTGGTGACCCCGCCGACCGGCTCACCTATCGCATCGCGGTGCGACGCATCCCCGACGGAGGGGGCGGATCGGTCGAGGTGCACGACACTCTGTCGGTGGGTGATCTCGTGTCGATCAAGGGTCCGCGCAACGCTTTTCCGATCTCGTTACCGGGCCACGGATCCGCAGCCGGAAAGCTGCGCTTCATCGCGGCCGGCATCGGTATCACCCCCATCCTGCCGATGCTGAATGCCGCGGAGAAGTTCGGTCTGGACTGGTCGATGATCTACACCGGTCGTACGCTCGACTCGATCCCGTTTCGGGAAGAGGTGGCCCGCTTCGGCGACAAGGTCACCATCCGCACCGACGATGAGGGCGGCCTGCCCACCATGGCTGAGCTGGTCGGCGCGATCGATCCCGAAACCGGCCGTGCCCCTTCGGGTCTGGCGGTGTATTGCTGCGGCCCGGTACCGATGCTGGAGAATCTGCGTCGACATCTGGTCGATCGCCCGGACATCGAGTTGCATTACGAGCGGTTCACTCCGCCGCCGGTGGAGAACGGTCGAGAGTTCACCGCGACCATCGCTTCGACGGGTCAGGAGATCACAGTCGGCGCCGACCAGACCCTACTCGCGGCGTTGCGCAACGAGATTCCCTCGGTTCCGTATTCGTGTCGCCAAGGTTTTTGCGGCACATGCAAGATCGGGACGTTGTCGGGTGGCATCGACCACCGCGACAACATCCTGACCGAGCCGGAACGTGCCGGCGGGCAGATCCTGACCTGTGTGTCACGGGCGAGTGGTGACCACCTCACGCTCGACCTCTGACCCCGGCGCGGTTGCGTCGGTCGCTGTCGCGCCCCGCGGGTCACCTCGCAGCAGCACCGCGGCCAGGGCCGCGGCCGTCGCCGTCACGGCGACCGCCACCCACACCGCGGAGTGCAGTCCGTCGACGAAAACCTCCTGTACCGCCACACGAACCGAATCGGCCACCACGGCGGGTGCGTGTTGCGCCACCGCCACGCCAGCCATCACCGATTCCCCGGCGGTGTCGGCGGCACCGTGCGGAACACCGAGTGCCGCAAGCCGATCCGCCACGCCGGAGGCGTACACGGAGGTGAGGACGGACCCGAGTACGGCAACTCCGAGGGTCCCGCCGACCTCGCGAGTCGTGTCGTTCACCGCACTTCCGGCGCCCGCCTGTTCGGGCCGGAGTGCGTCCATGATCAGTTGGGTGCACGGCCCCGAGATGAACGCCAGCCCGATCGCCATCAGCGACATCGACCAGACGATGAGCTCCCAGTATCCCGAAGTCCGCGAAGTGGTTTCGACGAGGCCGAACCCTATGGACATCAGGATCGCACCTGCGACGGCCACCGGTCGGGGCGAGAATCGGTGCGCCAGCGCCATCGCCACGGGCGAGAAGACGGCCATCACAACGGCGAAGGGGAGCGTCCTGATCCCGGCGTCGAATGGCCCGTATCCCTTGACCGCCTGAAAGTACTGGGTGATCAGGAAGATGAACCCGAACAGCGCAAAGAACGCCACACTGATCATGGCGGCCGCGGCGGCGAAGTGGCGGTTGGCGAACAACCGAACGTCGAGGATGGGATGTGCGATGACGATCTGCCGCCAAACGAACAGCGCCATCACGGCCGCGGCACCACCGAGTCCGGCGACGGTGCGGACGTCGGTCCAGCCGACATTCGGTCCCTCGATGACCGAGTAGACGAGCAGTCCGAGACCGACGATCGACAGCAGCAGACCGATGACGTCGAAGCGCGACACCGTCTCCGGGCGTGTCCCCGGGACGACCCCGACGATGGCGACGGCCGCAAGCACCCCCACCGGCAGGTTCACCCAGAACACCGACGACCACGCGAAGTGCTCGAGCAACCACCCTCCGAGCACCGGACCGATCGCTACGGCTATTCCCGACGTCGCCGCCCAGATCCCGACCGCGGCCGCGCGTTGACGTGGTTCGGTGAAGATCGTCGTGATCAACGCCAGGGTCGCCGGAAAGACCAGCGCCGCAAAGAGTCCCAGGCCGCCACGCGCCGCGACGAGTTGACCCAGAGTCTGCGATGAGGCCGCGAGTACCGAGACCGCGACAAAACCCGCGATCCCTGTCAGCAGCATGCGACGGTGACCGAACCGGTCACCGAGGTATCCGCCGGTGAGGAGCAGTCCGGCGAACACCAGCGTGTAGGCGTCGACGATCCATTGCAGGCCGGAGATCCCGGCGTCGAGGTCGCGGGCCATCGTCGGCAGCGCGACGTTGACGATCGTGTTGTCGATCATCACGAGTAGTTCGGCAAAGCACAGGGCGCCAAGCGCCCACCAACGAGTGCGCATGATGCGCCCCTCTCCGGTTGGAGTCAGATTGTGGAACGTTGACCCAACGTTGTAGTACAACGTTCCACTCAAGGAGAACACCGTTCTAGTAGGTTGTCAATATGCCGAGCGCAACCCCGTCACGTCGCACACCCGCCACCGAGGTCCGAGCGAACCTCATTCACGCCGGGCGTCGCATCCTCGAACGTGACGGGGTCGCCGGACTCACCGTCCGATCGGTCGCCAAGGAAGCCGGGGTGGCACCGATGGGCGTCTACAACCACTTCGACGGCAAGGAAGGACTGCTCGACGCGCTGGTCAGTGATGCCTTCGCCGAGTTCGGCCACAACCTCCGGGCGGTCACCGACAGCGATCCCGCCGCTCGCCTCGCGCACAGCGGACGCGCATATCGCGACTTCGCGCTGGCATATCCGATCGTCTACGAGTTGATGTTCTCCTCGGAATGCCAACCTGATGCGGAGACCGCGCAGGGCGCGTTCACCGCGCTCAGCGACATCGTCCAGTACGGCCAGGCGGCCGGCGTGATCCGGACGGGCGATGCCGCGGTCCTGGCGATGCAGGTGTGGTCCTGCGCGCACGGGGCGGTCAGTCTGGAACTTGCCGGGGCGTTACCACCACTGTTGGATCCGGCTGCCAACTACGAGGGTGTGCTCGCATTGATCGCCAACGGGCTACGACCGTGACCGCACCGGAGTGACCGACCCGGACCACCGGTCACACCCGATCTGCGAGAATGTCTCTCCGTGACCGAATACCGGATTGACGACCTGGCCCGCGAAGCCGGGACGACCACCCGGAACGTTCGCGGATATCAGGACCGAGGACTGTTGCCGCGACCGCTCCGGCGCGGCCGCATTGCCATCTACACCGACCAACACCTCGCACGCCTGAAGGTGATCAACGATCTACTCGGCCGTGGCTTCACCATCCGCCACATCGGCGATTTCCTGTCCGGTATGCAACGTGGGGACGACCTCGCCCACGTCCTGGGCCTGCGCGAAGCGGTCACCGAGCGGTGGTCGCAGACCACCCCCACCTCCGTCACGGCCGACGAACTCGAGCAGACCCTACGCACCGCGGATCCCAAGCAGTGGCAACGTCTTTCCGACTTCCGGTTGATCCGTGCCGAATCCGCCGGTGCCGAATCCGCCGGTGCCGAATCCGCCGGTGCCGAATCCGCCGGTGCCGAATCCGCCGGTGCCGAATCCACCGGCGGGAGTCCGCCGAACACCTACGCCATCCTCGATCCGGAAACCGTCACCGCCTACGGAGAGCTTGTCGCCCAGGGGATGTCACTGGATGACATCCTCGACGTGCACGCCGCCCTCGACAAGGCGATGGACAGCGTCGCCAACACCCTCATCTCCGCCGGCCGCCGTCGGGTCACCGAAGGCCATGACGACGGCTGGATCCCGACGAACGACGACGAATCCGAAAGAACCACACGCCTGTTGATGGGCCTGCGTCGAGCCGGCCAGGTGTCGGCGCACAATGCGCTCGACCGCGCGCTCGACCGTGAAATGAAACGGCAATTGGCCGACTACCTCACCGCCGCAAGGGAATCCGGACACGATCCGGATTCGGTGTCCTGATCAGCCCGGTCAGGGGATGACGATCGGCGGCCGCCCGGGGATCGGGATGACAATCCGCGGCTGGGGTCGGGCCTGCCTTCGCGGCGACGACGGATTCTGATTCTGCTGCTGCGTACTCGTGTCCGGCGGCGGTGGGGGCGGCGGAGTGGTGTAGAGCACCGCAGGCCGGCGGGCTTCGACGAGGTCGGAGGGATCGGCGAACTCCTGCGGCGCGCTGCTCCCGGGTGGGGCGGCCACGGCAGGGGCGCTCGCTGCGACACTCGGCGCCGCCGGCTCCGGCGAACCGCCGGTGAAGGCGACGGCGGTGGCGACTCCGAACACCGCCAGGACTCCGGCGACCGCACCGCCGAGCAGCCAGCGTTGTCGGGAGAACCAGCGGCTGTCGCCGGCCTCCGGGGGCGGCACCGCGGTGTCGGCAGCGGAGTCGGCGTCGAAATCGGCGTCGGCGTCGAAATCGGAGTCGGCGAGGTATCCGGAGAGTGCCTCCACCGGGTCGAGTCGGTCCGTGATCGCCTCGAGTTGATCGGTGACGGCATCGTCGACGCCGATCGGCTCCACGTCGGTGGCGAGGCCATCGGCGGGCCGGTCATCGTGGGGCCCGAGGTCGGCAGCTCCAGGAGCCACCGACGATGCGGTAGCGACCGCGGTCGGAGCATCGGCCGGGGGTTCGACGACCCGGACCTGGGAGGTCTGGTCGTCGGAGGGCGTCCGGAAGTCTTCCGTCGTGGCGAACGCGACTCCGTGGGTCGGCTGCGGCTCGTCGGAGATGTCGTCGAGCACCATCACCGGCGCACCGCGGACCTGCGACAGCAGGGTGTCCAGTGCGGGCCACTGCACGTGCGTCGAGGTCAGGAGGACTGCGGCGTCAGGCGCACCGACCGAGGCGAGGACGTCGTCGATGTATGCCGACAGCGTTGCGGCCTGGGTGGCGGTCGCCACCTCCATGTCGCGGCGGGTGACGCGGAACAGGCGGACGTGCTCCTCACCCATGATGAACGCGCCCTCGGAGGCGGCCAGTCGGGTGCGGGCGCGCCCGGCGAGCTTGCGGAGTTCGGCGGTCCCGACGTCGGAATCGGGTGCCGGTACCCGGGCCACACCGATCAGGTGGGTGGCGAGGGCCAGATCGAGGGCGCGGGGCGTCACGTCGGTGAGCGGTGCGGGCGCCGCGATGATCTCCTCGTCGGCCGTGATGTCGACGACGATGGCCGAGGCACCCGTGGTGTCGAGGTCGATGAGGGCGACGACCGGCGAGTTTCGGCTGGTCAGCCGCGTGCGGACACGATCAGTCAGCGCAGCGTGGACAACGCTGCGCGCGGTGGCCGCATCTGCACTCGTGGACATCGAATTTCCCTACACTCGCCCGGATGCCTCCCCGCATCCGCTGTGTGGTTGTTCAACCTAGCACGTGTCGGCGAATCGCTGCCCGTGACGAGGGGCCGCCGACCTGTGCGGCGCTCGCGGTGCCGACCCGCGCGGGGGTGGTGGTGCGGTCCCGGACCGCACCACCGAGCGCGTGGTACTCCCACCCGGATGCACGCCACTGACCTGCATCAAGGCATCGTCGGCCGTCGACGATCACCTTGTGGCGGACAACGTCGTCGAGTTCTTCGGGTGCCATGTGGACGAATTCGGCCCATTCGGTGGCCAGCGCGACCACGTCGGCGTCGGTGGCCGCGGCGCGAGCACTGTCGGTGAAGTGCAACATCGGGTACATGCGGCGCGCGTTGTCGGTGGCCTTCGGGTCGAAGACCGTCACCGCGGCACCACGCAGGGCCAACTGCCCGGCGACGCTCAACGCCGGCGAGTCCCGCACGTCGTCGCTCTCCGGTTTGAACGCCGCGCCGAGGATGGCGATGTTGGCGCCGATGAGGTCGCCGGGGCAGGTCTGCTCGATGAGGTCGACCATGGCACTGCGGCGGCGCATGTTGATGGCGTCGACCTCGTGCAGGAATCCGAGGGTGCGGTGTGCGCCGAGTTCGTCGGCGCGCGCCATGAACGCGCGGATGTCCTTGGGCAGGCAGCCCCCGCCGAATCCGAGTCCGGCGTTGAGGAATCGGCGCCCAATGCGGTTGTCGTAGCCGATGGCGTCGGCGAGGGTGGACACGTCGGCGCCGACGATCTCGCACAGTTCGCTGACCGCGTTGATGAACGAGATCTTGGTCGCGAGAAAGGCATTGGCGGAGGTCTTGACCAATTCGGCTGTCGCCCAGTCGGTGGTGACCAGTGGTACCCCGGTTTCGAGGATCTCCCGGTAGATCTCACCGATCATCGCCACCGCCGCGCTGGTGACGGCCTCCGGGTCGGTGCCGACGACGATCCGATCGGGCCGCAGGGTGTCCTCGACGGCGAATCCCTCGCGGAGAAACTCTGGGCTCCAGGCCAATTCGATGTCAGCGAGGTCTCCGGCGAGGTGACCGATGCGTTCGGCGAGTTCGACACTGGTGCCCACCGGCACCGTCGACTTCCCGATGATCAGATGCTCACCACGCAGGAGTTCGGCGAGGGTTTCGATGGCGGAAAAGACGTAGGAGGTGTCGGCGCCGTATCCTCGTGCCCGCTGCGGCGTTCCGACGCCGACGAAGTGCACACTGCCGTGGTCGGCGGCCGCCTGCATTGACGTGGTGAACTCGAGCCGGCCGGCCGTCAGATTGCGCCGCAGGATGTCTGACAGTCCGGGCTCGAAGAACGGCACCTCACCGGTACGCAGCCGAGCCACCTTCTCGGCGTCGACGTCCACGCCGAGGACGTCATGCCCGAGTTCGGCCATGCAGGCCGCATGGGTCGCGCCGAGATATCCACATCCGATGACGGTCAGCTTCATACCAGTAGACGTACGCGGGGCAATGATCGCGGAACCCACCACGACGTGGCGCCGCGTCGACGCGTCGGTGAACAGCGATCATCCCCCGCCAGTCGAGTAGCGACGTCCGAGCGAAGCGAGGCCGCCGCGTATCGAGACCCCGCGGCCCGACCATCTCTCGCCGGGCGAGCCGCTGCGAGCGCTGCAGGGCGAGCCACGAGTCGAGACCATGCAAGCCGACAGCCCAACAGCTCCGGCCCAAGGCTCGCCTGCTGCTACCCCGAAATATCCCGCACAAAGTTGAGGTAGGCCTTCGACGGCGTCGGTCCGCGTTGCCCCTGGTACTTGGAGCCGACCGCGGCACTGCCGTACGGATGCTCGGCGGGGCTCGACAGGCGGAACAGACACAGCTGGCCGATCTTCATGCCCGGCCACAGCGTGATCGGCAGGTTCGCCACGTTGGACAGCTCCAACGTGATGTGCCCGGAGAAGCCGGGGTCGATGAACCCGGCGGTGGAGTGCGTCAGCAGTCCGAGACGTCCGAGCGAGCTCTTGCCTTCGAGTCGTCCGGCGAGGTCGTCGGGCAGTGAGCACACCTCGAGCGTCGATCCGAGCACGAACTCGCCCGGGTGCAAGACAAACGGCTCCCCCTTGTCGGGTTCGACGAGGCTGGTGAGCTCGTCCTGCCGCTGCGCCGGGTCGATGTGGGTGTAACGCGTGTTGTTGAACACCCGGAAGAGACTGTCCAGGCGCACATCGACACTCGACGGTTGTACGAGAGCGGGGTCGTACGGGTCAAGCGCGAGGCGCCCGGTGTCGATGGCGGCGCGGATGTCCCGGTCGGAAAGCAGCACGGTCCGAGGCTATCGGACGGGGATCGCCTCAGTTATGTGTCCGGCGTGTTCGTCCACGCGCACCTCGCCGTCGCGGGAGACGCGCCGACCGGGAAAGGGCCTCGACGTCGGAACAGCCAGGGGAGTTTGCTAGTCTTTCGTCGCAGGTCGTACAGACCTGCACGCCGATGTAGTTCAATGGCAGAACATCAGCTTCCCAAGCTGAATACGCGGGTTCGATTCCCGTCATCGGCTCTCACGTCACCGAGCCGAAGCCGGCCGGTATGGATTGAAGACCGCCGCTCAGCGCCACAGCTCAGTTTGTGGCCATTCCCAGTACGCGGTAGATGGGCAGAACCCCCGGCAGCGGTCACCAGCATGATCACGGCACCAGCAGGATGACGCCCAGCAAGCGGCCCGCCTCGACGACGACCCCGCGGATCGGCGCAACGATGCCTGCCACTCCCCGGATGACCCAGGTCGAGGGTCGACTCGTTTGTCTTCATCGTCGCTTCCTCTTCTGACTGCAAGGAGCCGAATACCCATGGGGGTATATGATATTGTCTCGTCAGATACCCCATGGGGTATATACCGGCCCGAGAGGACTCCCCAGAATGACCATCGACCGCGCCGTCCTGATCATGGCCGGCACCATGATCCTGATTTCGGTGGCGCTCGGCGCCTTCGTTTCCGGATATTGGCTGTGGCTGACGGGGTTCGTCGGCCTCAACCTCCTGCAGTCCTCGTTCACCGGATTCTGTCCTGCGGCCTTTGTGTTCAAGAAGCTCGGCCTCAAGCCCGGGGTAGCCTTCACCTGACTCGGGCGCGGCGGCCCGCCACCTACTGTTCGCGTTGCACCCACTTGTCCACGGCTCCGAGGTGGGCCGTGACGGCGAGAGACGTTCGCCGCACCGTTGTGGATGGCGGCCCACCTCAACGCGATGGCCGGGTTGGCCCTCATCGCCATCGCCTGCTATTCCTCCCCAGCGCAGCTCGGCTCCGCAACCGACCACGTGGCCAGAGGCGTCGCTTCTGCTTCCGGCTAAGGCACCGTCGCAACCCCCAAATCCCACCGCAAGAGTCCACGCCGCGCGGTGCGGTTCAACGATGATGCGCAACAACATTGACATCCAACGGAGATCTACCTCGTAGTAGCGCAATGCCGGGCCGACCATAGACCCAACGCCTCCGGTCATCGAGGACTACTCACGTCGCCGACCGTGACCCAGATCGCCGCCGCCGGCACGAACAGGTAGATACCCATCTTCTCGGCATCGTCCCCCTGATGAGCGTCGGCCGGCCGATCCCGAAGCGGTCTGCGGTGTCCTGCGGGTCTGGTCGATGGGTCTCTGTGCAGGATGGTCGGGGCGACTGCGCCGTGGCGCTTCATCCGGCCCGCTACCGTTCTGATGCCCCCCAAAGATGGGGCTTGGCGGCTCCTCGTCGTACTGGAATCGTCGTCTTCGCGGCGCACCGCACCCAAGGCCCGCAGGGCCTGCCGACATAACCGCGAGGACGCACGATGACCAGAGGCCATGCAGTGGATCGACACGTAAGTTCCGAGCAGGTCTGGCGGGCATAGGGATTGGGACTGCGCTCTGGTGGGGCGGCCAGGCTGGCGTCATGTCGACGGCCACCGCAGAACCGGTGGATTCGTCGAGCTCGACGTCGAGCATCCAGAGCGATCAGCAGTCAACGACCTCGGATCAGACCGCTGGCACCGACCTCGCCACGGAGCTCGACACACAACCGTCATCGACGGCCGAGACCGACGTGACCTCCGACCCGACCGGACCGACAAATCTCGATCAGACTCCCACCGAGGAGCCGAGCACAGCAACCACCGCGACCAGCGAGGAACCCACCGCGGATACCGGAGTGACAGTAAAACCCACTGCGGCACAGAATCAAACACCCACTGGTGCCGATGTGCAGGTGACGCCTTCGGTATCACCGTCCGACTCTCCCACGACCCCGACGTCGCCTCCTTTATCGGTGGACGTCCCACCAAACTCACTGCAGCGCAACTCCGACGACGCGGCGGGCATGGACGCTTCAGCGGAATCCGCAACCCCGTACATGATCACAGCGAGCGATTTCTCGGAGCCGGAAGCCTCGCAGACATCGTCGACCGTCGTAGACGAGGAACCTGCACCGGTGACCACGGATCACGGTGTCCGCGTGGTGAACGCACCGACGCAGTTGGTGGCGAACCTCCTGAGCGCACTGGGATTCAATCCGCTCGCCGCTACCGACCCCACCACGCCGCCTCCGGCTCCTGCACTGGTATTCGTCTGGGCCGCTTGGCAACAGGTCAATCGCAAGTTCTTCAATTCCTATCCGGCGATGTCGTCGACGTCACAGCTCGTCGACCCCACCACCGGCGTGGTCACCGGATCGCTCGGTGCCACCGATTCCGACGGCGATGTACTGACCTACACCGTGCTCACCCAACCCGAACACGAGACAGTGGTGATGTATCCGGACGGAACGTATTCCTACACAACCGATCCCGACTACGTGCTCGGGTTGTCCGACCCGTCTAGCACCGCCGCGACCACGGATTCGTTCATAGTCACGGCGTCTGATGAGACACCGGTCAACGGCGCGCACTGGCACCTGCTCTCGGCGACACCGTCGTCGGGGCAGACCACAACCGTGACCGTACCGATCATCGCGCCGCAGGCACTCAACCACGCCCCGACCATCACGTCCTCGACCTCGACGAGCAGCTCGATCGGCGCGTCGACGATGATCATCACTGATCAGTCGGTCAACAGCCCCTATCGATGGCCGTGGGGTGTCACCCCGCTCACCGCCGACGGCACCAAGGTTGCCGTCGTCAATTTCGGAGCCAACACCGTGACCTTCCGCGACATCGCCGCCGGAACGAAATCGACCGTCCAGGTGGGCGAGGCACCGATTCATCTCGTGATGAGTCCGGACGGTTCGCGCGCGTACGTGAACACCTTTGCCGGTGTCGCCGTGATCGACATGAGTACCGGCGCCGTGACCGAGATCCCGCCGGGAGGCGACACCTGGGATCTGGCGATGACACCGGACGGCGGGCTGCTCTACGTGACCACAGGCTCGGGTAACCAAGTGTCGGTCATCGACGCCTCGACCAACACAACTGTCACGACGATTCCATTGACCTACCCATATGGTGTGGCCATCGCCCCGGATGGCGGATACGCCTACGTCACCAGCGACACCGACCCGGGCACAGTCTCGGTGATCGACACGTCCTCCAACACCATCGTGAAGACGATCGACGTCGGTACCAGCCCGGAGTCCGTCGTGATCTCGCCCGATGGCACGACCCTGTACGTTGCCAACGAGCAGACGGTGTCGATCGTCGCCATCGACCCGTCGAATCCCGACAATGACACAGTGACAGCCACGATTTCAGGCATCGGCAATCCCAACGCACTCGCGGTCATCCCCGACGGGAAACGTCTCTACGTCGCGACGCAGGATTCCATCACGTCCATCGACACCCTCACCCGGGACGTCGTCAGCACCACCGCGATCTTCAACCCACGGGACGTTGCGGTCAGCCCGAATGGCACCACGCTCTACGCCACCAGCTTCGCCGACGGCATCCTGGTGATGCCCATCGGAGTGGTCGGCCAGGTCACCGCCACCGACGAGGATCCGGGCGACACCATCACCTACCAGATCACCACCCAGCCGACGAACGGCATCGTCACCCTGGACCCGAGCACCGGCCAATGGCTGTACACCACCAACACGCCCCGCGCGATCACCGCCGACTCCTTCGTCGTCACCGCATCCGACAGTCGTGGCCTGTCCACGTCGACGACGGTGACCATCCCCGCCGCCGGTCCTACTGTCACAGCCGGGAACACGGCCGATCAAAGCTCGCCATCGGTGTGACGACGGCTGCCGACGCAGAATGGCGACGCAGCGGTTGACCTTTTGTGATCACTGCTCTCTAATTGAGAGAGCAGTGCTCACAACTACGACGGGTGAACCCATGACGCCGCACATGCCACGCACCGCAACTTCGACATCGGCCGCATCGGGCGTCGCGACGATCATTGCGGGAGTGATGTTCACCTTGTACCCACTGATCTGCGGCTTCGGTTCCGAAGAGGGCCGCGCCGGCGCCGAGGCGTTCGCCGCACCCTCGTGGATGACGGCCCACCTGTGCGCCATGACCGGATTCGTGCTGATCGCCGTCGCCCTGCGCTTCCTCCCGAGCGCAGGTTCGGCGCTGGAGTTGACCGCATGGCTGGCGGCGTCGTTTCTGCTGCCGTACTACGGCGCCGAGGCCTACGGACTCACCGCGCTCGGACACTGGGCCCGCGACAACGGAAACTACGACGCGCTGGCGATCGCGGACGGATTTCGCTACGCCTGGGTCCCGATGATCACCTTCGGTATCGGCTGGTTCTTGCTGGCCGCGGTGGGCATCGCGCTGATCGTGCACGCGGCGCGGAAACGCGGCGGCCCGGCCATGGACCGGCTGGGCGCGACGCTCTCCGGTCTCGGTCTCACCCTTTTCCTACCGGTGTTCTTCGTGCCCGGCGCCCTCCGGATCGCCCACGGGATCGTTCTCGCCGTCGGGCTGATCATCTGGGGCGTTGCCGTGCTGATCGGGAATCAGCCCACGAGCCGGGCACGGGGCGAGACCGAAGACGAGGCCAACCCGTCTCGGAAGTATCGCCAAGCGTCATCGCTACCATGATCATTCACGGCGCAGCCCGTCCACCCCGGGGTGCGGCGAGTCCGTTCTTATGGGCGATCCACCCGCGGCATCCGGATGTCCACCACGACGACGTCCAGGCGTGGTTCCCGTGCCAACCGCACCGCCTCGGCACCATCACCGGCCTCGCCCACCACCTCGAGATCCGGGGTGGAACGATCAGAATCCGGAAGGTCTCACGCAGGAGCGCCGTTGTCCGGCAATCGACCGACCCGCAGTTCCCCGCCCACCGACTGTGCGCGTTCCCGCATGACGACAAGACCGAAGCCCGATTCCCGGATCGGCGCACCCGCCGCCGCGTTGCCGACGGTGATCGTCAACTGGTCACGCGCATAGCGCAATCGGAGTGACGCCCGCGCCGAATCCACATGCCTGGTGGCGTTGGTCAGGGCTTCCTGAAGGATCCGGTACGCCGTCTTCTCGGTTCCCAGGACCAACTCGATCGGCTCACCCTCGACGGTGAGATCGACGCGCACACCGGCGTCGGCCGCCGCCGTCAGCAGATCGGGAAGCTGCGCCAACCCGGGTGCCGAGCGCGGGGCAGCGTCGGGCTCGTCCTCCGGAGCGCGCAGCACGCGGACGATTGCCCACGGTCAGGCCAAGCATCAGCGCCGGCGCCCACGGTCAGGCTCACCTCAGCGGCCGCGATGCAGGTCGGCTTGGCTGACCACGAGCCGGGCGGCACGGTGGACACACAGGCCCGTCCACACCGCCGAGATGAGCGCGATCACCAGCAATTCGCCTGTCACCCATCGCAATCCGGCCCCGGTGATCATGTTCGACGGATCCTGGACGATGAGGACCGCGGCTCCCATCGCCAGCGCCCCGACCACAGCCGACGGCCAGGCGGCGCGGGTCTCGAGGTGATGTTTCTCGTCGATGACCTCGGCGGCACGCCACGGGCCGGGTGACCCCGACCGGTCGTTGAGTTGGGACAGGGCGACGAAGAGATCCGGATTCCGACGGGGCTGGGTGGAGCGACGATAGGACTGCACCCACGCGCTCACCGCGACCATGGCGATGACGACGAGGGAGAGGTAGAGCACACCCCAGCCTAACCCCGCAGAGCGCCGTCAACGCCGGACGGCGGTGAATCGGGACCGCCGACGTTCCAGGTGGTGTTCGTGTCCACGCCATCGCGACGGAGGCTGCGCCCGGAACTCGGCGCCCGAATAGTAGATGCGCTTGGCGAACTCCACGTTCACCAGATACGCCACCACCATGGCGAGCAGAAAGAGATAGAACCCGAGCGGCAATCCGACAAATCCCAGCGGACCGGCCAGCGGGGTGAACGGTAAGGCCACCGCGATCGCGAGCACACTCAGGACCGCGAGAACCAAGACCGTCGCCGGACGACTTCGGAGGAACGGGATGCGGCGGGTGCGGATCGCGAAGACGATGAGAGTCTGCGTGGCGAGGGATTCCACGAACCATGCGGTGTGAAACTCCGGTGCGTGCGCGTGAAAGATGTTGATCAGAGCGGCGAACGTGAGGAAATCGAACAGCGAACTGATCGGCCCGAAGAAGAGCATGAACCGCCGGATCGCCGCGATGTCCCAATGCGACGGCGACCGCAGGTACTCCGGATCGACACGGTCACCGGGGATGGCAAGCTGACTGGCGTCGTAGAGCAGGTTGTTCAGCAGGATCTGACTCGGCAGCATCGGCAGGAACGGCAGGAACGCGGATGCGCCTGCGGCACTGAACATGTTGCCGAAGTTGCTCGACGCGCTCATCTGCACGTACTTGATGGTGTTCGCGAAGGTCCGACGCCCCTCCGCGACCCCGCGGGCGAGCACACCCAGATCCTTCTCCAGCAGAACGACATCCGCCGAATCCTTGGCGACATCGGTGGCACTGTCGACGGAGATCCCCACGTCGGCGCGGTGAAGGGCCAGGGCGTCGTTGACCCCATCGCCCAGAAAGGCGACGGCCTGCCCGTGCTGCCGCAACGATGCGACGATCCGTGCCTTCTGATCCGGCGTCACGCGGGCGAAGATGGTGCGGTCGTGCACCGTTCGCGCGAACTCGTCGTCGTCGAGGCGGTCCAGTTCGGGTCCGGTGATGGCACCCCCGGAGACCATTCCGAGGTCGGCGGCCACCTTCTCGGCCACCACCACGTTGTCGCCGGTGGCCACCTTCACCGTGATGTGCAGGTCGGCGAGCTGTTGCAATGATTGCGCCGCAGAGGCTTTCGGTCGATCGAGGAACTCCAGGAAACCCGTCAGGGTGAGTTCACGTTCATCGTCGTCGCCGATGGCGTCACGATCGGCAGGCATCTCACGCGTGGCCAGCGCGACGACCCGCGACCCCTGCGCGAACAGACCATCCACGGTGCGTTGCGCCTCCGGGACGACGACCGAGCAGCGTTGCAGGATCCGTTCCGGGGCACCCTTGACCACGAGGATGTGTCGCCCCTGCGGGTCGATGGAGATGGCCGACGCCATCTGCCGGACATGATCGAAGGGGCGACTGGCCACCCGCCGGTAGCCCGCGATGCCCTCGGTCACCCCACCGGCACCCGACCACAGCGCCGCGTCGAGCTCATTGCCGCCGGAAACACCGTGCGCTGCATCCGAATCCGTCGACAACAGACCGGTCACCAGCACCGACTCATCGCTGCGGCCGTCGGCCGACAACGCGTCGACGAAGGTGATGTGCCCTTCGGTCAGGGTGCCGGTCTTGTCGGTCAGCAGGATGTCGATGTCCCCGAGGTCCTCGATCGCCACCAACCGCTTGACCAACACCTTCGCGTCCGCGAGCCGCCGGGACCCGGCAGCCAACGCCGTGGTCACGACGGCGGGCAGCAGTTGCGGAGTGATCCCCACGGCGATGGCGAGAGCGAAGAGAATCGACTGAATGAGGGGACGCCCCAGAATCAGATTCGCCGCGATGATGAAGATGGTCAGCAGCACCGCCACCTGCAACAACAGTACCGAGAATTTGGACAGGCCCTTCTGAAAGGCGGTTTGGGGTGCATCGTCGCCGAGTCCTGCCGCCACCGAGCCGAACTCGGCACGCACCCCGGTCGCGACGACGATGCCGGTGCCGTTTCCGGCCTCGACGACGGTCCCCATGAACGCACAGTTGGAGCGTTCGGCCAGCGGCGTGTCCGCGGGCAACGGGTCGACCTGTTTGACCGCCGCCGTCGACTCGCCGGTCAGCACTCCCTCGTTGCACTCGAGGTCGGTGACCTCGATGAGCCGAAGATCGGCCGGGACGATCTGGCCGAGCACGATACGGACCACATCGCCCACCACCAGTTCCGCGACGTCGACGGTTGTGGCCTGCCCCGACCGCAGCGCCGTCGTGCTGTGGTGGACGCGATCGTGCAGCGACTCGGTCGCCTTCGCGGCACGGTATTCGTTGACGAAGCCGCCCAGCACGCTGGCCGCGAGGATGACCCCGATGACGGCGGCGTCGTTCCGATCACCCAGGACGGCCGCGAGGATGGCGGTCACGATCAGCAGAAGCATCAGTGCGCTGCGGAACTGGTTGAGGAGAATGTGAAGCGGGCGGACACGCACTGTGCGCAGCACGTTCGGTCCGTCGCGGCCCAGCCGGGCTGCCGCCTCACCCGAGTCGAGGCCGGCCGGGTCACTGTGGACTGCCGCGACCACGTCGGCCGCGGTGGCCGCCCAGACCGGATCCGAGGTCGGGGTGACACGCGGCGGGCGATGGGAAGGTGCCGAAGGCATGAGCCCATTCTGCTACTCGGGACGAGGATCCGTCACCGACTTCTCGCCGCCGGCCATCGGCTTCAGTAGACCAACAGCTGAAGTCCGAGTCCGACGGCCACCGAGAAGACCGCACACAGCAGCATCGGCACCAGGAACGAGCCGTTGACGAGGAATGACCCCTGCTTGGTCGAGCCGGTCTTGTCGGTGAGGATGCACGCCTGACCCAGACCACTCATCGACGCCAGCAGATTGTTGCCGACCGTCGCACCCAGCATGCCGGTCATCGGTCCCACCGACAGGCCGGCGGTCAACGCCGCCGGAATGAGGATGGCGACCGCCGCGGACTGGCTCTGGATCAGCGCGGTCAGCAGGAACAGGATGACCGCGAACAGGACGACGGACACACCGAGCGCGCTGTTGACGAATCGGACCACCTCGTCCATGTGATCGTTGAGGATCGTGCCGGCCAGCACCGGCACCGACACCAGCAGCAGCACGGCGACGAGGCCGGTACCGATGATCGGTTGATCCAGCACCGGTTGGGTTTTCACCTTGCAGATCACCATGATCAGACCGGCGACGGCAAACATGATGATCGGGATCAAAAAGGTCATCGACACGGTGTTCACCACGAGCGTTCCGTCGTCCCGGGACACCTCGTAGGTGGGCCGCAGGCTCTGGAAGAGTCCGAGCACCACTCCGATGACGACGCCGGCCAGGAAGATGTAGGCGCTCCACGCCGCGCGGGGCGGCAGCGGTTCGCGTTCGTCGTCATCGGTGCCGACATGCGGCGGTTCGACCTCCCCGTCGGCCAATCGTCGCTGATATTCCGGATCATCGTCAAGGTCCTTGCCGAGCCGGGACATGACCAGCGATGTCAGGATTGTCGCAATCAGGGTCGAGGGAATGGTGACGAGCAGGATCTTGCCGAGCGAGTTGCCCTCGTCCTCGGTCTGGGTCAGGAATACATAGGTCACCGCTGCCACTGGACTCGCCAACAATGCCATCTGACACACCGTGGTGGCCGTGGCCAGAATCCGTTCGGGCCGAATCTTCGCCGAATAGGAGACCTCGTACATGATCGGGATGAGCGCGAAGGTGATGTTTCCGGTACCGGACATGACGGTGAACAGCCACACCACCAGCGGTCCCACCACGGGAATCTGCTTGGGATGCTTGCGTAACGCCTTCTCCGCAACGCGCACAAGGTATTCCATACCGCCGGCCGCACTCATGGCGGCGCTGGCACAGATCACCGCCAGAATGACGAAGATCGCCGTCAGAGGCGGGGAGGCGGGCCGCAGGCGCATGAATTCGACGAGAATGAATACAGAGACGCCGGACATACCGACCAATGCCAGCGGCCCGTACTTCGCACCGACCGCCAGGGGAACGAGAAACAGCACGATTTGAGCGATGACATACAGCGAGTACACCGGTGACCCCCTTCGACGCCGCGTTGTGAGAATGCGATGACAGCGAGCGCAACCGTAGATCCGATGTCGGCGACGAGAACCCCCGAATTCGCATTCCGTCACGAACAGAAGCATTATCCGGCAGAGATGATCTGTCTGCACTTCTGGCGATCTTCTCGATTCACGATGGTTCGGACTCGGAAACGATCCGCGAACTCCCCCACCGGTGCAGTTCGGCGACCTCCGCGTCGGCGCGATCGGCGAAGCGGGCGGCGAGTCCATCGGCCTGCTTGTCGAGCAGGCGCGAGGAGAACACCGGACGTAGCCACCGGAACACACTTACCCAGGAGGGGACGTCGATGCGGCGGGCGCGTCCGGCGATGCCGTCGACGAAGGCCCGTGCACATTCGTCGACGTTCACCTCGTCCGAAACGGCGACGGGGCGGAGGCGAGCATCGGCACGAAGGATGGTATGTCCGCCTTGGCATCTCGGACCATCGGGGTGTCCACCCAGAGCAATGTCTGCGGCACTTGGCGGGCCGCGTAGCTCTTGTCGAACGCGATACCTCCCTCCGCCGGGGCGCTCGACGCACCACGTGGCATCACGCGGATAGCCCCCGATCACTCGGCAGCGGGGTCCTGCGCCACGAGTCCGGTGAGTCGTGTGCTGCGGCGGCCCGCCCGGATGTGGAAGCGACATCGCCGTGGGCAACGTATCTGTCCATGATCACGAGCATCGTGCGGACCCATCCTCGCCGGCGTGGCCGGCCGACACCCGGCGCACGGCGTGCCGGCATCGTGTCGGCGATCGTCGTCCTCATCGCCCTGAGCGCACCGTTGATCAGCACGCCGACCGCCGCCGCCTGCCGCCCGGGCTGAACTACGTCGCCCTCGGCGATTCGCGGGCCGCGGGGTCGCTGCCCGCCTTCGAGCCGGCGAACGGATGCTGGCAGAGTTCGGTGTCCTACCCGCGCGTCCTGGCCCGCAGCATCGCACCGCGCAGTTTCGTCGACCGCTCATGCGCCGGCGCGTGGGCGGCCAACATCACTCATCTCCCGGAGAACGGACCTTTCGGCCCGATCCCGCCGCAGATCCGGTGGGTTACCCGGTCCACGGATCTCGTCACCATCTCCATCGGCGGCAATGATCTGAACTGGGGCGCCATCGCCGGCCGGTGTACCACACAGGTGCCGGGTGGCGATGCCCGCTGCCGGACCAACGGGGCGCACCTGGCGGCCGCCGACCGATCACTGAATCACATGACGGCGGTGATGGATTCGGCGGTGCGGGCGGTGCGGGCCGCGGCGGCGCCGCACGCCCGGATCGTGATCGTCGGCCACGGTGGCGTCATCGGCACCCGCGGATGTTGGCCGTTCGTCCCGGCGTCGGATGCCGATGCCCGCTGGATGAACTCGTTCATGACGAAAGTCAATGCCGCCCAGGCACGGATCGCGCAACGGTATGACGCCGCGTTCATCGATGTGATGAGACGTTCGGTGGGTCACGACCCGTGCGCCGCGCAGCCGTGGTTCGAGGGGACGGTGCCGCGGTCGCTGGCAATATCGGGGCATCCGAACGAGATCGGTATGGCCAAGATCGCCGAGTGGATTCGCACGCAGGTGCGCTGACCGGCGGACCTCAGCTCGCGCTCCACCCGCCATCCATGGCGTAGGACGCGCCGGTCACCATGCCGGCATCCGCCGACGACAGCCAGCACACCAACGACGCCACATTCTCCGGCGTCGCCATGCGTTTGATCGCACTCTCGGTGAGCAGCACGTTCTCGACGACGTCGCTCTCGGAAATGCCGTGCACGCGAGCCTGATCGGCGATCTGTCTCTCGACGAGATCGGTGTGCACATAGCCCGGACTGACGCAGTTGCTGGTGACGCCGTGCGGCGCCCCCTCCAACGCCGCGACCTTCGACAACCCTTCGAGGGCATGCTTGGCCGAGACGTAGGCCGACTTGTAGGCCGACGCCCGCCGACCGTGCACCGACGAGATGTTGACGATGCGCCCGAAACCGTTGCGGTACATGGCCGGTAGCGCCGCCCGGATCAACAGGAACGGCACCTCCACCATCAGGGTGTGCATCCGGCGAAACGTGTCGGGGTCGAACTCCGCGATCGGTGCGACCGCCTGGACACCGGCGTTGTTGACCAGGATGTCGAGGTCGAGGTGCAGACTTTCGAGGTCGGCAGTGTCGAGGAGATCGGCACCCCAGGCCTGACCACCGATGTCGGTGGCGAGCTGTTTGGCGGCCACCTCGTCGAGATCGGCGACGGTCACGTCCGCGCCGCGGTCGGCCAGCGCACGCGCGCACGCCGCCCCGATTCCGTTGGCACCGCCGGTGATCAGGGCACGACGCCCGACGAGCTCCGCGCTCATGCCGTCACCTGCTCACGCCGCGAGCCGATTCCGAGGTTGTCGCGAGCGTCGGCGGCGTCGATGGATTCCAGTGTGATGCCCCGGGTTTCGCGGGCGAAGTACACCGCGATCAGGGTGAGCACGGCAGCCGCGGCCAGATAGATCGCGATGGGGACCGAGGAGTGGAAGCGGCTGAGCAGTGCCGCGGCGATGATCGGGGCCAGCGACCCGGCGACGATGGAGGTGACCTGATAGCCCAGGGACACACCGGAATACCGCATCCGCGTAGGGAACATCTCGGCCATGATCGCCGGCTGCCCGGCGTACATGAAGGCGTGGAAGACCAGGCCGATGATGATCGCCAGCATGATGACGGTGTTGTGACCGCTGTTCATCATGGGGAAGGCGAAGAAGCCCCACAGACCGGCCGTGACGGCACCGATCGCGTACACCGGCCGACGTCCCACCCGGTCGGAGAGCCTGCCCACCAACGGGATCACACCGAAGTGCACGGCGTGGGCAACGAGCATCCACCACAGGATGTGGGCGGTGTCGGCGTGCACGACGACCTTCAGGTAGGTGATGGAGAAGGTGACCACCAGGTAGTACATGATGTTCTCGGCGAAGCGCAGGCCCATGGCGGTGAACACACCCCGCGGGTAGAGCCGGATGACCTCGAGGACACTGAACGACGACGCCTTGGCCTCGTCGACCTCCTCTTGCGCCCGGACGAAGATCGGGGCGTCGGTGACCTTGGTCCGCACGTAGTAGCCGACGAGGACGATGACCGCCGACAGCCAGAAGGCCACGCGCCAACCCCAGCCGAGAAAGGCCTCGTCGCTGAGCACAGAGGTCAGGATCAGCAGCACGACGGTCGCGACGAGGTTGCCCATCGGCACGCCCGCCTGCGGCCAGGAGGCCCAGAAACCCCGTCGACGACTGGGGCTGTGTTCGGCGACCAGCAAGACCGCGCCGCCCCACTCGCCGCCGACCGCGAATCCCTGGACGAACCGCAACGCCACCAGCAGTGCGGGCGCCAGGTATCCGATGGCGGCGTAGGTCGGCAGGCAGCCCATCAGGAACGTCGACGCACCGACGAGGATCAGGCTGAGCTGCAGCAACTTCTTTCGGCCGAACTTGTCGCCGTAGTGACCGAACACCACTCCCCCGAGTGGTCGGGCGAGGAAGCCGACGGCGTAGGTGACGAAGGCGGCGATGATCGCGTCGAGTTCGTTGCCGCCGGTCGGGAAGAACACCTTGCTGAACACCAGCGTGGCGGCGGTGCCGTACAGGAAGAACTCGTACCACTCGACGATGGTGCCGGCCATGGATGCGGCGACCACACGTCGCAGGCCCGATGGGCGATACGTCTCCGGCTCACCGATCCCCGGACTCGAGACGTTTGACATTGCCACTCCTCTCAGAACACCGCCATTGTGATGGCGCTCACGTTCGCTCGAGTATTGGTGCTCATCGATGCGCATTCAATGGACGTCTCGTCGCATCACATCTGCAAGGATGCAGATATGCGTTGGGACAAGGTCAGCTCCGAGGATCTCCGCATCCTGCTGGCGGTCGGCCGGACCGGGCGTTTCACCACCGCCGCCGACGTGACCGGGCTCAATCACACGACGGTCTCGCGCCGAATCGAACAGCTGGAGAAGGCGCTGGCCGGCCGGGTGCTCGCCCGCGGAACCGGCGGATGGGAACTGACCGACCTGGGCCGACGTGCCTTCGTCGCGGCCGAACGCATCGAGGCCGCGCTGCATGATCTCGACGACACCGGCGAGGGTGAGCCCGCACTGCACGGCGTGGTCCGACTGTCGGCGACCGACGGCTTCTCGGCGCTGCTCGCCGCACCCGCGGCCGTCGACGTGCGCTCCCGAAATCCGGGCGTCAGCGTCGAGATCGTGACGGCCACACGAGTCGCCTCGCACACGCGCACCGGTCTCGACATCGAGATCGTGGTCGGCGAGCCGCATGTCCACCGTGCCGAGGCGCTGCGGCTGGCCGATTACCGCCTCGGGCTGTACGCGTCGCGGCGGTACGCGGCCGACCACGTCATGCCGGAGAGCCCGAAGGAGCTCACCGCACACCCGCTCGTGTACTTCGTCGACTCGATGCTCGCCGTCGACGACCTCGACCTTGCGCGAACCCTGGTACCGCAGATGGCCGAGGGGGTCACGTCGACGAATGTCTTCGTCCACGTGGAGGCCACGCGTGCGCACGCGGGTATCGGACTGTTGCCCTGCTATCTGGCCGATCGTCACGACGATCTGATCCGCATCCTGCCCGAGGTGAACGCGCAACTCACCTATTGGCTGGTCGCCCGCGCGGAATCCTTCCGGCGCCCCGCTGTCGCCGCGGTGATCGAGGCCATCCGCCGGGTCGTCGACCACCACAGACCCGCCCTGCTGGGTGCGGCGTCACCCCGGGAGTAGCCGGGCGATTTCGTCGGTGAGCGATGATTTCTCGCCGCGCACGTGGTCTACCGCCATGTCGGGTCCACCACGACCATCAGGAGGAGAAATGCGCAAACTCGTTGTCACACAGAACATCACTCTCGACGGGTCGATCGAGATGCTCACCACGTGGTTCGATCCCACCGATCAGACGCCCGACCTGCTGGACGAGATTCATCGCCAGGACGCACAAGCCGATGCACTTCTCTTGGGGCGTAAGACCTTCGAGAATCTCCGCGGGTATTGGCCGCGGCAGGATGATGACGCCACCGGAGTCACCGACTATCTCAACACCGTCGAGAAGTACGTCGTGTCGTCGACCCTGACCGACCCGCGGTGGCAGAACACCTCGATCCTTCCCGGAATCGATACCATCGCAGAGGTTCTCGCGTTGAAGGAACTCCCCGGCAAGGACATCGTCGTCACCGGCAGCATCTCACTCACCCATGCCCTGATCGGCGCCGGCCTGGTGGACGAGTACCGACTGTTCGCCTATCCGGCGGTGCAGGGCCGGGGCCGGCGACTGTTTCCCGACGGCACCGACGCCCCGGCCCTCCACCTCGACGAGTGCACGTCGTTCAGCAATGGTGTTGCGTTACTGAGGTATTCGACGAGCTGAGGCGCAGTTTCAGCCGTGCGAGTGTGCGTGTTCGGTGGTCAGCCCCGCCTGATGCACGTGGTAGTGGGTGTGCTCGACACCGTCGTGCGTGTGGGTGTGGGCGTGCTCCACATGATCATGGGAGTGCGTGGTGTGCGCGTGGACGTGCGCGCCACCGTCGTGGGAATGCTCGTGGGTGTGCACTTCGGGAGTGGGTTCGGACATGTCACTTCTCCTGTCTGTGTTCGTGTTCCGGAATTCGACTCACGTCTTCGTGCAGATGATGGCGGGGTATCCCGGGACCGGCGTGTTCGGCGTTGAACACGGCGTCGGCCACCAGCTGGCGAACGTGATCGTTCTCCAGCGAGTAGATGACCTGCGTCCCCTCACGACGGGTACGCACGAGGCGCGCCATCCGCAGTTTCGCGAGGTGCTGACTCACCGACGGCGCCGGCTTGCCGACCATCTCAGCCAACTGATTCACCGAGCGCTCGCCACGACACAGCGTCCACAGAACCTGAACGCGGGTGGAATCGGCGAGCATGCGGAACACCTCGACGACCAGGGCGACCTGATCATCGGGAAGTACAGCATCCGGTGAATCACTATCTGCATTCATACGCAGATAATGTAGCTCAGGTCGGGCTGGTGCGCCAGGCTCGCTTCGTTGACAGCGCTCTGATCTTGGTTGACAGCGCCCTCCCCCACGCTGACAGCGCCCTTCCCCACGCCGACAGCGCTCAGCGACGCAACTCCGACGGTGCCGCGAACTCCGCCGGACGGTCCGACTGCCAGGAGTGCCAGCGCTCCCAGTTGGCCACCGACCACCGTTGCAGACGCTCGTCGACGCCCGGGATCACCCGCCGCAGCACTTCGCCGACGAGGCGTGGCGGCACCTGCGCGAGCAGGATCGCGACGCCGATCCAGCCGGCCGGGAGATCGAAGCGACGACGATTCTGCGGGAGCATGAACAACCGGGCGTACCCGGACTGGGCCTGCAGGTGATACCAGGCGCGCAGTCGGTCGCGGCGGCTCATGTCGGGCCGCGGCGCAAATCCGGGCACGAATGACTCGACGAGTTCGGCTCCGGCAGAACCGGAGTCGTAGGATCGGGTGGCGTCGAAGAGGTACAGCAGGCGCAGGCCGTCGGAGATGGTCTGCGGGTAGATGTCGTCGACGCGGACGCCGAGCAGGTGGCCGAGGTAGCGGTTGAACATCAGCGACGCCTCGAGTTCGGCCCTGGACGTGATGTACCCCAGGCCGTACAGCCCCATCGCCGGTCCGACGCTGCCGCCGAGAAGCGTCAGCAGCATCTCGCTCTGGCTGATCGGCAGGCCCCATTTCTCGTCATCCCACTCGTCGTGACGACGCACGCCGGCACGCACCGACACATGCATGACGCGCACCCGCATCGTCGTCGCGCGCCCGAGGCTTCCGGGACGCAGAATCGCCCCCGGCCTCGACACCTCGATCCACCACCGGCTCGTCTCGAGATAGCGATGAAGGGCTCGTTCACCCGCGTACCCACCGGCGAGTGAGAGGGGCACGGCCAGCGACCCCTCGGTGTAGGTGTCCATGGTGCCGGCGTTGCCGACCCCGCCCAGCGCGTACGCCCAGCGTCGCCACACCGCAGCGCCCGCTTCGATCGTCGCGGGATCGGCCCACTCGGGAAGCGTGTCGAACTCGGCAAACAGATCCCGCATCGATTGCGGGGCGTCGTCGAGAGCATCAATGCCCTGGTCGAGGGCCCGATCGAGGAGTTCACGACTCGCCCGCGGGCCGAGATCACCGTGATAGGTCTCGGCGACGAACCGCTCCGCGGTCGGATCGCCGGCGCTGAGCAGTTCGCCGTAGCGCCGCGCGATCCGGTCATCGGGGAGCAGGTCGACCCCGGTCAGCTTCAGCACGCGGTCACGCAGGCGCAGATGCCCCGAGTCATCCAACGGCCAGCGGTAGGCGGTGGGCAGCGCCGCCGCCTCGACCGTGCCGCCCGACGCCGGGTCGGGCGTGGCACTCCCACCACCAATTGAGATCAATTCGCGATTTCGTCTCACCCGGCGAGGGTAACCCACTGCCGGCAGCAGGCAACATCCCGACGAGATTCGGGGATCAGCTGATCGCGAAGTACCCCGCGGCGTAGGCCACGGCCGGCGCCATGTTGCCGAGCACCTTCTGGTTGACGTTGGCGTAGGTGTCCTGCGCCGTGTGGTAGTTCTGGTCGAAGATCTCACCGGCGGTGCCACCCCATTTTGCCGCCTGTGCAGGGGTTTTCACCTTGTCGGCACCGGAATCGATTCCCCCGGAGGCGATACCGGACTGCGCGAAGGCGTCGTAGTCGGAGCGGCCGTCGAATCCCGACACCTCGGGTTGCACTCCTCTGCCGGTGAGGAATCTGGTGAACACGGCCTCGATCGCGCCGGAACCGGCCGGGCCCGGATACGAGTCCGGCAGCTTCGACGAGCCGTCCCCGTCGGAGACGAAGTATCCGCCGTTATGCGAACCGAGCATGTCGAAGTTCAGGTAGCGCTTGATCTTTGCCCGCTGGCTCGCCGGCAGCGACGTGACGTAGTGCGTCGACCCGATGAGCCCCTCCTCTTCGGCTCCCCAGAAGGCGAAACGCACCTTGTTCTTCACCGGCGCGACCGCGGTCATGGTGATCGCGGTCTGCAGCACACTCGCCGATCCCGAACCGTTGTCGTTGATCCCCGGGCCTTCCGGGACACTGTCGAGGTGAGCTCCCAGCATGACCACCGAATCCGATGATCCGAAATCTGTTTCGGCCATCAGGTTCCACGACTTCACACGTGTGGTCGAGGCGTCGACGGCGAGGGTCAGCGATCCGGCCTGGCGGACCTGCGAACCCTGCGCACGCGCGACACCGAGGACCGGGATCGGGTCGCCGGCATCCTCGCCGAGCGTGCCCTGAATCGGGCCGTCCTCATTGTTGACGATGACGAGGGCCTTGGCGCCGGCTTTCTTGGCGTTGTCGGCCTTGTCGCCGAACGCGCACACTCCCCGTTCGACGACGACGACGGAACCGCGGGCCGCCGCACCGAAGTCGGAGGCCTCGCATCCCGGCGTGGCATCCGATGGCGGCACCTCGGTGACCGGTGCGGTCACCGAGGGTGTGGCACCGGAGTAGGCGAGCACCTCCGATTCGATCGCCGTGCCGCCGGCGCTCAGCGCATGGCTGCGCTCCTCGAACTGTGTGGCGGTGAATTCCTGACGCGTCGGCATGTAACCGGCCGCGCGCAGTTTGCCTTCCACATAGTCGAGGCTCTGTAGGTAGCCGGTGGTGCCGAGGGAACGATTGCCCCCGTTGCGCGCCGCGATCGCCTGCAGTGCGCGCAGATGAGCCGACACGTTGGTTGCGGTGACTCCGCCCGCGATGAGATTCCCGTAGCGATCGGCGATCGGATCCGACGCCGACGCGGGTGCCCCGCCGGTGATCGTCGCGACTGCGACCGACGTCGCCACGCATGCGGTGACCAGTGATCGGCGTAAGAATCGTCGTGCGCTCACGGTAGCTCCCCGTCTGCAGCTATCAGGACATCTGACACCGGGAGAACTCCGTGCGGGGTTCTGCCGGTTTCACGACACTTGTCGGCGTTTGAGCACGCTACCGCACCACGGTCTTCATGTCGTGGGGTTGGCTCATCGATGTCGATCGGGGGATTCATACATGTGCCCGACGTACCGAATCACCGCACTCCTGGGCGCCGGCCGCGATGCCCACAAACGTCCCTGTCAGGCGTTCTCACCGGAAATGCGCAGCGAGAGTGTGCGACGGAGACGTTTGTGGTCACGAAGGCAGTCGACCCTGCCGGCGTCGCCGCACCGGCGTCCGAGACACAGCGAGACAGTCACTGCGCTACGGAGAATCAACCAAACTGTGGCACAACCTCTTTGGCAACGAGATTCAGATGATCGAGGTCGGCGAGGTCGAGCACCTGAAGGTAGACGCGGCTCGCGCCGACGGCCCGATACTTCTCGATGGTCTCGACCACCTCCGCCGGGGTGCCGGCCGCACCATTGGCGCGCAGTTCGTCGACGTCACGACCGATTGCATGTGCTCGTCGGACGATCTCGTTTTCGGTCGCGCCGCAGCACAAGACCAGCGCCACCGAGAAGGTCATCGCCGATGGGTCGCGGCCGGCGTCGACGCACGCCGACCGGACCCGGTCATACTGCGTGGACACCGCGTCGAGCGGTTGAAAGGGGATGTTGAACTCGTCGGCGAATCGTGCAGCCAGTGCCGGGGTGCGCTTGGGGCCCATACCGCCGACGATGATCGGCGGACGAGGCGACTGCACCGGTTTGGGCAGCGCCGGTGAATCTTTCACCGTGAAGTGCCTGCCGTCGTGGTCGAATCGATCACCCACGGGGGTCTGCCAGAGTCCGGTGATGATCTCCAGGGACTCCCCGAGCCGCTCGAAGCGTTCCCCCAGCGACGGGAACGGAATCCCGTACGCCAGGTGTTCCTGTTCGAACCATCCGGCTCCGAGACCCAATTCCACACGGCCACCGCTCATCTGGTCGACCTGGGCGACCGAGATCGCCAACGGCCCGGGGTATCGGAAGGTGGCCGAGGTGACCAGCGTCCCCAGCCGGATGCGTGCGGTCTCACGGGCGAGTCCGGCCAGCGTCGTCCACGCATCGGTCGGGCCCGGCAGTCCGTCACCGTCGCCCATCGCGAGATAGTGATCGGAGCGGAAGAAGGCGTCGAAACCGAGGTCTTCGGTCGCCTTCGCGACGGCGAGGAGCTGATCGTAGGAGGCGCCCTGCTGGGGCTCGGTGAAGATTCGGAAGTCCACCTCATCCAACCTACGCGGGCGCGGGACGCGCCCCCGTCGCGGCGTCGTCGGTGGCTCCCAATTCGACACCGGGGATGCGCGGCAATCGCTGGGCGATCAGCAGACCCAGGACCGCGAAGGCGATCGCCAGCAACAGCGACGCCTTGATCGCCATGATCTGCGCGTCGACGTAGGCCTGGGCCAGCGACGACACCTCGCCCGCCGGAATTCCGTTGGCGACCGCGATCCCGTCGAGCTGATCGCGGGCCACGATCTCGACGCCGTCCTCGGTGGCCTCGGCGATCACCGCCTTGGTCTGCGCCGAGATGTCCGGGTCGGTTTGCGCCGCGTCGTTGAATCCCGCGGACAGAGCGCCGATGAGGATCGCTCCGATCATCGCGACACCGATCGACATGCCGATGTTCTGTGCGGTGCCCTGCAGTCCACCGGCCTCGCCGCGGTCCCGATCTCCGACCGACGACATGATGACGTTGCCCAGTTGCGAGGCGACGAGACCGAATCCCGCTCCGAAGACCGCCATTCCGACACCGAACATCGCGTCCCGCAGCTCCGGGTCGATGGTGGAGACGAGGATCAGCGCACCGGCGATCACCAACACCAACCCGGACGACACGATCAGGCGCGGAGACATCTTGCGTGCCAGCACGGGTCCGGTGAAGGCGGCGATGAGCATCGCGACCGACATCGGCGCGAGCTTGATCCCGGTCTCGAAGGCGTTCTTCAGCAGCACGTACTGCAGATAGATGGGGATGACGAAGAAGACACCGCCGATCACCGTCTGCTGCGCGATGAGCATCACCAGTCCATTGCGCAACTGCAGGCCGCGCAACAGCTTCGGATGCATCAGCGGCGTCTTGCCCGAGGCCACCACCCGGTTCTCCCACCAGAGGAATCCGACGAGCACCACGATTCCCGCGCCGATCATGAACGGCACCACCGAGAATCCGAACGGCGTGATCTCGGTGCCGGCGATCGTCAGCGCCCCCGACGGCCGGATCAGTCCCCAGGTACCCGCCTTGAGCAGACCGAGCACCACCAGACCGAGGCCCAGGGACGAAAGAATCGTTCCACCCCAATCGATCTGGCGTGAACTGGAGACCTTGGAATCGGCGATGAGCTTCAGGCAGGCGACGACGGCGATACACACCACGGTTTCGGCCGCGAAGACGACTCGCCACGTCAGGGCCTCGGTCACCCACCCACCGATCAGCGGGCCGGCCGCGGCACCGGCGGCCGCGATCCCACCGAGTGCCCCGTAGGCGGTGGCACGGTCCTTGCCGGTGTAGTTGGTGGCGGTCAGCGAGATGATCGCCGGCATCACCAGCACCGCGCCGGCACCCTCGACGAACGACCAGCCGAACAGCAACCAGCCGATCGAGGGACTGAATGCGGTGATCAGCGATCCGGCGCCATAGACCAACAGCCCGATCCCGAAGATCCTCTTGCGTCCGAAGATGTCACCGAGACGCCCACCGAACAGCATGAACGATCCCATCACCAGCGTGTACAGCGTGATGGCGAGTTGCACCTGGGTGATGGTGGTGTCGAGGTCCTCGACGACGTCGGCCACCGACACGTTCATCACGGTGGTGTCGAGCACCATGATGAACTGTGCAGCGCACAGGATGATCAGCACCAGCCAGCGTTTCACCGGTCACACGCTAGTGCCGACGGGTTCGGTCGGCGTCATACGCAACGAATGATTACCGGCCGATCGAGCGGCCGCAGCCTCGGCCGATGCGGCCGCGAGCCCCGGCACTGCGGGCTATGTTGAGCAGGCGAGTGCGGTGATCCGCGTCGGATCGCCGCAGTGACGAACAGGGGCTCGACACCGTGATCGACAAGCTCATCCCCACCCAGCAACGTCGAACCGTCGATGAGCTCGTCGACCGTCTCGACCTGACTTCCGGCGACCGCCCGGCCAAACAGTCGGCGTTCTGGATCATGTTGACGCTCTCGGGAATCATCGCGGTGTCCGGCGTGATCGGCGACAGCACCGCGACCGTGATCGGAGCGATGATCGTCGCACCGTTGTCGACGCCGATCCTCGGGATCGGTCTGGGCATCGTCACCGCCCGTGGGCGGCTGGTCCTGTCGAGTGTCGGATATGTCCTCGCCGGCGTCGTCCTGGTGGTCATCCTCGGCGCGGTGTTCGCCCAACTGTTGCCCAATCCCATCAACGTGTTGACCAACTCGCAGGTCACCGGCCGGACATCACCGACGCTGGCAGATCTCCTGGCCGCCCTGGCCACCGGGCTCGTCGGTGCCGTGGCCATCACCCGGCGCGATGTCGGCGACGTGCTGCCCGGGGTGGCGATCGCGATCAGCCTGGTGCCGCCACTCGGCGTGGTCGGCGTCTGCCTCGGGTCCGGTGCGCCCTCGTTGGCGCTGGGCGCGTTCATCCTGTTCGCCTCCAACGTGGTGGCGATGGTCATCACCAGCGTGCTGGTGTTCACCCTCGCCGGAGTCGGACGGGAAGCGGCCGTTGCGGCGGGCGCGGTACATCGCCGTGCGCGCGCCTACATCGTGCTGTTGGTCGCCTTTGTGGTCGTTGCGGTACCGATGGTGGTCAACTCGCTGACGTCGCTGTGGGCCAAGCAGGTGGCGACGGCCACCGAGGACTGGTTGGACGCCGGTGGCGTCACGTCGGCGGATGTGACCAGCGTCGGTTGGAGCGGACATACCGTCACCATCAATGTGCTTGCCCCGCAAGATCTCCCACCGATCGGATCGTTGAAGTCCACCGTCGAGGACCTGGTCCCGTGGAGCCCGGAGGTCGTCGTCGTCCATACCACCGGGAGTCGGGAATCCGGCTGAGCCGGATCGCCGAGTCAGCCTTCGCCTCAGGCGAGTTCGGCGATGCCATTGCCGATCAGAACCACGCCGATGATCAGGATCAGCGTCGCCAGGACCGCTGCGGCGTTGTTCTCCAGCCACTTCTCGACGTGGCGCAGGAGGCCGCTGATGGATTCGGTGAAGATCTGATACGCGATCACCGGGATCACCACCGACGAGGATGCGATCGCGGCGAAGATCGCAATCGCCGCAGCCGTGGACCCGGCCGGCACTTCCGCCCCACCTACGAGAACACCGGCGGCAATGCACAACAGCAGATTCTTCGGATTCACCGCTGCGAGGCCCAATCCCAGTGCGGCCGCCGACGGCGGTCGCATTCCGTCCACGGCCGACAGCCACGCCGGAACCCCTTCGGATGTCCTGCGGCGCAACCACTGACGCACACCCTCGCCGAACAGTGCGACACCGAGGACCACCTGGATCCACGCAATGGCGGTGGCGCCGGCCCGGGCGACCTCCCCGACGACGACGAACACGCTCGTCGCCGCAACGATGCCCACCACCCAGCCGAAGGCAAACCCGATACTCGTGGTGCGCGCGTGCCGACCGAGCAGCATGAGGATCACCCCGATGATCGGCACCGGCGACACAGCGACCGCCACTGCCAACGGCAGCACACTGCCGATCACCTCGCCCATGCACACCACTCCTCGGTCACTCTCGGGACAGGGTCAACCATATGGCGGCTTTCGGCAACACCGAAACCACGAAGACCGAAATGACGGGCAGGTGCGAGCCACCGAGCATCGTCTGACCAGACGACGCCAGTGCGCCGCGGAATCGCGGCGCACTGACAGCCCACTGGATCCATTGACAGCGCTCGCCTACTCACTGACAGCGCTCTAGTCCTCACTGACGGCGCTCTGCATTCCGCTGACAGCGCTCTCCGCCGCACTGACAGCGCCCTGTATTCCGTTGACAGCGCTGAGATTACGGCCAAGACAGCCCCTTCCCGCCGATCGAGCCGACCTCATCCCGCCGGTCGAGCCCGGTCGAGCCGACCCGGAGCGATAGCCGCCGCGTTGAGCTCCGTCGAAACGGAGTCCGTGTCGAGACCTCGCAACATGACACTGGAACCGACACCGCCACAGCATCTCCCGAGAAAGCGACGCCCCATACCACACCCCACCGACAAAAAACATCGCCGACAACAAGTTATCCACAGACCAAACGTTATGCACAGCAACAGGATTCACGAAACTGACCCTTGCGCCGACCGCCAACGAGGCGTACTGTGGTGTACATGACATCGGGGGAACTTGACATCACCATCGACTTGTTGTCGGTACTCGATTTCACCACCGGCGGCCTCACCCACGAGGACGCAAAGAGTGCGCTGCACGCCATCGTGGTGATCCGCAACCTCGTCGATCACCACGCGAGTGTGCT